>JAWLBS010000522.1:0-2524 GCA_041687575.1 Phycisphaerae bacterium | reverse complement strand
GGGTCTGACCCCTTGGGTGGCTGCCACGGTCCTGCACCAACGAGCCGCGACCGTGAGGGAGCGGTAGACCCCTGATCAAGGCGCGGGCCATCCGCCGGCGTCGAACAGGGGCGAGGCATACCGCACGCTGAGGAACCGCTGCTCGCCGCCGAATGGTTCGAGGACGTTGGCCTTGACCATGACACTGATACGGTCTTCCCAGGTCTCGTAGCCGTGTTCGCTGTCGGGGCAGAGCGGTTCGCCGTGCCATTCCACCGACTCGATCCGACACGGCTTCTTGATCCGCATGACCATGCTGAAGCGCTGCGGGCTATGGCCGTGACATGTCTCCGATTCGACCCGCATCGTCGCACAACGGTCGAGCCCGTCCTCCCCGCGATGGATGCTGGCGAAATTGGTCCGCAGGAACGTGGCCAGTTCCACGCGGTTCTGACGCCGGGCGGCCGGCGTCGTGCCGTGGGCCATCAGGCCGTAGGTGCGGGTGCCGGAGACCAGGTGATTCGGGTAGCCGGCCGCGCCCAGGCCGAAGGCGTCTTCCATCCCGTAGCGCAGCAGGCGGCGGAGGCGGACCATGCCGCTCGCCCGCCATTCGGCCTCGCCGTAGTACTGCTCGATCGTCTCCATCTGGAACGAGAGGGATTTGGCCTCCTTAGCCATCTTCTCGCCAAGCGTGTTGGTCCGGGGTTCGTCCAGGCCGGCGGGAATGCGGAACTCGGTCTGGGGGAAACCCGCCTCTTCGGCGACGCGGGCCATCTCCAGGCACATGATCGTCTGGTAGGTGCGGTCGATGCAGAACGGCAGCGTCGGCGAGGGGGTCGTGTGCTCGCGCATCGACCCGCCGGACCGGCCGAAAATATCGACCAACACCTCCGGCGCCAGCGCCAGGGCGAACCGCTCGATGAGCCAGCCTTCCTGGCTGGTCGATGGGGCGTCGATGTGGTAACTGCGGGCGATGTCGACGTCCTTGGCGTTTTTCTTCGTGTCGCGCTGCGCGGCGTCGGGATTGGCGCACGGGATGATGGCGACCACCTGCCGGCGAAGGACCTGCTCAGCCTCGGCGTCCTCGGAGATGAGCCACTCCATCAGGGCCAGGGCGATCGCCCGGCCGCTCTCTTTCGTGCCGTGCTGGCCGGCCACGACCAGCACGCGCTGCTTGCTTTCATCGGGCAACTCGGGATCGGTGCAGACGACGCAGGGGATGTCGCGGCCTTCGACGGACTGGCCAAGCACCCGGACCTGCAGCCGCCGCCCGGCCCGCCCGCGGGCCTCCTCGATCGCGGCAAGCACATCCTGGTAGTCCGGTTTGGCGCCCCGCTCGGGCATGCACGTGCCTCCTGTGTGAACCGTCGCAACAGCAACGTCCCCGTGCCGATCAGAAACATACAGATAACACAGCCCGCGGACAACGGCAAATAGTGGCAAGTAGCGAGCCCCCGAAACCCGAAACCCGTTTCTCAGTCGCCCATCAGCATACCCTCATTGGTCGATCTGAATATTCTATAACCGTAGTCGATATCGTACGGGCCGATCGCCTGCCGGTCGTACCAGTGCTCCTGGAAGTAGACCGTCTGTCCGTAGCTGTAGCGGCCGGCCACGGTCGGCCAATCGGCCCGGACGATCTGGTCGGCCGGCACCGGCGTCAGGCCCGGTTCTGCCGGAAAAATGAGGCTCCGTGGACCGGCGGCGGTAACCATGTGGACGATTCGATCGTTTCCCTCGCCGGCGGCGGGACCGCTGTCGGGCGCCTCGGCCGGGGGCGCCTGCTCCCACGCGACCGGCTGGATGACCAGCACCCGCTCGGGGCGACTGCAGCCGGCGAGGATGATCATAGCCGCCGCCACAAGTGCCGATAATGTAACGGCTGCCAATATCGCAAGCAGCGCCCGCACGAGCGCGCGGGCGCGTCGCGGTTCGCCGAGCCGCGCGGAAATCGCGCAGGCGCCAAGCCGCCCGGCGCCATCCGTCGGCGCAGCGCGACGAAGATCGTACTGTGTGCTTCTTTCCATGCCGCGGCCTCCTGGAGCCGAAGATCCGGCCTGGCCGCCCTGCTCCCGACGAGAGTTCCCTGCAAACGGCATGCCCCCGCGCCAAAAGCAAACACTCCGGCCGCGGTTGCAAATTTAACTGCCGCCCAGCACGCTACTTCAATCATACACAGGACCGTCTGGAAAGATGGTGAATCTGGCAGGATCGTCAGGAATGGGGCGTGGAGGCAACGTGAGCAGCTCAGCCCGCCTCGAAGAACCGGGCATTCACGCCGCCGGCGCCGATGCGGGCCTGGACGCGCCGGTTGCACCGCGGACAGTAGCCGACGTAGGCCGTCCCCTGGCGGTTCCGCCAGATCCGCGTGTAGACGTCGCAGCACTGGAAGTGCACGCCGATCCACTTGCGGGCCTCGTGCGAAACCGCCGGCCGAGGGTCGGCCCGACTCACACCGCCGGGCAGGTCGACGGTTTCCGCTTCCTCGGCAACGGCCATGCCGGACAGGTCGAGGATGTAATCGGGGCTATCGCTCATGGTATAA
>JAWLBS010000521.1:0-2548 GCA_041687575.1 Phycisphaerae bacterium | reverse complement strand
CCGGCGGGGATACCCGTCGTCGCGGGGGGCAGGTTGCTGCTGGGGACCAACGGATACCTGGTGCAGATGGGCAATCCGGAGGTGCCGCTGGCGGGGCTGCTGGAGCGGATGGAGGGCAGCGACCGGCCGATCGACGCGATCCGGGCGGCGGAGCTGGCGCTGCGGATCGAGAGGCCGGAGGCGGGACTGCGGGCGGTGCGGGTTGCGGTCGAGCGGGGCGGGACCGATCCGCGCCGGGCGGGCCGCGAGGTGACGCGGCGGCTGCTGGATACGTGCCTGACGTTTGCGGGGCACTATGCGCAGGGGCGGACGGAGGCGGGCCTGGCGGTGGCGGATGAGCTGCTGGCGGTCGCGCGGCAGTGTCCACCGGACGCCGAGGCGAAGGTTCACCTGCAGCTGCTGCTGGCGGGCGTGCGGCTGGAGCAGGGGCGGATTGCCGAGGCGGTGGAGGCATTCCAGGTGATCCTGTCGAACCCGGTGCTGGCGGAGATGCCGCTGCCGGGGGCGGGGCCGGGCGCGGCGGCGACGGGGGCGTGGGCGCAGAGGCGGATCAACGACCTGATCGAGAAGTATGGACAGGAGGTCTACAGGCTCTTCGATGCGCAGGCGGGCGCGATGCTGGCTGAAGCGAGACAGAAACGGGACCGCGTCCGGCTGGGCGAGATGCTGAGGCGGTACCCCAACAGCCGGCACGTGCCGGAGGCGCTGGTGGCGATGGCGGAGCTCGACTACGCGGCCGAGGGACCGCGGGCGGCGCTGGAGCCGCTGCGCAGGGCGGTCGCGGCGGCGGCGAAGGACGCACCGGCAGGCACTCGGGCGATGCTGCGGCTGGCGCAGGCGTACGAGGCGCTGGACAACCCGGGCGCGGCGGCGACGTGGACGGCGCGGCTGGCACAGCGCGAGCCGGACCTGGCGTTCACCCGCGACGGGCGGACGTGGCGGGCGAAGGAGTACGCGGCGGCGATGGCGGGACACCTGGCGGGCGGGCGGCCGCGCGTGGCGCGGATTGCACCGCCGCTTCAGGTCAATGGCACAGCAGTGCTGGGCGAGGGCGTTGCGCTGCTGGAGACGGCGGCGGTCGGCGGTGAGGGCGAGATCGTGCTGGCCTTTTCGGGGGCCCAGCTGCGGGGGCTGGATGCGGTCAGCGGCGAGCAGCGGTGGGCGCGGCCGGTCAGCGGGCGGCCGGTGGTGCTCGATGGCGAGGCAGGCGCCGACCGTGGACATCCGACCGCATCGAAGGACGCACGGCCCGGCGAACAGCTGCAGGACCGTGGCCCCGGGATCGAGACAGTGCCTGGAACGGCGACGAACCATCCATCCGAAGGATTCCATGGCCGCCAACAGCGCGGCCATGGCACCCGATCTGGAGGTCTACCGCTCCCTCACGGTCGCGGCTCGTTGACGCAGGACCGGGGGACCGCGCCTGGTGCTTTGGCGGGCATAGCCCGCCCTGCATGGCTGCTGATGCATGACCGGTACCGCGTGGCGATGCTGGAGGCGCGGACGGGGCGCGAGGTGTGGGGCTGGCGGCCGGCGGGACCGGACCCGGAAGACCCGGCGGTGGATCCGGAGGACGTGCCGTCGCTTCTGGCGGCGGCGGCCACGCCGGAAGCGGTGGTGGTCTTTACCGCGACGGGGCGGACGGTGTGCCTGGGGCGGGCAGACGGGCAGGTGGTCTGGGAACATGAGACACGGCCGGCACTGGTGGCAGCGCCGGCGGCGGCGGGGGACCTGGCGGCGTACCGGTGCAGCCAGGCGAACAGGGTGGCGTACCGGGTGCTGGACCTGCGGACGGGCGAGGGGATCTCGCTGCTGGAGCCGCGGCGGAACGTACCGGCCGAGGCGGTGGAGATGCTGCCGGCGGCGACGTTGATGCTGATCGCCAGCCGGTCGGTCGAGGCGTACGACGCGTACACGGGGGACCTGGCGTGGGAGGCACCGGCGGAGGGACGATACCGCGTGGCGGCGCGGCTGCGGGTGGGGACGGCGTTATACATTGCTGAAGCGAACCGGCGGCTGGTGAAGATCGACACGCTAACGGGGCGGGTGCTGTGGCGGGCGGAGGCTGGCCGCGGGCCGGGCGGGCCGGTGGCGGTGCTGGCGGGCGGGGGCGGGGCGACGGGCGGTGACGCCGGCGTAGCGAACGGCCGGACCGACGCGCCTGGGGATGCGGCAGGTGCGGACGTCGAGCGAATCTGGCTGGTTGCCGAGGGCGGCGTGGATCTGGTCGACGCAGCCAGCGGCGAGGTGGTGCGGACGCTACGGCTGGGACGCGAGGCGGGGGCGGGGGCGCGGATCCGGCAAGCGGCCGTGTGCGAGGGGGGGCTGCTGGTGCTGGCGACGTCGGCCAAGGGCGAGGCGGGGCGGCTGCTGTGGGCAGACGGCGCGGCGAGCGAGGGCGACGGCGCCGCGGCGATGCGCGTGGTGGCGGAGGTCCCGGGAACGGGCACGGTCGGCGGCTGGCACGTAGGGGACGGGGCGGTGCTGATCGCGGCGGGCGACGGGCTGGTGCGGGTGCGGGATGGGGCGGCGGTGAGCCGGTGAGGGG
>JAWLBS010000520.1:0-2549 GCA_041687575.1 Phycisphaerae bacterium | reverse complement strand
TGTCGTTTTTCATCTGTGCAAATCTGCGAAATCTGCGGAAGGCCGTTAAGCCCCCGCCCCCGCCGCGCGTGGACGCGGGGCCAGGCCACCCCGACCCCGGCAGACCGTCCAGCCCTCGCCGATACCGCCCCGGCCGACGGTGCCCCCGAACGACAGGCGCAACGGGCCGCCGCATGGACCGTTCGAGGGGCTGTTTCAGATCGGGATCAAGGGGTCCCCGCCGCGAAGATCCGCGTGCTGCTGCGCCGGCGGGTGTCGATGCCCACGTCGTAGCGATGTTCGTCGGCATCGGCCAGGATCATCTCGTCGCTGTCGCGCACGGCGCGGTACCCCATCGTCACGACGTCGCCAGCCACCTCGACCAGGACGTAGCCGCGGTCATCGTCCTCACAGGCGATCGCGCGGGCCCGGTCGTCGTCATAGTCCGAATCGCCCCGCATGCCAGCGCTGCCCGTCCCGCAGATGATCTGCTCGACGACGCGGCCGGCATGGTCGGCGATCGCCGACCGGCCGTAGAAATGGTCGTGGCCGCAGAAGTACCTGCGGACGTTCGCGGCCGCCAGGCTCGACCAGAAGGCGTCCCGCTCAGCGGGCCGGTCCGCCAGCGTCCCCGAGCGCCGGGCGGCAAAGGCCGGCTCGTGGCCGAAGACGAACACGTGGGGCTGTCGGTTTCGCGCGAGCACCCCGTCGAGCCACGGCTGGTTGACGCGATGCGGGCGGACGTACTGATCCAGTCCGATGAACAGGGCGCTTTTGTGCTCGAAGGCGAAGGTCAGGCCCTTCTCGCCATCTGGACCGTTGCCGGGCACCTCGGGGAAACAGCTCCGCCAGACGGCCGGCTCGATGCCGCCGTCGTGGTTGCCGCGGACCGGCAGCACCATCACGCCCGCCCGGTAGAGCGGGGCCATCGCCTCGCGCCACGCAGCGAGCCGGGACCGCCTGCTGCCGAAGAGCCCGTCCTGCAGGTCGCCCGTGACCAGCAGCACGTCGATATCCTCGGCCGCCAGGGCCGGTGCCAGGGCCGTCAACCGCTTGAGGAACTTGCCGCTGGTGCCGACATGGGTATCGCTGAGCACCGCGAAGCGCCACACCTCGGCCCGGGCGGAGACACTGCCTGCCAGGACCACGCCGCCAAGCACAAGCCAGCGCGAAAGGAAACGAAACTGCATGGACAACTTCTCCCCGCCCCCGGAACCACCTGTCGACACTACCGACAGCGGCCGCATTGTGGACGGACCGGGACGTATCCGCAAGGCCCTTGCCAGCCCGCAGCAGGGCCGTCTCGAGGCGCGGTGGCCCTATGCAAATGGTGTCCAACCGCCTGGGGCAATTGGACAATCGCGCGGCCTTGCGGCTACACTCGGGGCATCACCGACGATGCATCCGCGGGGGCGACACGTAACCACTGGCATGAGGAGTTTCCGTTTTGAAGTACCGCACATTGGGCCGCACGGGGTTAAAGGTCTCGCAGCTGGGTTTCGGGGCGATGCGCCTGCCGATGACGGGCCCCGGCAAGGATGCGAAGGTCGATCTCGACAAGGCGATCCCGATCATCCACCACGCCTTCGACGCCGGGGTCAACTACATCGACTCGGCCGTGTTCTACTGCAACCACGACAGCCAGCGGGCGGTCGGCGAGGCCCTCAAGGGGTACCGCGACCGGGTCATCGTCTCGACCAAGAACGACTACAAGGGCACCGACGAGGCCGCCTGGCACAAGAACCTCGAAGACAGCCTGCGGCTGCTGCAGGTGGACTGCATCGATTTGTACAACATCCACGGCATCAGCTGGAAGGTGTACGAGGAGGCGGTCGAGCCCGCCATCGGCAAGTGGCTGCTGCGGGCGAAGGACCGCGGGCTGATCCGCCACATCGGCACGTCGTGCCACGACAAGCCGGAGAACATGATCCGGCTGATCGACACCGGGCTGTTCGAGGCGTTCACCGTGCAGTACAACCTGCTGGACCGCGCGTACGAGCAGGCGATCGCCCACGCCGGCGCCAAGGGGGTCGGCATCGCGGTGATGGGGCCGCTGGCGGGCGGGCGGGTGATCGCCTCGGCGGATGCCTTTGGCGGCGTGCTGCCGCACGTGCCCCACGTGGCGGAGCTGGCGCTGCGGTTCGTGCTGGCCAACCCGAACGTCTCGCTCGCCCTGTCGGGCATGGAGAGCTGCGAGATCATCGACCAGAACACCCGGGTGGCTGGCGACGACACGCCCCTGTCGGCCGAGGACTACGCCGTCATCGACGAGCACCTGAAAAAACTGCGGGCGGCGGCGGACCTGTACTGCACCAGCTGCGGCTACTGCGAGCCGTGCCCGCAGAACGTGCGGATCTCCAAAATCTTCAGCCTGTACAACCTGGCGCGGATCTACACCAACTGGCACAACGCGACCCGGGGCTATGCCAAGATCGAAAACGACGTGTGGGACCCCGAGGGCAAACAGGTCGGCGCCTGCACCGAGTGCGGCCTGTGCGAGGGCAAGTGCCCGCAGAACATCCCGATCCGCGAGCAGCTCAAAGAAGCGCACAAGGCGCTGACGGAAGCGG
>JAWLBS010000519.1:0-2554 GCA_041687575.1 Phycisphaerae bacterium | reverse complement strand
CGGGCCGATGTCCAGTACGAAGACTGGCACGGCCACGCCCTCGACCGCGAGCTGCTCGACCTGTTACAACAAATGTAGGGCGGGCTGCGCCCGCCAAAGCCCGTTGCCGGGTGCCATGGCCGCACACATCGCGGCTTGGTACCCGCCATCGGACCGTCCACGCCTCCAAGACTCGGGGCTTGCAGGGCGCGCTCCAAATCAATCCGTATCCCAGGTGCCCCGCAGTCTGCCGCAGTGAAGGCACTTGAACGTGTAGTACGTCGCGTACCACGTCGTCAGGGGCTGCGTCTTGTCAAGCCAGCAGTCGTCCCACAACTCGCGGCCGTGATCCGTCATCTGAAGGAACAACTCGCGCCCATTGCCGTCGGCGGCATGACTGTAGAAATCCGATGGATTCCAGACGCCCTGGTACGCCATGAAGTCATCGCAGTGTGTAAGCCACAGTTCCTCCTGGTTGCATGCGATCTGGGGCGTGCGCCGAAGATCCACGAGAGCTTGCCTGGCGAAGCCCTTCGGCAACCGCAGCCGCCGTCCCTGCTCGTCCACACGCCCCTTCTCGCCGAGCGTTCCGATATCCGTCCTGTGCCAGAACCCGAATCGGCCGGCCCGCAAGCATGCAATGCATGCGGCCTTGCCTTTTCTTGCCGCTGAGGGCAATTCCGGACAAATCGCACGGTCCAACTCGAAGCACGGCCCTACCAGACCGCACAGAAAGCAGCGTCCGTTCTCGCCGACGAAACCGGCCATGCCTGTCCATGGCCCAGCATAGTACTTCAAATTCAGGCCAAGCCGGGTAGGGGCGGGCGGACAAGAACCCGTAGCCCCAGAATCTTCGAGGCGGGATGGGCTGTCCCATCCGGCGTAGAGGTGCCCTGCCTCTTTCCCTGCCGCAGGGCAGGCCGTCGAGCGCAGATACCGGCACTCGACTCCCAGCAGCTGCCAGTCCGGGTCCCCGGGTAAGCACCAGCCATCTTCCGGGTAGTCTCGGATCGGCACCGGATCGAGCCGCAGGTCAGGGAAGTCGCTCCAGTCGACCAGATCAGCCAACCAATCATCGACATAGATATTGCACTTGTCATCGTGGTAGACGTGCCGCGTTCCCATCTGATGTCGCAGAACGTATGGGTCGCCGACGATCCTGTAGTCGATGCCGCCGCATGCCTGGCACTCCCGGGGTTGCGGGGCACCTGATCCTCTGATCAGAATGACACGGTCGGGGTACCAAGTCCTGTACTCATCGATCTTCGCTTCACGGCGACCGTACACATCGCCGAACGCAAAGCCATTGATGTGATCCATCAGACGATGCAGGAAACGAACGTGGATGATTCCGATCGCCGCTCCCTCGACCGGCCCGACGCTCAGGCCGTCCGGTAGTTCGCTCAGCTTCACGTAAATCGGCTGCGGAAAGAGAGCCTGAAGGATCCGCCCGCACCCCCTGCAGAACATCTTGCCGGACACCTTGTCCCGCCACTCATAATCGACTACGGGCCACCGGTCATCTCGCAGCGCTAACCTGTAGATGGCCGCGCGAACCAAGCCACTGCCGGACGACGATCCTGCTCGCGCAGATTCCCGGGCGAAGTAGCGAAAGCGCTCCGGGGCTGTAACCTTCGGCAACGGCGGCAGCAGGCCAGAAATGCCGGTACCATCCATGCGGTCCTCGAACGCCTCCACATCGGCGACCGGAGCGTTTTGCAGGCTCTGGAGGTTCAGCACCTTGGGCACGTAGCTCGCAGCCGGTACCCCCAGGGCCGACCAATCCGGGTCCCCCGGAAGCCGCAGACCATCCTGCGGGTAGGTGCGAACGGGGATCGGGTACAGCTCCACCTCTTTGAACCTGTCCCAGTCGATGCGACCGGCAAGCCATGCGGAGATGTACATGCTACAGAATGCGTCGTGGTAGATGTGCCGGTCCCCGAGCTGATGTGTCAGAACGTATCGATCGCCTTCGGGCAAAACGGAGACCCGTCCGCAGATCAGGCATTCCCTGATCTCGGAACTGCTTGAGCCGCGAACGTTGATGCAGTCACGCGAGTAGAAGGTCCGGAAGTCGCGCAGTTTCGCACCGGACCGGTCATACACATCGCCAAGAGACACATGGCTGGCCAGGTATTCCTCAACGACGGATAGCAGGCGTCTGTGAATGATGCCTATGACCGCCAGTAATGTGCTGCCTACAATCATCCCACCGCTTAACTGCTCCAGCTTGACGTGAACGGGGCGAGGATAAAGGTCCCACCGAACCCGCATGCATCCCCGGCAGAACGTTTTACCCGAAGCCCTTCTCCGCCATTCGTGCTCTGCGTATGGGAACCATTCCTCCCTTCGCGGGGCAATGCCGTAGATGACCGTCTTGTCATCCTTCGTCGACATCTGACCTTTCCCCTGCTACGCCAGCCTTGGTCCGCGGTCTGACCGCTGCAGACTGTAGCCACGATAACGCCGCGCCGGCCTCACCCCATATGCCGAATAATCTCCTGCCCGAACTCGCTCGTCTTGACCTTGCGGGCCTCCACCCCCTGGGCCACCAGCAGGCGGTGGAAATCGTAGG
>JAWLBS010000518.1:0-2556 GCA_041687575.1 Phycisphaerae bacterium | reverse complement strand
GTCCATTCGGCCCGCAGGAAAAAGGCCCGGCATGCCGGGCCCCACTGAAATGCGTTGGCGCCGGAAGGGCACGTCAGGTCAGGCCACGAAGGGCAGGCCCTCCTCGATCGGCAGGCCCGGGCGCCCTTGAAACAGTACAGGAACACCTGAGAGTCGGGTGAGATGCCGACGCTGTCGCACTCGGCGCGAATCTCGGCAGGTGACTTGAAGCGGGCCACACCGCATCGGGGAGTCGTCCCTTGCGCGGACAGAAATCCTTGCCGTAGGGCGACGAGCTCTCGGCGATCCACTCGTCCACGTCGCGGACGTCGAGCAGCACCACGTCATCGCGGCCCAACGCGGCCAGCACGTCGTCCTTGTCCAGCATGACGTCAGTGGCGCCGCTGTCGAGTGGGAAGCGCGCGGTGACCGGGGTGGGCGTCCTGGTGCTGACCGGCAGGCCGGCCGCCACCCAGCCCTGGAAGCCCCCGTGCAGGATGCGGATCTTGTCCTTCGGGTAGCCCAGGTGTTCGAGCAGAAACAGGCCACGACAGGACTGGCCGAAACCCGTGTCCATGGCGTCCTCGTAGAGCACCGCGGTCTTTTTCCCTTCCAGGCCGATGGCGCCGAACTTCTCGCTGAACTGCTGTTCGAGTTCGGATAGGGAAACTCTGCACGATTCGATGGCGCCTCTGGCTTGCGGGTTTGTTCGCAATCAAGGCGCCGTGCCGAAGGCGGGCTAGTTGCCCGGCGAGGGGCGGCAACGCCGAGTGCGGGCAAACCCGCAAGCCCCCATCCGGGCGGGCCGCCAAGGACCCATTTGCGGCGTTGCAGTCCTTGTGAAGGACCACGGCCATTCACGGCGGACTGCGCCTTGCAACTAGGTCCTTGGCGGTCCCGCAGAGACGCTATCGACTCGTGCAGAGTTTCCCTGGACCTTCCGGGGTGGAGGTGGCGAGGAAGGTAAAGATCTCCGGCATGTTGATCGCACCCGGCAGGTGACCGGCGGCATAGGCCTCGGGGCTGCGCGTGTCGATCGGCACGATGGCGGTGGTGCCGAGTAATCCCTGCAAGTCCTGCGGTTCGATGAGGGGGTTGCTCATGTGTTGCTCCTGGGGCTTCTGGCCCGGTGGGTGGTTCGGCGGCGGTGGCCGCGTTCAGCCGGCAGGTCGGGTGACGCGCCGGTAAAGGGATTCGTGCTCGGAGACCGCCTTGCCGGCCAATGCATATCCGGCGAGTTGGCCACGGCTGACGAAGTCGTTGCGCTGACCCGCGTCCACCGGGTGCGGCGTCCAGCGGCCCAGGTCCACAAGCTTGCGGTCGGGCGGGCAAAGCATGATCGGCAGGCTGGGCGTCTTGACCCGGATGGCCGCCGGGCGGTGCTCGAACGGCAGGCAGTCGCCGCTCAGGGCCGCGGCGGCGGTCGTGGCCATGCGGCGGATCGGTTCGATGAAGAAATAGCTGTTGCCGCCGATCTCGGCGCAGTCGCCGATGGCGTAGACGTGCGGGTCGCTGGTCTGCATGGTTTGCGCCGAGGCGAGAATGCCGCGGTTGGTGACCAGCCCGGCGCGCTGGGCCAGGTCGGTGTTGGGTACCAGGCCCATCGCCGAGATCACCTCGTCGGTACGGATCTCCCCACCACTGGTCAGCGTCACCTTCAGGCGCCCGTTGGCGTGATCGACGCGGGCGAGGCTGGTGCCGGGACGAAAATCGACGCCCTTGGCTTTCAGGTGTTGGCACAGCTCGTTGCCCAGCGGCGCGGGGGCGAGCCGGTCGAGCATGTGCTCGCCGAGATCGAGTACGGTCACGCGATGCCCGCCAGCGGTCAGATCCTCGGCCAGTTCCACGCCGATCAGCCCGGCGCCGATGATGGTGACATGGCGAGGCTCGCCATCGAGGCGGGCGCGCAGGCGCTGATAGGCGGCCAGGTGGTTGAGACGGGTAATGCGATTCGCGGCATCGCCCTCGAAGGCGCGAAAGCGTTGACGGGCACCGAGTGCGAGCACCAGATCACCGTAGTGGACCGGGCCGCGCGCGGTCAGCAGACGCTTGCCGTCGGTGTTCAGTGCGAGCACGGAGGTATTCGGTTGCAGGGTGATGCCCAGTTCGGCCGCCTTGGCCGGCCCGCTCTGTTCGACGAGATCCTCGGGGGCGCGTCCCTGGCTGATCGCCATCGACAGGCCTGGCTTGGTGTAGGCGGCCGCCTCGTCATTGCTGATCAGGGTGATCGGGCGGTCGGGATCGCGGGCACGCAGTTGTTCGGCGACCGTCCAGCCGGCGATGCCTGCACCGACAATGACCACCGAGTCCGGCCCGCCGACGCCGCCACGTGCGGCCCGAGGCCGCGGGGCGTCGTTCTGGGCGGCGCGCTGGGCGGCGTACTCGTGCAGGGGCATGAAGTCGGCCTTGGTCACCCCGCACAGCGGGCAGTACCAGTCGTCGGGGATGTCCTCGAAGCGGGTGCCGGGCGCCAGCCCGCTGTCCGGGTCGCCCTCGTCCTCGTCGTAGATCCAGCCGCACACGGTGCAGATCCAGCGGATGTCTTCTTCAGGCGTGTTCATGGCGGGTCACCTTGGT
>JAWLBS010000517.1:0-2587 GCA_041687575.1 Phycisphaerae bacterium | reverse complement strand
TGGCGTCTTCCGTGAGGCGGGCTGCTGGGGCGGCTGGGGCCAGGCGGACGCGCCGGTGGCATCGAAGTCGGGTTTGCGGACCTGCTGGGGCTTTTGCGGCTGCCACTGGCTGACGTGGTTGGCCAGCAACTGGCGCACCGACACCAGGCGGACCCCTACGTCTTTCATGCTGGCCGGCCGGTCCTGCGCCCGCTCGCGGCAGCAGTCGATGATCAGGTTGGACAGGGGCAGCGGGATCTGGCCGTTCACTTCGTGCGGCGGCTTGGCCGTGCCGTTGGAGTGGCGGGTCGGGTCGATCTTCTGACCCGGTCGGATCTGGCTGCCGGGCAGCAGGGTGGGCCAGGGCTTGCCGGTCAGCATCCAGTACATCGTCGCCCCGAGATTGAACACGTCGGTTCGCTGGTCGAGCGGCAACCGCCGGACCTGTTCGGGGGCGATGTAGTCGGGCGTGCCCTGGATGCGTTTCTTGACCGCCCCGATGCGGCAGCTCTGACCGAAGTCGATGATCCGAACGTCGCGGACCTTCTCGTCGACCAGGATGTTGTTGGGCTTGATGTCGGCGTGGAGCCACCCCATCTTATGCAGAGAGTGCAGCCCGTCAGCAACGCCGATAAACACCTCGACCAGTTGCCCCAGCGTCGCATCGGTAACGAAGTCCTCGAGGCTGCGCCCCGGGAAGTACTCCATCAGCAACCGGATTTCGACGGTCTTGAGCCAGCGGCGGATCCGCTGCAGCTGGTAGCTCTTGCGCAGAAAGCGGTGCGTGAACCCCTGGCTGACCTCGTATTCGATCTCGGTCTGCTCGATGAACCGTTGATCGTTGGCGGTCCGCTTGTAGACCCGCTTCAGGGCGTATTTCCGGTCGTCCCGC
The DNA here is from genome assembly GCA_041687575.1 of Phycisphaerae bacterium. Taxonomy (GTDB): domain Bacteria; phylum Planctomycetota; class Phycisphaerae; order UBA1845; family JANYLN01; genus JANYLN01. The sequence goes on along the minus strand of JAWLBS010000517.1, from coordinate 1,716 downwards.
TGGTCTCGGACAAGCAGGATATTCGACCGGGCTCCCTGACCCAGGTAGTCCAGTACCTCATATTGGTCCAGCAACGTCGGCACCGATTCCTGCTTCCGATCTTCTGGTTGAGGCGCCGCCGCGGCCGAAGCACTCCGGCCGGGCAATCCGCGTCCGCAAGTCTAGGGTCTGCCCCCGGCGGCGTCAATGGTCCCTATGGGTCGTTTAACCCTATCTTCATTTACTGCCAGATCTTACCACACCGGCCGGCCATGCCGACAAGGGTGGACAACGGGTGCATCGACCGAAACGCCCACCGGCTGAAGCTATGCGAAAGACACACCGAAGTGACAATCGCGGTGGCGCGCTTCCTACAGGCGTTTTCGCCGGCCGGGGTCCCGTCTCGCCCCAAGGCTAGGCGCCGCCGCCGGCAGCGTCAACGCACGTCACGCCCAAGTCTCTCGGGCATAAGGCGTTAGGTGAAGCCGCGACGCAACGGTCCCCGGCAGCGGACACCTGGAAGCCCGACGCTATCGCGGCACCACCTGTCAGACAATATGCCCGCTATCCGGAAAAGCGACAAGCAAGGGGGGATGTTTCGGGACAAAACCGCTCGGGGCCTCAGGCGGCCGGGCGGTCTTTGAGCATTGCGCTGAGCCGGCGATGGATGTCCTGCAGGACGTGCTGCTGGGCAGGGTCGGCGCTGGTCTGGGGCATCGTCTTGAGGCGGATATCGGCAACCCCCGCGTCCTGGCAGGCCCGCAGCCACGCCCGCAGCATCGCGTCGCTCGGCATGGACTCGTAGACGGCACAGACCCGCATCACCTTCTCCGGCAACGACCGTGCCGAGGCCCACAACGACGTCCGCTCCAGCTGGCCGTCGGGGTGGACGATCAGGTGCGTGCGGGGAAGGACCGTCGCCTGGCCGGGCCGCCGGGCCGCCACCACCAGCTCCACGTGCTGCCAGTCGGGATGGTGGACGGCAGCCAGGGCGACTTGCGGGTCCGCCCGCGCCTCGCGCGGCCGCAGCGAGACCGTCCACGGCTCCACCATGCTCAGCACGAACGTCACGGCCGTCATGGCCGCAACCAGATACGCCAACGTCTTGACCGTCCTTGAAGATGTCATATGTCTTTTCAACGAATCGCAATGCCTGCAAGCCGGGCATCCCGCCCTGCACGCGTGTCCCCTTTATCAACCCTGATCGAGCCTCTGTGTATTCACATCGGCCGGAACCACGCCGCTTGTTCGGCGAAATTTAGCATGAAATTGCGCGGCCGCCAACTATTTCGGGCTATCTTTGCGCGGGTCCGGAAAAAGGCCCGGCACCAAGGCTGAGAGCGACGGCCGGCGAGCCACTGGAAAATGACCGCTTCGGGGGTCTGACCCCTTGCAGCACGCCCGCACACGAAATCACCGCCGAATCTCTGCGGGGGCACCGATATCGGAGCGATGCAACGGGGTCTGACCCCATGGGCAAAACGCTGCGAGGGGGGGGCACGGTCCTGCTTCAACGAACCGCGACCGTGAGGGAGCGGTAAACCCCGCCGTGCCGCTCGAACCCCACGGGGTCAGACCCCGGTGGCATGCGCAAGCAGCGGAGCGGCCAAGAAGGTTCGGCGCTGGTCCCGTTAGGATACATGCGCTTCGGGGTCAGACCCCTGCCAAACGGCATCAAGGCTGAGAGCGGCGGCGGGCGAGCACTGGAAAATGGGGGGCGGCGGCCATTAGAATGCC
>JAWLBS010000516.1:0-2602 GCA_041687575.1 Phycisphaerae bacterium | reverse complement strand
TTCTGCTGGAAAAGCATTTCAGCCGCAAGCACGGGCCGGAGGCCTATTACGGGCAGAAATAGCCCTTAGGCTGCCAACTGGCTGGGGCTTTGGCGGGCACAGCCCGCCCTACATGCACGGCCCGGAGGCCTACTACGGGCAGAAGTAACCGCTACGCCTGCATCTGGCTCTGGCTGAGCGGCAGGTAGCCGTGTTTGGCGTAGATCCGCTGGGCCTCGCTGCTCCGCAGGAACAGCAGGAAGTCGCCGGCTGCCTGGGCGTGCGGCGCGTCGCGGAACCGGCCCGCCATCGCCGCCGAAAGGCCGTCTTGACCTTGCGGCAGTTCGACCCAGTCGATGTCGTTGCCGATCTGCTTTTGCAGCGCGGCCTCGGGGTACCAGACAGGGCCGACGTCCGCCTGGCCCTTCAGGATCCGCTGCGGCGCCAGGCGATGGTGGAGGTTCGTCAGGACGGTGGTGCCCTTTTCGATCTTGTGCTTCATGATCTTGTGCATGATCCCGTCGCCCTCGATGGCTTGGAGGATCTGCTCGACCTGCCGGACGATGCCGTCGAGCTGCGGGTCCGGCATGACCACCCGCACGTCGTCGCGGGCCAGGTCGTCCCACGTGCGGATCTGTCGCGGGTTGCCCTTTTGCACCATCAGCACCAGGCGGTTGCGCAGGTAGGGGGCGATCTCCTCGAACCAGTTGTCCGAGGTGTGCAGCCGGCGAAGCTGCGGCTCGTCGCACGCCAGCACGTCAGGCTGGATCTGGATGCGGAGGTTGCCCACGAGCAGGTCGCCCGTGCGGATCTGCTGCTCGAGCAGGCCGGCCGGGAGGGTTTCGAAGTAGGTCCGCTGGTAGCGAGGGAACACCTCCTGGAACGAGCGGATGACCTCGGCCGCCATGACGAACTGGTCTCCGCTGAAGAACACGACGAGGTCGGGATCGACGACGTCTCCGTGCAGGTCCAGCACCTGGTCCATGCCGCACACGCTCAGGCAGGCGGCGCTACTCGCGTGAAAGTCATGGTTAAACATAACCCATTGTAGACCCGCGACAGGCCCGCTGGCGAATTGACATCACTGTGCCCCACTTCAATAGTTCAGTAGGCGGACATTTCCGAAAGAACCCGTTTTCACGGACGGCAATGGCATAGAAGGGGAATCGTATGAGCAGCACGGGCTTAAGGGCATTCGACTCGACTGTGGAAAAGACCCATATCTGGCTCAACGAACTGCTGGCGGCCACCGATTGGGGCGACGATCAGCAGAAGGCCTACATGGTCTTGCGGGCGGTGCTGCACGCGCTTCGCGACCGGCTGACGATCGAGGGGGCCGCTCACCTCGGCGCGCAGCTGCCGATGCTGGTTCGCGGCTTCTACTACGAGGGCTGGGTGCCGACCGGCAAGCCGCTCAAACAGCGGAGCAAGGAGGAGTTTCTCGCCTCGGTGCAGGAGGGGCTCAAGGGCGACCCGAGCCTCGATCCCGAGGAGGCGACCACGGCGGTCTTCGGCCTGCTCGACAAGCGGATCACCGGCGGCGAGATCGGCGATATTCGCGGGTCGCTGCCCGGGCATATTCGGGAGCTGTGGCCGGCGAAGTGACGGCGGGGGGGGGCACAGACGCAAGCGGAGGACGCTTCGCTTGGTAGAGATCCTTCGCGTTGCTCAGGGATGACAGCTGGGGGCATGCAGAACGTGAGCGGAGCGCGCACAAAGAGGTAGAGATCCTTCGCATGGCTCAGGATGACAACCACGGCGCTTCAGGATGACAACGTGAAAAGCTTTACGACCGCCCGGTATCGCCTACGACGTTTGTTGGGCGGCCTTTCGCGTAGGCCTCGATGTTCTCGACCGTGCAGTCCAGGATCCGCTGGACGGCCTCTTTCGTGTTGAAGGCGCTGTGCGGGGTGATGTAAACGTTACGCAGCCGCAGCAGGACATGGTTTTCGAGGATGCCCTGGAGATCATGCTCCCGGCGGTAGACCGTGCGCAACAGCTCCGCCTCTTCGCGAATGATCGGCTCCTCGCTGAGCACGTCGAGCCCGGCCGCGGCGACCTTCCCCTCGGCCAGGGCCTGCAGCAGCGCCCGGTTGTCCACCAGCGGCCCGCGGGCCGTGTTGATCAGCACCACGCCCTGCTTCATCTTCTCGAACTGCTCGTGGGAGAGGAAGTGGTGTGTCTGGGGGATGGCCGGCACGTGCAGGGTGATGATGTCCGACTGGCTCAGCAGGTCGTCGAGATCGACGTACTCGAACCCCAACGTCTCCGCCGCCTCGCGGTCGGGCCGCACGTCGTAGGCCAGCACCCGCATGCCGAAGCCCCTGGCGATGCGGACGACGCACCGGCCGATTTCGCCCGTGCCGATCACGCCGATGGTCTTGCCGAACAGGTCGAAGCCCTGCAGGCCCTGCAGCGAAAAGTCGCCCCGGCGGGTCCGTTCGGTGGCGCTGACCATGTTGTGGCTGATCGTCAGCAGCAGGGCGAACACGTGTTCGGCGACCGTGTTCTGCCCGTAGGTGGGCACGTTGGACACGACGATTCCGTGCTCGCGGCAGTGGTCCAGGTCGATGTGGTCGAACCCGGTCGACCGCGTGGCGATCAGCTTCAGGTCCGGCATCTG
>JAWLBS010000515.1:0-2616 GCA_041687575.1 Phycisphaerae bacterium | reverse complement strand
ATGGCCGTCGCCTCCGACAAGCGCCTCGCCCTCAACGGCGTGATCGATACCACCTTGCCGCTGATCGCCGCCGCCGCCCTGTACCGCCTGCTGCTGCACCGCGCCGCCTGGCGCCGCGCCATGCTGGCCGGGCTTCTCGCCGTCGTCGCCGCCAACTGCTACCGGGCCACTGCGCAGTATTTCTGGCAGTACAGACAGGGCGATTATTACGAACAGCAGAAAAGGCAGGTCCTGGCCGATCTGGGCCTGAATCCCGACGACCCCGACGCCGCCGAATACGAACACCTGGTCCCGATCCCGCGGCCCATGGGATTCATCCAGGGCGCCAACGTGCTCGGCTCGCTCCTGCTGCTGGGCCTGGCCGCCACGGGCGCCGCCCTGGCGACCCGCCCGTGGCGCCCGCGCGAGCCGCAGGCCGACGTGAAGCCGCCCGCCCCGAAACCGTCCCGACAGCGCCACACCGCCGCTATGGATTACCCAACCAGCCAAGCCCCCCCGACGCGCGGCCGCATTCTCACCCTCGGCAACCTCGTCACCGCAGCACTGCTGCTGCTGGCTGGCTGGCATCTGGTCGTGCTCTACTGGATCCGCACCGCCGGCTCGGTCGTGGGGCTGACCGCAGCCGTCGTCGCCGGCATTGTCATCTGGCGCTGGCGGGACCGTCGCAGCCGCCTGGGCATCCTGCTGGCCGGCGGCCTGGTCGCGCTGCAGATCACCCTGGTCGCACTGGCCTTCCAACCGGGCCTGGACGAAACACTGCTCGGTACCAGGATCCTCAACGGGGACATCCGTAACTTCGGGGCCCGCCTGACATACTGGGACGGCGCCGCCCGGCTCTTCGCCGACCATCCCCTCTCCGGCGTCGGGCTGCGGCAATTCGACAAGAACTACCTCCAGATCGCCCCGCCCTGGTCGTCGGGTCAGCCGTCGCACCCGCACAACTGGCTGCTCAACGTCGCCGCCGAACGGGGATTGTTCGGACTGGGCGGGGTCCTCATCGCCCTGGCCGCCGCCGGCTGGGCGATCCTGCGAGCCGCCGCCCGCGCCCCGACCGAGCCCGACCGGTCCGGCTGGCACCCCCTGCTGCTGACCGGGCTGATCCTGCTGGTATGCTGGCTTGTCGCGGCGAGCGACCTGACGCCGCGCCAGTTTCGCGAGATCCTCATGCCCTGGCCGATCGTCGCCTCGCTGGTCGCCGGCGCGATGTTCAGCCAGTGCCGCCCGCACAGCGGCCGCGGCCCGGCGATCCTGCTGGCCGGCCTGGTGGGCTTCTTCGTCAACTGCACCGTCGAGATCACCCCGTCGGTGCCGGGCGTGATGTGGCCGTTCTGGGGCCTGATCGCCCTGGCGATGGCATGGTCCGGCCCGCAAGCCCCCGACAAACAAGCCGACGCCGCACGCCGCCCCCGCGTGTGCGCAGGGTCGATCCTCGCCGGTCTTGCCGCCGTCGCCGTCGTCGCCCTGACGATCCAGCCCATCCGCGCCGTCAGCCTCATGCACCGGGCACGTGATGCCGCCTTGGCCAGGCAGCGCGAGGCCGCGGTAGACCTGCTGGCGCGCGCCGCCGCGGTCGACACCCTCGACCCGCTGCCGCTCAAGACGGCGGCGTTCCATCGGTACCGCCTCTCTCAAGAAGACCCGCCCCGAACGATCGAACACCTGCGCCAATACGTTGCCCTGTCCGAGGCCGCTGTCCGGCGTAACCCGTCGGACTACAACTACTGGCGGTCGCTCGGCCTGGCCAATATGTACCTCGGCGCGGCTACGATCGATTTCGACCGGATCCACCAGGCCATCCAGGCGATGCAGACCGCCCTTGAGCACCACCCGCAGTGGCCGCAAGGATGGCTCGAACTGGCGCAGATGGCGGCCGTCACCGACAACCCCGACGGCGAGCGGCCCGACCTGCTCCGCCTGGCCCTTGCCGCCGTCGACAACGCCCTGGAGATAGCCGACAGCCGGCCCGACACGCTGAGGCCGCTGCTGACCGACGCCCATCGCGCCCAGCTCCAGGACCTGCGCGCCCAGGTCCAGCGCCGCCTCCAGGCCGTCTCCACCAACGAGCCGCGACCGTAAGGGAGCGCCCCTCATGCTATAATGTGGGCGCCACGTGGCTGCGGTCCGATTCCGTGAACATGAACATGAAACAAAAGGTGCGAATATGACTGAAATGACCCTGGACGACCTGCTGGCAACCCTCTACACCGAGACCAGCGGCCAGCAGGCCCTCTCCTACGTCCGGATGATCTGGGAACAGGACCGCTGGAGCAACTTCGAGAGCTACGCCCGCACCGCCCGCAACATCGAGGATACCTTCAAACAGATCGGCCTGGCCGACGTGCAGCGCGTCGAGACCCCCGCCGACGGCCGGCACCGCGTCGGCGACTGGGTCATGCCGATGGCGTGGGAGTGCGCAGACGGCCAGCTCCGCATCACCAGCCCTGACGTGAGCGAGCCGGTCCTGGTCCGCCGCTTCGACACCCCCAACTGCGTCGGCATGTGGTCGGGGCCCACGCCCTCCGATGGCTTCGAAGGCGAACTGGTCTTCCTGGACAAGGGCACCCCCGACGAGATCGAGTCCCACCCGGCCGACTTCCACAACCGCTGGGTCGTCAC
>JAWLBS010000514.1:0-2629 GCA_041687575.1 Phycisphaerae bacterium | reverse complement strand
CTCGGCGGCGGTGACCAGCACCGTACCCTGGTCGTAGAAGATCGTGGCGGTGCGGGTGGCCGTATCGACCTTGTAGACGCGTCCGTCCACCCAGAACCCCTCGGTCCAGGAAGCCCCGATGCTGTCTCCGGGGTAGATCCCGCTGAGGTAGAAGTGGCTGCCATCATTGGAAAAGCACGTGAACACCGAGCCGTAGATGTTCGCCGTCGTGGGCAACGCGGGGCTGGCCACGATCGAGCCGATGTCGGTGGGGTTCGTGCCGGCGGTCTGGACCTCCAGCAGCGAAAAGGCGCTGCCGTCGCCGAATGTCAGGCTGTCGTTGTCCAGGCTGTTGACCAGGAAGGCCGTCACGCCACGTCCCCGGTCGATCGTCGTGGTCGTCATCGACGGGGTGACCACGTTGTTGAACTTCGGCGAGTAGGTGCCGTCGGGCTTGACGTTCAGGCCCCAGCCTTGCATGTCGGCCACCGGCTGGCCCGCCGGCATGGGGAAGATCGTCTTGATGTAGTTGCCCTGCGCGTCGTACTGACGCACCACCGGCGGGGCGATGCCGTTGCCCTGGCCCATAATGTATACCCGGCCGTCCGGCTTGACCTCCAGCCCGCAGATGTCCCAGCGGGCGTGGTTGCCGTGGTCCATCTCGTCCGACCAGAAGGCGTAGGGGTCACCGCCGGCCATCTGGTGCAGCACGACATCCATGCCCGCCCGGACCCGCACATCCACCTGCATAGGATCGGCCACCGCCACGCCGTAGTCATCCAGGCCGTCCCAGGCGATGTCCTGGTAAAGGCTGTTAGGCGTCAGCGGCGCCGGGGGATTCGGGCCCAGCACGCCGCCGGCCAGGTGACGGACCACCTCCTGCGTGGCCCGATCCACGATCGCCACCTCCACGTCCGTAAACGTGCTCAACTCGAACGTCACATGCCACTGGCCAGGGGCCGACTCCGCCAAGGCGGGCGCCTCTACCCACGTCAACTCCGAGGATGGAAGCGAAGACTCGCTCCATGCGCTGGCCTGCAGCGCCGGCACAAGCCCCACCACCATGCTGACTATGACATATGAGCATCTCACTGTCATTCTCCTGAGCAGACGCATCGCGAACTCCTTCAGACCGTAAACTGTCAGCAAGTCATTACACGGGACCTGGCCGTTGACCTAGGTGCCCCAGGCCTTGGCCAGGGTCAACAGATCGATTGCATTGACGGCCCCATCCTTGTTGAAATCGCAGCGAATATCGTACTCGGCATCGCCGCTGATGCTGCCGAAGGCATGTGCCAGGGACAGCAGATCCACTGCATTTACGAATCCGTCGCCGTTAACGTCTCCGGGCACGGCCTGGCGGGTGTACGCCTCCAAGGCATAGCTCTTGCGGAGCCGCAGGATGCGTGCGTTGCCCAGGTCGCCGACGTAGATGTAGTCCTCGGACACGCCCACGCTGTTGGGGTAGCACATCGGCACGTCGATCGTCGGCACCGACTCGCCCGGCAGGCCGCCCTTGCTGTCGATGTTCCCGTACGTGCCGAACGTCAGGATCTCGTTGCCCTCATTGTCCATCACCGAACAGGTCTGCGCCAGCGGCGTCGGGTAATACAGCGTCCCGTAACCGTCGATGTCGAACCGAGAAGTCCGCGTGACGCACTCGACCTGCCTCGCCCCGCAAGGGACGTTGTAGACCTTCGCCGGCCCCGTCGGGTTCGTCGGGTACAGGCTCCCGCTCTCCATCGTGCCGGTCGCGCTGTACTTGTAGATGTCGCCGACCGTGCTGGCGAACAGCGAGTCCGACTCGAAGCCCGCCGGGACCACCGGGTTCTCCGGACGCTGCCCCACGTACAGGTTGCCTTTCAGGTCGAACCGGATGCAGCCGGGCCCGCTCAGGTCCGGGACGATCGAGCGGCGGGCCCAGGGAACATCCGCCTCCTCGCCGTCGAGGAACCAGATGTCCCTGCCCGAGATCTGCGACACGCTCATACCACCCAGCACCGCCAGGTTCCCGTTCGACGCCACCGCCAGCCCCAGGTCGCTGGTACCCTGATTGATGCACCAGTTGTAGAAGAACTGCTCCGCCGTAAAGACGTTGGTCGTCGTGCCCGCCGCGTTGGCCGGCTGCAACGTGTCGATGTCGATCCGGTGAATCGTGCCACTGCCCTTTCCTCCCGCCCGCATGTACATGTGCCGGTTCCGGGCGTCGATCGCACTGTCGCCGGCGGTGATCAGCGGCTGGTACGCAAACGAAGGATCGCTCCAGTCCTCCACCGAGAACGTTTTGTGGAAGCCGGTATGGACGTACACCTTCTCCGTCCGCGGATCCACCTGCATGTGGTTGATGCTCAGGCACGTCTGCCCGCTGATCTGGTTGAAGTCCTTCAGCAGCGCCAGGCTCGAGCCCGTGTCCCGGTAGATCCGCACGGCCATGTCCTTGTAGCCGACCCACACGTCCGTGTGGCCGGTGCTCTCGTTGACCCTCACATACGAGCGGTGCTGGCGAAAATACGACTGGTTCACCGCCGAGAGCACCATCTGGATGCTCGGAGTCGTCTCGGTCCGCCAGTCGGCGAACTTGAGCAACTGCACACCCGTCGAACGCGGGTCGGTCTGGCTGCCGATGCGGGTCACGACGTACACGGCCCCG
>JAWLBS010000513.1:0-2634 GCA_041687575.1 Phycisphaerae bacterium | reverse complement strand
CGGGAAGATGGCCGTGTCCGCCACCGACGACATCGCCAGCCGGATCAGGTCCCAGCTGACCCGCCGCCCGCTGGTGGCATGGCCGAGGTAGCTCGCCAGGCGCCGCTTCGTGTATTTGTCGGCGTCGCGCTCGAACCAGCCGCGGGCGGTGTTGTTGTCGTGGGTGCCGGTGTAGACGAAGGCATTGCGCGGGTGGTTGTGTGGAGCGTGCTCGTTGTAGCCGATCTGCGAGTCGAAGCCGAACTGCAGCACCTTCATGCAGGGCAGGTCATAGCGGGCGATGAACTGCCGGACATCGTCGGTGATCTCGCCGAGGTCCTCGGCCAGGATCTGCAGGTAGGGCCTGCGGCGCAAGAGCCTGCGCATCAGGGCGTCCTGGGGGTGAAGCTCCCAGCGGCCCTTGCGGGCGGTCTTCTGGCCGGCCGGAACCTGCCAAGTGCCCAGAAAGCCCCGGAAGTGATCGACCCGGACCAGGTCGTACAGGCGGAGGTTCTGCTCGATCCGCTGGACCCACCACTGGTAGTCGGACCGCTCGCTTGCCGGCCAGTCGTAAACGGGCATGCCCCAGAGTTGCCCGTCGGCGGCGAAGTAGTCGGGCGGAGTGCCGGCCTGGAAGGCGGGACGCTTGTTGCGGTCGAGCTTCCACAGGTGCGGGTGGGCCCACACGTCGGCGCTGTCATAGGCGACGTAGTACGGCACGTCGCCGACGATCTGGATGAGGTGCTCGTTGCAGTAGCGCCGCAGCGCCTGCCACTGGCGGGAAAACAGATACTGGAAGAGCCGCACCTGCAGGACCGTCTCGGCCTGCTCGCGAGCGATGCGCCGCAGGGCGGCGGGTTTGCGGTCGCGCAGGTCCCGCGGCCACTGGTTCCACGGCTTGCCACCGAGCTGCCGCTTGATCGCCAGGAACAGGGCATAGTCGTCGAGCCAGAAGCGGTTCTCGTCGCAGAACGCATCGAACTCGTCGCCGTGGTCGATGTTCAGCAGGCGGCTCCAGGCAACAGCGAACACGCCGTTGCGCCACGTGCGGGCGGTCTTGTAGTCGATCCGGCCGTCCGGGAAGGTCGGGGCATCGGCGAGGTCGGCCCTATCGAGCACGCCGTCTTCGACGAGCAGCTCCGGGCTGATGACCAGCGGGTCGCCGGCAAAGGCCGAGTCGCTGCTGTAGGGCGAATTGCCCATGGTCAGGCTGGTCGGGTTCAGCGGCAGGATCTGCCAGCGGCTCTGCCGGCTGTCGCGCAGAAAGTCGGCGAAGCGGTACGCGGCCGGGCCCAGGTCCCCCACGCCGTAGCGTGACGGCAGGGAGGTGACGTGCAGCAGGATGCCGCTGCAGCGGGCGAGCCTCATTCGATCCCTCCACCGCCGTCATGCAGGTCCGGCGCGGGCTCCTCGGCGTGGCCGACAGCCGGCCCGCCGACCGTCTCGTGCGGTGCGGCCGGCGGCGCCGCGGCGGCGCCGCGCCGGGCGGTGGTCCGGGGCGGGGCCTTGACCAGCGCGGGGTTCTCGCGGACGCGGACGACGACCTCGAAGGAGCTGTACAGGTCGAGGTACTGCTCGAGGATGCGGTTCATCAGGAAGCGGCTGCGGACCGTCTCGCGGGCCCGCTCGCCCATCTCCCGGTGCAGGTTGCGGTCCTGGAGCAGCTGGACGATCCGCTCGGACGCCTCCTGCACCGAGTTGACCAGAAAGCCGTTGATGCCGTCCTGGATCTGGTAGCGGATGCCGCCGACGTTGCCGCCGATGACCGGCTGGCCCTTCCACATCGCCTCGGTGACCGTCAGGCCGAAGCCTTCGCGGAGCGATTTTTGCAGCACGGCCCCCGAGTAGCGCTGCAGGGCGTTGACCAGCAAGCTGTCGTCGATGTTCAGCAGCATGATCCGCTCGTCCTGCTGGTGCAGCAGCGACTCGTAGACCTGCGCGCCCTCGGGGTCGTCGGTGGCGGCGCTGCCCAGCAGGATCAGGCGGCAATCGACCTGCTCGCGGGCGATCTTGTAGGCCTCGATCACGCCGAGCGGGTCTTTCCAGATGTCGAACCGGCTGACCTGCAGGACGATGGGCAGGTCGGTCGGGATGTCGTAGCGGGCGAGGTGGTAGCGGACCTCGTCCTCGGCCATCTCGCGATTGATCAGGCTGAACGGGTCGGTCGCGGGCATCTGGATGTACTGCGGCGGATCGACGTCCTGGGCGTATTCGGGGGTGCTGACGATGACCGCGTCGTACCGGTCGATGAACCCGCGGAGGTACTTCCACAGTTCCCGGTGCGGGTTGGACAGGTCGATGTGGCACCGCCAGATCCAGGGCTGCTTCTTGGTGTAATACTGGATGATCGGCAGGGGCTGGGGGTCATGGACGACGACGATGTCATGGTTCATGTGCATGCGGACCGAGTTCTCGAAGTTGACCTCCTCATAGATTCGCTTGCTCAGGTCGGTCAGCTCCATGTCGCCGCCCTGCAGGGCGTTGTGCACGTTTTTGGTAAAGGCGAAGAAGTCCGGGTTTCCCTGGATGATCCGCCAGCCGGTCTTGATGCCCAGTGCGTTGAGCAGCAGCGCCAGGCTCGAGAGTTTCACCGCCACGCCGCCGCCGTAGTAGGTCGAGCTGATGTTGACGACGTGCTGGTCCTGCAGGGCCTTG
>JAWLBS010000512.1:0-2645 GCA_041687575.1 Phycisphaerae bacterium | reverse complement strand
TGGAGATCGCGGACCTGCCGGACTGGCAGGCATCCGACGAGCCTGGACCTGCGGTCTGATCACCGGCCGAAGCCGGCGGGCTTCTTTGGGCGCTCAGGTATGTCCATAACCGACCAGACGAGCGCCACTATCCACGTGACGCCGACCAGGATGGTCAGGGCGCAGAGCAGCCCGATGGCGGACGTGTTGGGGTGCCGCCTGTGCTTGGCGATCTCGTAAGGGAGTATGACGAGCAAGACCCCGAAGGCCAAGCCGGCAATCATTGCGGCCAGTCCGCCGAGTACCGCCACGGCTGGAGGGCCAGCACTGACCAAGAGTCCAACGACCAGCAGGACGACGGTGCCGATGGTCATCTGGATCCAAGCGTTCGGCACGAGGCCTTCGCGGACAGGCGAGTACGCACCAACCGGCCCAATGGCAGATCCCGCCCCTTCCGGGATGGTGGAAGGGTTTGGGTTTGCCGCCATCAGTCTGCCGTAGCATCTCTCACAGACTATCTGCACGCCATATTCACGGGCTGGCTCGTTCGGGGCAGCCTCCCGGCCGCAGTTGATGCAAGTCCAGTGGATCTCTGTCATTGCGCCACCTCTTATCCATGGTACCACCATGCTCCGATCCTGGCGACGATAGACCCCAGCAGGCCGCCGAGAAATAGAATCGTCGCAATCACGAAGAATGGTCCTGGTCCGCCCGGGTGCGGTCCGGTACTGATCCACACGAGAATACATGCGAAGCCGACCAGCATCGTGGCGATAGACAGCAGGATCCTCAACTTCCACTTCTTGCTCGTCTGTTCGATCGTCTGCACGTGCGCCGTCGCCGCCGTGTGGGCACGGGCCGAAGCGTAGTCCGCGGTCGGCGTCTGGCCCTGCTGCGGTCGCATAGATGGATGCATCGGTCCTGGCGAAAGAGGAGGGACTGTGAGCAGTCGCGTGTGGCATTCAGAACAGACCAGCAGGTCGCCGAGTTCCATCGGCTCCTCGAGGTTGCCGAGCGTCCGGTCGCAGTTGGCGCATTGAACCTTAGCCATCGATGTATCCTCCGGTTCTTACGTACGACTTGATCGCTCCAGATTACCAGGATCGATCGGCGGGGGCAACCGGCCGCAGTTGCTGCACGTCCAGCGGATCTCTGTCATCGCGCAACCTTTCTACTTCTTGACCTTCGGCACCTGGTACTTGAGGATCACCATCGCCTCGGCGCCATCGCCGTCGGTGACGAGCAGGTGGTACCGGCGCGGGACAACCTCCCAGACGTCGCCGGTCTTTTGGGGGGTGTCGGGGTTGAGCCGCTGTGTCTGCGGGGGTGCCGTCTTGAGCGGGTCGAAGCGGAACGGCTCGTAGCGGCGGCCGTTCGTGTCGATCAGGCGCAGCGGCGGGATCTCCGCGGCCTGGCTGCCCTTGTTCTCAACGGTGAGCTGCACCCGCATGTACAGGCGGCCCTCCCGTGGCGATCGCCACCGGGGCTTGCCGTCCAGGCCCGCGTACGCATACTTGTCGTCCCACTCGACCTTGGCAACGGTGTACTGCCAATCGCCGACCTGGAAGGTCTGGCCCTGGCGGTACCGGGCATCGGGGACGGTCGGCTGGCTGGCCGGGGCAGCTGCGGCGACGAAGGCGGCAAAGAGCAGACTGAGCAACGTCATGCGGTCCTCCTGTTGGTGTCTGTGCCCACCGGTGGACCGCAGATCGTTACTTCCGCTGGCGGCGCCTGGGGGCGGATTGAGCGGGCTCCTCCTCGATCTCCAGGACCTCACCGACTGAGTCCTGCGTTTCCTCGCGGCGGTGCGCCTGCTTGATCAGATCGAGGACCTCTTCCACGTATCGGTCAGGGATCTGGCCCAGGATGACCGCCTGCAGCAGATCGTCCTGGCGAAGGACCCACTGGAACACCCTGGCCGCAAGCTCCTGGCGGACCATGCCCGTCCGCTCGACGAGGGCCTGCAGGGCTTCCTCGCCGTTCTCGCGGAGGTTGAACTGCACATTGTATCGCACTTTGCTTGGCATGGCGTCCAGATCGATCATTCCAGCGTATTCCTTGTTCCCAGAAGCAATTATGCAGCCCACCAACACAGTATCAACCATTCGTGAGCCGAAAGGGAAAATCTTTCTCTCTACTTTTCATTCATTTGTATTGACGGTACTGCCGATGAATGCTAACATGGTGGCCGAGATGGGAGTGAGGACAAATCAGATGCCGCAAACGCTGACGGAAACGACAAGAGGAATGGCCAAGACGCGGTACGGAAACCGCCGGTCGACCAAGCTGCCTGCCGAGATGGAGGCCAGGCTCGACGCGGTCGCCATCATGGCTGGCGGGCTGCGTGACGCGGACATCCTGCGGATGTGCGTCGCACGGGCCCTGCCGATGCTGGAGCGGGAGTACGGCCTGGCTGCCCAGTAGGTGTACGACACGGCCCTGGGCGAAGGGGTCGTTTGCAGTGCCCGGTCGGATCCCCCGGTCCGGCCGGATCGGTTTCGAAAACCGTTTGACCCGTGGTGCACTGCCGTCCACTGCCATGGCGGTGGACGGCTGGTTGCGGGGTGGAGCAGAGGCCTAGCTCAGGTGGTCTCATAAGCCACAGGTCGCTGGTTCGAATCCAGCCCCCGCAAATGCGGTCCATGCAGGGAGCGCCCGCGGCGATC
>JAWLBS010000511.1:0-2657 GCA_041687575.1 Phycisphaerae bacterium | reverse complement strand
CGGGTCGGTGGCCACGCATGCGCGGAGAACGACGGCTGGCGCCGGGACGGTGGCGGTACTGGCGAACACCTGGTCATTCTGGGGACGCGGCACGGCGGCTACGCCAACGTCGTGTACATGGACGGCCACGTCAGCAGCGACAACCAGACGCACAGGAAGCCGTGGAACCTGGTGTACAACGCGGGTGCCGGCACGGCCGAGAGCGACGAGTGGAAGGCGGCAACCTGGGCCGACCCGGTCACGATCGCCGGCGTCGACACGCAGCACCACATCATGCCCCAGCTCAACGTCCGCGGCTGGGAGTGGCACTTCACCAGCACCGGACAGTAAGCTGGCTGACAGTTTTTACAGAAGCATGACACAACCGGCCGGCGGGGGCGCAAGCCTTCGTCGGCCGCTTTCGTGCGCCCGGGGCAGGAAAGGGCTGATTGAGAGGAGCATCGCGGGGTCGGGCCGCAGGTTGACGGGGCACCCGACATGAAGCGCGCTGCTCATCCGAAGGATTCCATGGCCGCATCGACCCACTGCCGCGCTGCGCTCGGCATCGGGTGCCCCGGCGGCCATGGCACCCGATGCAGGCAGATCAACTGGCACCGGGGTCAGTTGTAGAACGCGGCGATGGTGTCCGCCACGTACCGGAGCTGCTCGCGGGTCAGCTCCGGGTAGATCGGCAGGCTCAGGACCTCCGCGGCGGCGGCCTCGCTGGCCGGGAAATCGCCTGGCTTGTAGCCCAGGCCGGCGAAACACTCCTGCACGTGCAGCGGCAGGGGGTAATAGATGTCCGAGCCGATCCCCGCATCGGCCAGATGCTGGCGCAGGGCATCGCGATGCCCGCCGCCCGCGCGGATCGTGTACTGGTTGTAGATCATCCCGTTGTAAGAACGCACCGCCGGGGTGACCACGGGCACACCGGCCAGCGCCTGGTCATAGAACGCGGCGTTGCGGCGGCGGCCGTCGTTCCAGCCGTCGAGGTGCGGCAGCTTGACCGAGAGCACCGCCCCCTGCAGCCCGTGCAGGCGGAAGTTCCCGCCGATGCACTTGTGGTAGTAGCGCGGCTCCATGCCGTGGGCACGGACCAGCCGGCAGCGGTGGGCGAGATCGTCGTCGTTGGTGGTGATCAGCCCGCCCTCGCCGAAGGCCCCGAGGTTTTTGGTCGGATAGAAGCTGAAACAGCCGATCTCGCCGAGCGTGCCGGCGGGCCTGTCTTTGTAGGTGGCGCCGATGGCCTGGGCGGCGTCCTCGATCACCATCAGGCCGCGGGCGCGGGCAATCGCGACGATCGGGTCCATCTCGGCGGGCTGGCCGAACAGGTGGACCGGCAGGATTGCGCGGGTCTTGTCGGTGACAGCCCTGTCGATAAGGTTGGGGTCGATGTTGAAGGTGTCGGGCTCGATGTCGACGAAGATCGGCCGGGCGCCGAGGCGGACGACGCAGCTGACCGTGGCGAAGAAGGTGAACGGCGTGGTGATGACCTCGTCGCCGGGGCCGATGCCGGCGGCCATCAGGGCGGCCAGGATGGCATCGGTGCCGCTGGAGACGCCGATGGCGTGGCGGGCGCCGAGGTAGCCGGCAACCTGCTCTTCGAAGGCCTGCACGCGCGGGCCGAGGATGAACTGGTTCGAGCGGATGACCTCGTCGATGGCGTCGCGGATCTCGTCGAGCAGCGGCGCGTTCTGGGGCGTCAGGTCCAGCATCGGGACGCTAATCTGCTTTTTCGCGGATGTTTCGCTCACTCACATGCCTCCTTGCATCAGCAGTCCGGGCCCGCACCGCACGAGGGGCCCGATCGCAATATCCCTCTGCCGGTGCGTTCTGTCAAACGGGCGTTTTTGCCCGGGGGTCTGCCTCCCCGGGAAAGCACCAAACCGGGCCTGACTACCACCGAACAAAGGATGCGCCCGGGGTTCGCCTTGACAGGACCGGCGGTGCTGATGATGCTCTGGTTTTTCGGGAGAATCGCCATGGCTTTGTGTCACGTGCACTACTCCAGCGAGGTGCTGGGCAAGCAGGTTGCCGCCAACGTGCTGTTGCCCGATACCGGCAAGCCGCCGTTTGCGACGTTTTACCTGCTCCACGGCCTGTCTGATGATTACACGATGTGGCTTCGCCGCACGCGGATCGAGTGGTTCGTCCGCCAGATGCCGCTGATCGTCGTGATGCCCGATGGCTTCCGCGGGTTCTACACCAATAACGAGCAGGGCCCCGCCTATGCCGATTACATCGGCAAAGAGCTCGTCGGCTTCATCGAGCGGACCTTCCCCGCCCGCGCGGCGCGGACCAGTCGGTGCATCGGTGGGCTGTCGATGGGCGGCTATGGAGCACTGCGGATCGCCCTCGGTTATCCCGACACGTTCGCCTCGGTCAACAGCCACAGCGGCGCGGTCCTGTACGGGCGGCAGCGCGGGCTCCGGCCGGACCCGGCCGAGTACAAACGGATCTTCGGCGCCCGCCCGGCCGGCAGCGACCACGACCTGGTCGCGCTGGCGGCAAAGGCGAAAAAGGCCGGCAAGCTCCCGAAGATCCGCATCGACTGCGGCGTCGACGATCACCTGCTCGAACAGAACCGCGGGTACCACGCCGAGCTCGACAAGCTAAAGGTCCCCCACGAGTACGAGGAGTTTCCCGGCGCCCACACGTGGGATTACTGGGAGCTTCAC
>JAWLBS010000510.1:0-2660 GCA_041687575.1 Phycisphaerae bacterium | reverse complement strand
TGCTCGAAGTGCGACCGCCCCGCGCTCATCGTGTGACACAGGTCCGCCAGCCGCGCCGCCCCCTGCCGCCGCGCCGCCTCCGCAACCCGCCCCGACAAATCCCGCAGGGCCTGCTCGGTCCGCGCCGACAGCGCCAGCACATGACCCGGCCGATCCGGACCGCTCGCAGCCGCAGCCGCAGTCGGCGCCTCCTCAATCACCACGTGCGCCAGCGTCCCGCTGCCCCCGAACGAGCTGACCCCCGCGATCCGCCGCCGGCCGCCGCCCTCCCACGCCGTCGCCTCGACCGGAATCGTCGCCGGGATCGACGCCAGGTCGATCGCCGGGTTCACCTCCCGCAGGTGCAGGTGCCGCGGGATCCGCCCGTGCTGCAGCGAGAGCACCACCTTGATCAACCCCGCAATCCCCGAGGCCGACTCCAGGTGCCCGATGTTCGTCTTGACCGAGCCGAGCACCACCGGCCGGTCCGCATCCCGCCGCCCGCCGAACACACCCGCCAGCGCCCGCGTCTCGATCGGGTCGCCCAGCGACGTGCCCGTGCCGTGCGCCTCGATGTAGTCGACCTCGGGCGGCTCGACGCCCGCATCGGCCAGCGCCCGGCGAATCACGTCCTGCTGGCCGGTGGCGCTGGGAACCGTCAGCCCGCCGCTGGCCCCGTCCTGGCCGACCGCCGAACCGCGGATCACCGCCAGCACCCGGTCCCCCGCCGCCACCGCGTCGCGCAGCCGCTTGAGCAGGATCACCCCGCAGCCCTCGCCGCGAATGAACCCGTCGGCCGCGGCGTCGAACGTCCGGCACCGCCCGCCCGGCGAGAGCATCCGCGCCCGGCACGCCGCCACCGTGCCCCGCGGCGAAAGCACCAGGTTCACCCCGCCCGCCAGCGCCGCGTCCGCCTCGCCGCTGCGCAGCGCCCGGCATGCCAGGTGCACCGCCACCAGCGACGACGCGCACGCCGCGTCGACCACCATGCTCGGCCCGTGCAGCCCCAGCAGGTACGACAGCCGGCCGGCTGCGGCGTTCAGGCTGTTACCAGTAATGTAGTACGCGTCCGGCGACGCGCCGCTATCCGCCAGCACCTCCATGTAGTCGCTGGCGGTCGCCCCGACGAACACCCCGGTCCGGCTGCCCCGCAGCTGCCCCGGCGAGCAGGCGCCGTTTTCCAGCGCCTCCCACGCCACCTCCAGCAGCAGCCGCTGCTGCGGGTCCATCGCCTTCGCCTCGCGCGGCGCAATCCCGAAGAACTGCGGGTCAAACCGGTCCACACCCTCGACGAACCCGCCGTGCCGCGTGTACATCTTGCCCGGTGCATCGGGATCGGCGCTGTACCAGGCGTCGATGTCCCAGCGATCCGCCGGCACCTCACTGATCGCGTCGACGCCCTGCTCCAGCAGACGCCAGTACGCCTCCAGACCGTCCGCCCCCGGCAGCCGGCAACTCGCCCCGACAATCGCGATCGGCTCGTCCACCGCCGCTTGCGACGCCGCCCCGGCCGCGATTGCATCGGCGGTCGCACCTTCGGATTCCACCGCGAAGCACGCCCGCAGCAGCGCTTCCGTCAGCGCATCGACGCTCGGGTGCTCGAACACCAGCGTCTTGGGCAGATCGCACTGCAGCTGCGACTGCAGCCGCCCCCGCAGCGCCACCGCCATCAGCGAATCCATCCCCATCTCGAACAGGCCCGCCGACCGGTCCAGCCGGCGATCCGTCCCCATCCCCAGGACCCGCACGACCTCCCGCTCGATGTGCCCCGCCAGCGTCTCGCGCCGCCCGTGCGCCGGCACCGCCCGCAACCGCCCCAGCAATTCACCCGCGCCCGCCGACTCTCCGGCCACCGAGCCCGAACCCGTTTCGATCCGCGCCAGAAGCGGCCGCGCCCGCCGCGCCTCGTACAGCGGCTTGAACACGTCCCAGTCCACCGCCGCCACCATCGCCTGGCCCCGGTCCGCCCCCATCAGCCGACCGAGCACCTCGCTCGCCGCCGCCGGGTCCATCGGCCCGAGTCCCGCCTGGGCAAACCGGGCGTGCGCCTCGGCCGTCAGCATCCCGCCGGTGCCCCAGCGTCCCCAGTTGACGCTCAGCGCGGGCAGCCCCTCCGCCCGCCGCCGCGCCGCCAGCGCATCGAGGTACCGGTTGGCCGCCGCGTAGTGCCCCTGCCCGTCCGCCCCCAGAATCGACGAGGCCGACGAAAAGCACGCAAAGAATTCCAGCGGGTCGTCCCGCGTCAGCTCGTGCAGGTTCCACGCCCCCGTCAGCTTCGGCGCCAGCACCCGAGACAGCTCCGCTGCGTCGATCTGCAGCAGCGGCCGGGCATCCGCCACCCCCGCCGCATGCATCACCCCGCACACCGGCCGGCCCGTCGATCGGATCGCCTCCAGCGCCGCCGCCAGCTCCTCCCGATTCGCCACGTCGGCAGCCAGCACCGTCACGTGCGCACCGAGCGACTCCAGCTCCCGCACAGCCTGCACCCGCCGGCCGACCGCATCGTCACCGACCGGTTCATCCAGCTCCCGCGCTGGCAAGGCCTGCCGCCCCAGCAGCGCCAGGTGCCGAGCGCCCCGGCCGACCATCCACCGCGCCACCTGCAGGCCCACGCCCCCCAGCCCGCCGGTCACCAGGTACGTCGCATCAGATTTGAATTGGACTTCCGCCGCATCCTGCAA
>JAWLBS010000509.1:0-2664 GCA_041687575.1 Phycisphaerae bacterium | reverse complement strand
GAGACGACCGCCGTCGCGGCTGCCGCGGCAGCTGCCGCCGGCCCCGCTCGACGGCGCGTCCGCCGCACCGAGGAAGCCGCCCCGCAGCAGCCGGCCGAACAGGCCGCCGACCAGGCCCTGACCGCCGAACCGGCGAGTCAGCCTGAGGCACAATCTGAAGCGCAGCCCGAGGCGCAGTCTGAGGCCGTGGCGCCGCCCGAGCAGCAGCAGAACCAGTAGGTGATCG
This sequence comes from Phycisphaerae bacterium, assembly GCA_041687575.1. GTDB lineage: Bacteria > Planctomycetota > Phycisphaerae > UBA1845 > JANYLN01 > JANYLN01. The sequence goes on along the minus strand of JAWLBS010000509.1, from coordinate 2,438 downwards.
CCGGTTGCTTCCGGCGTTTCAGTCGATAAACATGCAACCCGGTACGGCCCGGCTTCCGCACGGAAGCGGGCCGCGCCGAGGTTGTCGAACGAACCAGCAGGAGGAATGTGTCACTCATGGCTACGATTACTGCAGCCGATGTCAAGGCGTTGCGCGACCGCACGGGCCTGCCGATGATGGACTGCAAGCAGGCCCTGACCGAGGCCGAAGGCGATGCCGACAAGGCAATCGATCTTCTGCGTAAACGGGGCGCCGCAGCGGCCGATAAAAAGGCCGGCCGGGAAACCGCCGAAGGCCGCATCGGCCTGTTCGTCAGCGAAGACCGCAAGGCCGGCGCAATGGTCGAACTCCGCTGCGAAACCGCCCAGGTCGCCACAAACGAGGTGTTCCGCGAGACCGCCGACCTGCTGGCCAAGCAGCTGGTCATGACGGCGACGCCCGCCAAGACCGTCGACGAGCTGCTCGCCCAGCCGAGCGTCGACAACCCGGATCGCGCCGCCCGCGAGCTGATCAACGACGCGGTCAACATGACCCGCGAGAACATCGGCGTGGCCAAATTCGCCCGCATCGTCGGCGAGACCGTCGGGGCCTATCAGCACTTCAACGGCCAGGTGGCGGTGCTGATCGCGGCCGAGCCGGCCGGGGCCGACGCCAGCGTCCTGTCGGATGTGTGCATGCAGATCGCCGCGATGCGGCCGATGGCCCTGCGTCGCGAAGAGGTGCCCGCCGACGTGATCGAAAAAGAGCGCGAAATCGCCAAGGCCCAGATGGCTGATGAGAAGAAGCCCCCGCAGATTCTCGATAAGATCATCGACGGCAAGATCAACAAGTGGCTGGGCGAACGGGTGCTGCTCGAGCAGGCCTTCGTCAAGGACCCCAGCGGCAAGACGATTACCGGCGACGTGTTGAAAAACGCCGGGATCAAGGCGACCAGCTACGTCCGCATGGGCGTGGGGGAAACGGACTGATCGTCCGATGGAAGACACAACAAGAGCCGCCTTCGGGCGGCTCTTTTTTTGCCCGGCGCCGACCCGGGCGGTGCGGGTCCGGCTGGTGCCGGCCAGTTGAACCGGGAACAGATTCCCAGCCGATGATGTTTGTGGCCGGCGACTCGGCTGGGCTGCAGCAAGCAGCTGGCCGTGGTATGCCCGGCAGCCCTTTTGTCCGGAAGGAGAAACGCGGTGAGCAGCGGTCTTCCCAGTTACAAGCGAGTGGTCCTGAAGGTCTCCGGCGAGGCGCTGGGTACGCCCGGACAGGTGGGCCTGGACGGCGCGGCGATCGATCGGCTGGCCAGCAGCATCGCTGATGCAACCACCATCGGGGCCGAAATCGCCGTGGTCGTCGGCGGCGGCAACCTGATGCGGGGCAACACGATCGCCCAGACCACGCCCGTCCACGAGACAACCGGCCACTACATGGGCATGCTCGCGACGGTGATCAACGGCCTTGCCCTGCAGGATACGATCGAGGCCAAGGGGGTGCCCACCCGCGTGCAAAGCGCGATCAATGTCGCCCAGGTCTGCGAGCCGTACATCCGCCGGCGGTGCATCCGGCACCTCGAAAAGGGCCGCGTGGTAATCCTCGTCGGCGGCACGGGCAACCCGTTCGTGACGACCGACACTTGCGCAGCCCTGCGGTCGCTGGAGATCGGGGCGTGCGCACTGCTCAAGGCGACCAAGGTGGACGGCGTCTATACACGCGACCCCAACAAGTACCCGGACGCAAAGCGGTACGATCGGCTGACCTACGACCAGGCGCTCGATCAGCGCCTGGGGGTGATGGACATCGCCGCGTTCGACCTGTGCCGCCAGAAACGGGTGCCGATCGTGGTGTTCAATGCCTTCGAGCCGGGCAACCTGCAGCGGGCCGTCCGGGGCGAGCCGGTGGGGACGCTGATCAACGACCAGGCCTGACCCCGCCGCCGGCAAGGGCACGTATCGTGCGCAAAGCCCGATGTTTACGGCTGCGGCTTGTCATCGCGGACCGAGGGGTTAGAATCGATTTCTGGTCGCGAAAGCCACGTAAGGATGTCGTCGATGAAGCTCGTACAAGCCCTGCAACCCGAATGCGTAAAGGTGCCGCTGAAGGCCTCGGACAAGCCGGCCGCCATTCGTGAACTCGTGGATTTGCTGGCAGAGACGAAGATCATCTCCGACCCCCAGCGCGTCTACCAGGACGTGCTGGAACGGGAAGGCCGCCGCAGCACCGGCATCGGGCAGGGCCTGGCTGTACCGCACGCCAAGACCTCGGCAGTCAAGGAACTGGTGATGGCCGTCGGCAAACCCGCCTCGCCCATCGCGTTTGAGAGCCGCGACAACAAGCCGGTCAACCTGATCGTCCTGCTGCTCAGCCCGCCGGACCAGACCGGCCCGCACATCCAGGCCCTGGCGCGGATCAGCCGGCTGATGACCATCCCCGAGATCCGCGACGCGATCGAC
>JAWLBS010000508.1:0-2669 GCA_041687575.1 Phycisphaerae bacterium | reverse complement strand
CGCTGAAGGATACCATCGCCAGCGACGCCCCGGTCCGCGAGGCCGGCCTGATGGGCATGCACGGCGGCCACGTCAACGTTACTGACGGCCGGTACGTCTACATGCGCGCCCCGGCGGCCGACGAGAACGGCCCGCTGTTTCAGTACACCCACATGCCGGCCCATATGACCGGGCCGTTTTCACTGGAGGAGATGCGGACGATGGAGTGGCACCCGGGCTTTTCGTTTACCAAGGGCTGCCCGGTGATGAAGACGAAAGCCCGCTCGGGTTCGTGGAGCCAGGCCCACGAGTACGGCACGCTGCTGTTCGACGTCGAGGCCGACCCGCAGCAGATGCAGCCGCTGCATGACGAGGAAGCGGAAAAACGGATGATCCGCCTGCTCGTCGAGCAGATGAAGGCCAACGACGCCCCGCCGGAGCAGTACGAGCGGCTGGGGCTTGGCAGCTGACGGCAGTGCGCGTGAGAAACAAGGTGTGATGCGTCCCCGAGCGCGTGTGCAAGAAGTACAGGATGTTATCATGATGGAAGTAACCAGAGACGACATGGCGGCCGGTCTGCGCCAACTGGGCCTGCGGGCCGGCGACCGGGTCATGGTGCACTCGTCTCTCAAGAATTTTGGTCGCGTGGACGGTGGGCCGCGCGCGGTGGTCGATGCGCTGATGGAGGTGCTGACGCCTGACGGCACCTTGATGATGCCCTCGTTCAACCAGGGCCAGGCCTTCGCGCCTGACGGACCGGGCGTGTTCGATCCGCGGACGACCCCGACGATCAACGGGGCGATCCCGCAGGTCTTCTGGCAGATGCCGGACGTGTGTCGCAGCCTTCATCCGACCCATTCGTTCGCTGTTTGGGGGCGTGACGCCCGGGCCTTTGTCGAGAACCACCACCGCACACTGACGTGCGGTCCGGATTCGCCGCTGGGGCGCCTGGCGCGCGATGGGGGGTACGGCCTGCTGATGGGCGTGGACTATCGCGTCAACACGTACCATCACGTGGTCGAGATGACGCTGGGCGTCCCGTGCCTCGGCCGGCGAACCACCGCCCTGCCCATGAAACTCCCGGACGGTCGCCTCGTGCAGGCCCGTGCCTGGACCTGGCGGGATCGCAGCTGCCCGATCAACGACACGGCTTTGTACGGCGCCGAGATGGCGCGGCGCGGGCTGCATCGCCAGACGCAGATCGGGCAGGCGACGGTCACCTGCTTCCGGCTGCGTGACGCGTTCGAGGTGATCGCCGGGTTGCTCCAGACGGGTGTGGGCGAGCATCCGCCGTGTTCGGCGTGTCCGATCCGCCCGCACCAATCGGCCAGGAGCGTCGCCTCCGATTGGGACGACGCGGCCGGCTGCGTCATGCCGGATTCGGAATCGTTGTCGTACTGAGATCTGACCCAAGGTCGTGGCGGTTGTGCCGCCTTGACCTTGGGCTGACTTATCCTGCCCCTGCGGGGCATTGTTGCCAACGGCACTGGTTGGCGGACGCCGTTCGACTCGCTTTGCTCGCTCACGGCAAGCAGTCCGCCCCACATGACTGCGGCATTCTGTGTCGCATGCATCGGATTCCGCCTTGGCGTATAATATGCGACGGACCGAAAGCGGAAGCAGTTGAGGGCAATATCATGAAGCGCTTCAAAGTGGTGGTCGAGAAACATCCGGATGCCTACGTGGCGTACCCACTCGGGCTCAAGGGAGTTGTGGTAGCCGAAGGGGAGTCTTACGAAGCGGCGCTTGCGGAGGTGGCTTCTGCCATCCAATTCCATCTGGAGACCTTCGGCCCGGAGGCGATGGAGGTGGACCCGCCAGTGCTGGAGGCGTTCATCGATGAAGCAGGGGTTTCCGTCTGATGCCAAGGTTCCCGGTGGATGCACCGATCCGCAAAGTGATCAAAACGATGGAACACTTCGGGTTCAGGCTGATGAGGGAAGGCAACCACATCGCCATGATAAGAGAGAATGCCGACGGGACGCGAACGCCTCTCACGATGCCCAATCACCGAACGCTGAAAAGCTCGACCTTGCGCACAATCCTGACGCAAGCCGGGATATCGAGAGAGGAATTCCTTAAGGCGTACGAGCAGTGACTCCGCTTCGCCCACCATCCTTCGTTCGCCTGTATTCGGCGTTTCCCGCCATTGTTTACATATGAGCAGACTCGTTGATATCGCGATCGTCGGCGCCGGGGCGGCGGGGTTGACCGCCGGCATTGCCGCGGCGGAAGTCGCGGCGGCCGCCGACGTGCGCCTGCGGATCGTCGCGCTCGACGCGGTGCGGCGGTTCGGGGCGAAGATCCTGGCGGCTGGCGGGGGGCGGTGCAACATCACCAACGAGGCGATCGAGCCCGACGCGTACCACGGGCCGCGCAACATCATCCGCAACGTCCTGCGGGGCTTCGACGGGCGGGCGACGGTGCGGTGGTTCGAGTCGTTGGGCGTGCCGCTGAAGCGCGAACCCGGCGGCAAGGTCTTCCCCGTCTCCGACAGTGCCCGCAGCGTGCTGGATGCGCTGGTCAGCCGGTGCGAATCGCTCGACGTGCAAATCGAGCCGGGCCTGCGCGTCGCCGCGGTCAAACGGCAGGAGCCGGCCGATCCGGCCTCGGACTTTCTCCTGCACCACAAGGAGGGGTCGCTGGCGGCGCGGCGGGTGATCCTGTGCACCGGCGGGCGGTCGTGGCCG
>JAWLBS010000507.1:0-2672 GCA_041687575.1 Phycisphaerae bacterium | reverse complement strand
AAAAACCTCCGCCGCCCTTACCGCCGCCGGCGGCGCAGCAGGGCCAGCCCGCCCAGCGTCATCATCGCCATCGTCGCCGGCTCGGGAGGGTAATATACCGCTTGCCTCAACACAGGCCCGTCCTGACTCCATTCAAAGACGTTGGCGAACCCCGAGAGGATGCTGGGCGACCCACTGCCACAGGTGCCGCTGGCGAGCAGGATGGGACAGTCGATGGTCCGGGTCATCGGAATGCCGGCGGTGGTGTAGTTCAGTGTGATCTCTCTGGAGCCCATGCCGAAGACAATCCACTCCGGATCGGAGGGGTCCAAGCCGGCGAGCACTTCCCATCGCTCGGTGCCCTGCTGTGCAGCCTTCCCCACAGCATTGAAGCCGTAGACGCCGAGCAGGTTGAGCTCCTCGTCGACCACGCCGAATCTCGGGCCTCGGAACTCTGCCGTGGTGACGCCATCCAGGCAGACGGCGATTCCGGCCAGACCGTCATAGGGGGGGGGCTACGTATGCACGAAGCTCCCATGTGTGGTCAGGCTTGATCGCGAGATCCAATTGAAGCCGAGCCCATGCCCGGGCCGAACCGGTCAGCAGCGACGCCGTCAGGACGGCAAAGATCGCGTATCTCATGTTCCCCTTCTCCACTTGTTGTGCGCAGGAATTCCCCACATGAGGCGTGGGTGACGTGGCGGACGGATCAGGCGGTGTGGCCAGGGAGGGCCGCCTGGGCGGATGGATCGACTATCCCCGTGGGTCGAGCGGCTATGAAAAAGACCATGGCGACCTTGTGGGCCGCCATGGTCTATTCGTCATTTCTGATCTGTCTGTTGGACAGGTCGCTTAGCGGCGACGGCGGATCAGGGCGGCGATGCCACCGATGCTCAGCAGGGCCATCGTAGCCGGCTCGGGGATGAGCACGACGCTGGCGGCCTCGGTCGCGTCCATCCCGGTCTTCAGCACGTTGGCAGAAGCAGCGCCGAAGCTGGGGGTGCCGGTGCCTTCGGCGACGAGCAGCGGGGCGGCCCAGGTCTTGCTCATCGGGGTGGTGCCGAAGTTGATGTAGTTGACGGTGACGGACTTCTGGCCCAGGCCACGGGTGATGTAGGCGACGTTGCCCGGATCGAGGCCGCACAGCACTTCGTGATTGCCGCCCATGGGGGAGACCTTGGCAACGGCGTTGAAGCCATAGGCGCCGATCGGGGTGAAGCTCTCATCCAGCACGGTGGCCGCGGTGGCCTTGAAGGCCGCAGTGGTGGCGCCATTGATGTACACGGCGATGCCGGCGATGCCGTCGGACGAGCCGTCATCGGGGACGCTGGCGAACAGCTGCCAGTTGTTGCCGGTCTGCTGAAGATCCAGGGTGACGACGGCGGCGCTGGCCGAGCCGACCATAACGAGAGCCAACAGACTTGCGATAATCGCGTTCTTCATGGGCTTTCCTTTCCTCTACCTTAGAGTGAACTGTGATCGAGATACGTTCCCGATGGACACTGACCCAACCAACTTACCAACTTCGCAGACGTGCTTGCAGGCCACATTGGCCTGCGGACGAGATCGTGGAAGAGCTGACTCGTCGACTTCTCCTGAACTCAGCCGGCTCGCCGACCAAGTACCCTTTTAATCTACCGCAAATCGCTCGGTTGTCAAGATGGTTCCGGACAATTCTGAACTTTGCACGTCGGCATCTTCCGGGCCTTATCCGCCCGCCGCCAGGATGGTGCGGCACGGCCGGTCAACTACGACGAGACTACCACCACAGCGTCATTAAGTAAAGAGTATTTCCCGACTTCGTGGCGGGCGCCTCCGGCCGGGGGCCGCGGCTCTGGCCCCGTGTTATCGGCCTTCCAGGAGCCGCAAACCCCGCCGTCGGCCAGTCGCCAGCCGCCCGGGCGCCGCGGTCCTCGACGAGGCGCTTCGAGCTACCAAGGTCGCCGCCAGAGGGCGGCAGTCCGGCGCGCGGAGTGCTCGGCAGGTGGATGACGGGCATTCCCCCCCCGGTGCGGCCCCTCCTTTGCCCCTTGCATTCTACCCGCGGCGGCGGCTAGGATTCGGCCGGTCGAATTCATCGGAGTGCAGGGATGCTCTGGCCTCAGCTCACCACCGCCCGGACGTTCATCCATCTACTCATGGTCGCGGGGCTGCCTGCGCTGTGGCTGGCCGGCTGCGAGGCGCCGGTCGACATCGACTGGGACATGCCGCCGCAGTACACGCGGGTCGCGCCGCCGCCGGGGCCGGTGGCGGTCGTGCCGGTCGAGCCGGAACTTCCGCCGCCGCCACCACCTCCGCCGCCGGTGGTCGTGCAGCCTGAAGTGGTCTGTCTGGGCCAGTCGTGCCTCGGCCAGCCGATCATGATGCACCTGCTGGGCGACGGGCCGGACGTGACGCTGATTTTCGGCGGCATCCATGGCGACGAGCCGACCAGCGTGGACCTGGCTGAGGCGCTGATCGAGCACCTGCGCGACAACCCGCAGCTGCTGGCGGGGCGGCGCGTGGCGGTGATCGCCAACACCAATCCCGACGGCATCGCCCGCGGCACGCGGACCAACAGCCGGCGGGTGGACGTCAACCGCAACTTCCCGGCCAGCAACTGGCGGGCGATCGTCGACGCGAACTACACCACAGGCTCGGCCGCCGCCAGCGAGCCCGAGACGCGGGCGATCGTCTCGGCCGTCGAGCGGGCC
>JAWLBS010000506.1:0-2692 GCA_041687575.1 Phycisphaerae bacterium | reverse complement strand
GGCGTGACGCCGTGACAACATGACAATGTGACAACGTGAAACGGCAGTTGCCGGTGGCCGGTGAACGCCAGGGGTCAGGGATCAGGGGGCAGGAAATTGGGTGCACGGTCCTGCGCAGTAGAGTCGTGCCTGTGTGGATGAGCGCTATGCTCACAGGCGCATGGGAAGGAGCCCGAAGCGTAAGCGAGGGAGTCGTCCGGATGCGAGAGATGTCCGCATCCTTCGAGAACGCCCCCGAAGCCGGGTGCGACGATCCTGTTAGACAGGGTTGTGCCCCGTCCGCCCTCCCGGCGCGGGTGCGGATGACTGGCGGAAGGGTAACGTGACGAAGAGATATTGTGGCCGACAGGGCGTTTGCGGAACGGGGGCTGTCAATGGGATACGCGACACTACAGGATCTTGAGCTGCGGCTGGGGCCGGCGGCGTACGTGCAGCTGACTGACGACGAGGCCGCCGGCAGCGCCAGTGCGGCGCGGGCGGGTGAGGCGCTGGCGGCGGCCGAGGGCGAGGTCGACAGCCGGGTGGCGGTGCGGTACCGGACGCCGGTGGACGTGACAGCCGAGCCGGAGGCGGCGGCGCTGCTCAAGTCGATCGTTCTCGACCTGGCGGAATGCCGGCTGCACGCCCGCCGCCCGCCGGTGCCCGAGGCGGTGCGCGACAAGGCCAGTGCCGCGCGGCAGTGGCTGCGGGACCTGGCGGCCGGGCGGGCACAGCTGCCGGTGGCGCAGAGCGTGGCCGACACGGTGGTCGGCGGAACCGTCGCCGAGATATCGGGGGCACAGCGTGTCTTCCGGCGGGACGACCTCAGCGAACGCGACGAAGCGTGACCGACCGGCGTGAGACGACTGCAACGAAGAGCGTGGCTGACGGGTCGGCAGGTGGTCGCAGTAAGCGCGAAGGACGTGATAAGCCGCTGTGGCGACTGCAGGCAGCGCAAGACGGTGCGGCGGGTTGGCGGCGGTGAAAGCGAGGGCGGGTGATGGGGTGGCTCAGCGATCTGGACGCGGCGATCGGGGCACGGCTGGAGGGGCTGCAGATCGACGGGCAGCGGGCGCTGCGGTCGGTGGGGCCGCTGCTCTCGGTTGTGCGGATGCCGTTGCCGGCCGGGCTGCTGTCGACGGCCAGGCCGGCGGTGTTCTATGCGATCGAGCGGGCCGACGAGCAGGCGGACGTGGCGGCGCGGGTGCAGGCGGTGCTGATCGCCGAGGACCTGCGCGGCGCGGCGGCGGCCTGGCGGGGGGCGGGCCAGTCGCCGGGGGCATACGACCTGGCGGGGGCGGTCGCAAAGGCGCTGGTCGAGCCGGATCTGGCGGGTGCGGCCGGGGCGTGGCTCGATCGTCAGCGGCTCGTGCACGCCGACGGGCGGCTGGTGGCGTTCGAGCAGCAGTACGAGGTGCTGGCGGCGGGCGAGGCGGTGCGGCTGGACGGGCAGGACCTTCTGGGTCCGCGGTCGATCGTGCGGCTGGTTGAGAGCCGCGAGGCGTCGCGGTGGCAGGGGCAGGCCCTGGCGGGCAGCGAGCAGTCGTGGGCGACGTGGCAGGGGCGCGACGGGGCGGCGCTCGTGCTGGCCGGGGCGCTGTGGGCGAGCGATGCGGCGGGGCTGACGGCGATCGAGCGGGGGCTGGATGAACTGCTGGGCGACCGCCAGCTGCGGTGCCTGGAGGTGGGCTCGCGGCCGGCGTGGCGGGACGCGGCGCTGACGGCGTGGCAGCGGACGGGGCCGCGGGCCGAGCGGCGGGTGTTGGGGCTGACCGGTCAGCCGGTACGGATGGCGTTCAGTCAGTTCAAGCAGTGATGCGCATTCACCTGAAAACGCCTGGTCCGGCAGAAGCACGGCCCTGCCAACAGCAGCAGGACCGTGGCACCCGACGTGAAGGTGGTGCATGTTCGCGGGTCTACTGCGACCTCACGGTCGCGGCTCCCTCCCGCGGAATCCGAATGCGATGCGTCGAGCGGGACCGTGTGCCGACCTTGGGAGAGAGTCATGATCAAGGACATAGAACCAGTTTCGGGGGTGCAGTGCTGGGCGGAGATGGAGACCGGCGTGGGGGCGGGCTTGTTCGAGCCGCTGGAATCGTGCGAGGTGGTGCGGGTGACGCGCGCGGCCGACGGGCAGGCCGAATCGGCGCTGCTGCGGTTGGGTTCCGAGGCGCTTGAGCACGACCTGTGGGGCCGCTGGTCGCCGGACCGGCGGATCGCGGTGGCCGCGCGGTTTGGTGATCGCGAGCGGTACCTGTTCTGCGGGTGCCCGGCCGAAGTGGAGCGGGCCTTCGACGGACCCGCCGGGACGGACGCGGCGACGCTGCGGGTCGAGGGGTTGGCGGCGGCGCTGACGCGGCAGGTCGAGACGGCCATCGTCGGGCGCTATGCACGAACCCGCGCCGGCTGGTCGGCCGAAGGACCGGGTGGGCAGGTCGGACTGGTCAGCGGGCCGGAGTGTCTGTTCAACCCGGACGGCCGGCCGAACTGTGCGGCGGCGCCGGTGGTGTTGTCTCTGCCCGACGGCAGCGAACAGCCGATCCACGTGTTCACGCACGACGACGACCCGTCGGGGCAACCGTGGACGGCGGCGCGGGCGCTGCGGTACCTGGCGTGGTTCTACCTTCGGCGACACCCGTGGCTGGACGCAGGTCCGCTGTTGCGGCAGACCGAGCAGGCGGCCGCGACGGAGGCCCCCGAGCGGGAGTACCTG
>JAWLBS010000505.1:0-2696 GCA_041687575.1 Phycisphaerae bacterium | reverse complement strand
GAGCTCCGGGCACTCGGCCATGACGACCGGGCGGATGACCTTCTCGATGAACTCGCACTGGGCCTTTTCGCTGACGCGGTTGGTCTTGGGGTCGACGGCGGCCTCGGTGTGCTGGGTCGAGAAGACGATCGTGGTGATCCGGACCGGTTTGAGGCCTTCGTACTCGACGGTGACCTGGCCCTTGCAGTCCGGCAGCAGCCACGGCAGTTGCTTCGCCTCGCGGGCTTTGGCCTGCTGCTCCATCAGCCGGTGCGACAGGTAGATCGGCAGGGGCATCAGCGTCGAGGTCTCCTTGCAGGCGAACCCGAACATCATGCCCTGGTCGCCGGCACCGACCTCTTCGCCCTGGTCGACGCCCATGGCGATGTCGGCCGACTGGCTGTGCAGCGTCCGCATGACCGCGCAGCTGTACGCGTCAAAGCCGATGCCCTGCGCGGTATAGCCGATTTCGGCAATCGTCTTGCGGGCGGTCTCCTCGACGTTCAGCAGGGCGTTCCTGGCGGCGTCGTTGTGGACCGTGACCTCGCCGCCGATAACGCACAGACCCGTGGTCACGAACGTCTCGCACGCCACGCGAGCCCGCGGATCGGCCGCGATGATGCTGTCGAGTACGGCATCGCTGACCTGGTCGGCGACCTTGTCCGGATGGCCCGCCCCGACCGATTCGCTGGTGAACAGGTAACGCCTGCTGTTGTTGCCCTTGGACATTTCTTTCTGGCTCCTATCTGATCCAGGTACCGTGTCGCCACCATCCGTGGCGCTGCAGGATGAGCCGGCCGCGGGGCGGAACTGCGCCCACCGCCTACATGATAGCCATCCAGTGGTTTGTGTATACCGGGCCGGGCCGGCCGCAACAGGCCGGCAGCCTCCGAACCCGCGCCTCCGCGTGGGCCTCCCGCACGGGCGGCCCAACGCCTCGCAAACGCGGGATGATAGTCCCCAGAAGATGCCGCCGCAACACGCGCGCGGATTACGGGCGCCGGCAGAACGGCTTGTCCGCCATGGCCGTGATGCCGCGGGGCAGCCCCCTGGAACACCGGGCGATGCCGGGGGTCTGACCCCTTGCAGCACGCCCGCATCCGATTCCCGTGGAGGCACCAGTACCTGAAAGATCCACTGGGGTCTGACCCCCCGGACAAGACGCTGCGAGGGGCCCTGCTTCAACGAGCCGCGACCGTGAGGGGCGGTAAACCCCGCCGGGTGCTACGGGTGTCACGGCCCTGCAGCTGTTCGCAGGGCCGTGCCCAGCGCCACGGGGTCAGACCCCGGTGACGTGCACAGGTAGTCGGGCCGCCATGAAATCCTGGCACTGATTCCGGCACGAGACGTCCACGTCGGGGTCAGACCCCTGAGACACGCCCGCCAGTCGTTACCCGTTCCAGTTGTGGGCCAGGATCAGCAGGTCGATGGCGTTGATGTGGCCATCGTTGTTCAGGTCGGCCGCCGGATCGTAGCCGCCCTGGCCGGCGCTGGTGTTGAAGGTGGTCGCCAGCCAGAGCAGGTCGATGGCGTTGACCAGCCCGTCGCCGCTGATGTCGCCGGGCACACCCCCCGTGGCTGCCCAGGCCCCGAACGGCCCGGCCGCGATCCGGACGGTGCCCGCGGCGTCGGGGTCGGCGATCGACTCATATGGGGCGCCGGTCGCCCCGGGTGAACCCCGCATCAGGTGCAGGTCCCCCGCCTGGTCAGACCAGGCCGGCGGGTCGACGAACTGTACCGCCGCGCCGAACAGGCCGCAGCCTTCCTTGCCGTACGCCAGCATCTGCGAGCCGCTCAGCGGCCCGTAGACGTTGTAGTCGAAGTCGCTGGTCGCGGTGACGTAGCTGCTGCTGCCCAGGTCATACGCCGCGTAGTTGGTGTAGAAGATGTTGTTGTGGACGTAGAAGGCGCTCAGCGGGGTCCTGACGACCATCACGTTGCCCGTCCGCCCGCCGACGGGGTTGTAGACCGTGTTGTGGACGATGTCGATGTGGCGATCGACGCCCCCCTCGCCGGTGATGGTGAAGATGTGGCCGAGGTTGCAGAAGAACAGGTTGTTGATGATCTGGACGTGCGTGGAGCCCATCAGCGTGATGGCAGCGCCCCAGTCGCGGCTGTTGTGATAAAAGGTGCAGCCTTCCACCCGGATCCGCTCGCTCAGTGCCGAGTTGATGTGGATGCCGTTGACGGCGGTGTCGTAGATGGTGCAGCCGCGGATCAGCACGTCGTCGGTGTCCTTCGACAGGTAGATCCCATGCTCGATGTATGAGCCGTGGATCTCGCAGTCCTGCACGGTCAGGTTTTTGGCCGTCCAGGTGATGATCCCGTAGTTGCTGTAGTTGTGGATGTGGCAGTTGCGGATGGTCACATGTTCGCCGCCGACGGTGAAGCCCCCGCCCTCCAGTTCGAGGTCCTCGAAGGTGATGTGCCGGCTGCCGCCCTCGATGAAGATTCCGACCTGAACCGACGTGTCGCCGCCCCAGACATAACCGGAGTAGAGCCGCGCGCGGCCTTCGCCGCGGACGGTGATCGGCTCGGCCGCGGTGCCGGCGATGGTCATGTTTTTGGCGATCTTGCCGTTTGCGGGGTAGTCGCCCTCGAGCAGCACGAGGGTCTGGCCGGCCGTCAGGGACTCATACGCCGGGGCGAACGACCTTTTCGGCTGCTCGCGGGTGCCGGGGTTGGCGTCGTCGCCGTCGGGTGACAGGTAGATCGTC
>JAWLBS010000504.1:0-2721 GCA_041687575.1 Phycisphaerae bacterium | reverse complement strand
GGCGTGCGGGTGGTGGCGGGGGCGGACGTGAACCCCAAGGCCCTCGAGCAGTTCCGCGAGCGGTTCGGCGACGACGCGTTCGTCACCAAAGACTACTGCGAGCTGCTCGACAAGGCCGACGTGGATGCGGTCTTCGTCACCTCGCCGGACTTCCTGCACGAGGAGCACGCCATCGCCGCGCTGGAGGCCGGCAAGCACGTCTACCTCGAAAAGCCGATGACCATCACCATCGAGGGCTGCGACCGCGTTTTGCGGACGGCGTGCGAGCGGGGCGTGAAGCTCTACTGCGGCCACAACATGCGCCACATGGCGTTCATGCGCAAAATGAAGGAGCTGATCGCCAAGGGCGCCATCGGCGAGCCGAAGACCGGCTGGTGCCGCCACTTCGTCTGCTACGGCGGGGACGCCTACTTCAAGGACTGGCACGCCGAGCGCCGCTACAGCACCGGGCTGCTGCTGCAGAAGGGCGCCCACGATATCGACCTGCTGCACTGGCTGTGCGGCGGCTACAGCCGGCGGGTCACCGCGATGGGCAACCTGAGCGTCTACAACCAGATCGCCGACAAGCACGCCCCCGACGACATCCCGGACACCAGCTGGAACCCCGACAACTGGCCGCCCCTGTCGCTGAAGGGCATGAACCCGGTCATCGACGTCGAGGACCTCTCGCTGATGCTGATGAAGCTCGACAACGGCGTGCTGTGCAGCTACCAGCAGTGCCACTACGCCCCCGACGGCTGGCGGAACTACACGATCATCGGCACGGAAGGGCGGATCGAGAACTTCAACGACTACCACGGCCACACGGCGGTCCGGCTGTGGAACAAGCGGACGCAGTACAACCCCTTCGGCGACGAGCAGCACTACGTCGGCACGGGCACCGGCGGCGGCCACGGCGGGGCCGACGGCAACATTGTCGCCGAGTTCATCCGCTACGTCCGCGAAGGCGGCAAGATCGCCACCTCGCCCATCGCCGCCCGCTACAGCGTCGCCGCCGGCTGCAAGGCGACCGAGTCGCTGCGGAACGACTCGACGCCGCAGGACGTCCCGCCGGTCGATCCGAAGGTGCGGGAGTATTTCGACCGGGATCTGGAATAGCACAAGCACGGAGAGGGGCTCAAAACTGATTGAGCCCCTCTCCGGCAAGGTGAGCCGGGGCGGCGGTTGGGGGAAGGTATCCGGGGCAGGCGGATGCCTGCCCCGCAGCCCGTGGATCGTCTATACCCGGCGTCGGCGCAGCAGGCCAAGGCCGGCCAGGGCCAGGATCGCCAGGGTCGTTGGCTCAGGAACCTGGACGACGCGCAACCCGAAGTTGTGGCGCTTCTCATTCATCGGGTAGCTGCCGTAGCGAAACGACGCCCCCAGGATGTCGCCGTCGCTGTAGAAGCCACCCCCCCGCAAGCCTCGACCGTACACCAACGCCTCATTCCATTCCCACACGTTGCCGCCCTGGTCGAACGTCCCGTACGGGCTAGCCGAATTCTCGTGCGCGCCGACCTCCGTCCGGTAGTACGGGCCGCCGATGGTCCAGCCGCCGCTGTAGAACGTCGCGTTGTTGCCGGGGTCCGGGGCGATCAACTGGTTGCTCGGCTCGCTGTCGCTGCCGGTCGGGTACAGCCAGTAGTTGCCCGTCACCCCGTCGTTCTTGTGGTACGCCGCCTTGTACCACTCATCCTCACTTGGGATCGCCCACTTCCAGTCGGCGTTGCGCGTCACGGCCAGAAGTTCCGTCTCCGTCGTCGCGCCGTTCAGCGTGTACGCGCCCGTCTCCGTGGTGCCGGGGCCTTGAGCGCCGGTCGGCTGCCCATTGTGCAGCCAGTTGGCAAAGCGGACCGCGTCGCCCCAGGAGACGTAGTTCACCGGCCGGTTCGCCCGGTCGCCCGCCACGCTGTACGTGTAGCTGCCCGACGAACCGCTCCGCTCGATCTTGCAGCCGTAATTGCTCGACCACATGCTCGGGTTGTACAGCCCGTAGGCATCTTCCCCGGCCACCGCGTTGAGGAACTCTGCGTACTGCCCGGCCGTCACCTCGTACTTGCCGATGTTGTAGGCGTAACCCACCGACCCGTAGCCGGTGCCGTCGGCGGCATTGTTGATGTTGCCCACCGGCACCGTCTCGATCACCACCCCACCGGCCATACTCGCCAGTCCACAGATCAACGCCACTGCCATCTTGCCCATCATCGTTGCTCCTTGCGCTGCTGCTAAGCGGTCTTGCGACACCATCCGCCCCGGACAGGCACCGCGCGTGCCCAAGGCGGCGATCTCCAGGCAGGCAGATCGAAAGGATGCGACATGCTCCCTCGGAAGCAGTCTAACCGAACCGGGTACTCGGAATCAACCATATTTGACCGCCCGGCACGGGCGCCGCATGGTCGACCCGGATCGCCATCCGCATAGCCAGGCGGCGGAGACGGGACCGGACCGTCGCCGGCATGCAGCGGCCGCCCGATAAGCCACGAGGCCCTCGCGGCGGCCCGAAAACCGGCGACGGGCATCGCCACGCCCCTGCGGAGGCCCCGCGGGCGGGCGGCGGCGGTATCTGCCGCATTTTCAGGGGTTTGCGAACGGCTCCCCGCCCGGCGGCCGCTGTGCGCCAAGGGCAACGGAACTTCCGTTGCCGTCCACGGATGTTCCGTGGACGTCCACGCCGGTTCCGTTGCCATCCACGGATGTTCCGTGGATGTCCACAAGTGTTCCGTGGATATCTACGGAGATTCC
>JAWLBS010000503.1:0-2735 GCA_041687575.1 Phycisphaerae bacterium | reverse complement strand
CAGACCTGGGAGACGATCGGCCACCACGTCGAATACGTGCACCTGAAAGACGCCAGGGGCAAGCCCGGCGAGCCGCAGCAGCTGTGCATCACCGGCCAGGGCGACGTGCCGGTCGAAGAGGCGCTCAAAGTCCTGGCGACCGGCGGCTACGACGGCTGGCTGACCCTGGAGTGGGAGAAGCGCTGGCACCCGGAGCTGGCCGGTCCCGACGAGATCCTGCCGGCACACCTGGAATACGTCAAGCGGTTCGTGTAGGGCGGGCCGTGCCCGCCAAAGCCGTTGGTGCCCACAGATTGCAGACCAAGGGGTTACGTCGGGGCGCAGTCCAGGATGCGGGCGCTGCGCTTATCCGAAGAATTCCATGGCCGCAAACGGCGCCGCCATGGCACCCATGGCACCCGGCACCGGTCTTCATCTGTTCGGGTGGCCGTGAAGCTAATGGTCGTGCTTCTCCGCCGGTTTTCCCGGCGGCGGGCCGATCAGGTGCGTGATGTGATGGCGGAGCTCGCCGGCCGATTCGGCGGCCCCGACGATCATCTTGCCGTTGGCGAACATCATGGGCAGGCCCTTGGCCTTTTGATTGGCGACGAGGGTGTAGGCGATGGTCCCGTACCGCTTGAGGGTCTCGGTCAGCTCCGGGTCGTCCTGCCACTGCCTGAGTGTCTGATCATCGAGATCGCACAAACCCTTGACCAGTTCCCACGCCATCGCGCCGGTCAGGGGCAGGGACTGCAGCTTGAAAAAGGTCTTGTGCGTCTCGAGGAACTTCTCGGGCGCGTGCTTGTGAACGGCCAGGGCCGCCTCGGCGATCTCGCAGACGTTCGGTTTTTCCCGGCTCGTGTGAGGATTGCACTTCTTGCCGGGCGGCGTCAGCAATATCACGAGCCGGAACCAGCCGGGATTTTCGGCAAGGATCTGCTCGAAATGCCCGCTCTGCTTGCTGCACTCCGGGCAGCCGTATTCCATGAACTCGAGCAGAGTCTGCTCGGCGGACCGATCGCCCCAGACGATCTCGTCATCGAGGTCCAGCGTAGCGACGACGGTGCCGGCCGCGTCCTTGATCTGGTAGAGGTTGGCCGATTGGGTTGCAGCGGCCTGGGCGTCGGCACCGGCCGCGGCGGCCGGATTCGCACCGAGGGACGCGTCGACCACCGGCTGGGTGGTCGCCGGCTTGTCGACGAGGACCTGTGTCGGCTTGACGTTGGGCCTGTAGATCAGCTGCCCGACAACCAGCACCAGCGTGCCGGTCAGGGCGATCCCGCCGGCGCCCATCCCGAACCTCAACGGCAACGTGGCCGGCCGAAAGGCCGTCAGCAGGATCAGCGAGACCAGCCCGCAGGCATGCGTGATGTCGCACAGGATGCAGATGCGCTCGATAATCATGATCTGCACGACGAGCAGCCACAGGCCGGACAGGGTACCCAGCGTTGCCAGCGTCAGGGCGACGGCCCAGAGGGTGTGGCGGGTCTTGCGCGAACCGGCCAGGGCGATGGCCGCGGTCGTCATCAGCAGCAGACCGTAGGTTCCCAGCCCGGCGCCGGCCAAGGGGATGCCCATCCAGGTGGCATACCGGCTGGCGAGAACCTCGCCGCAGTTGACCACCTCGCCCTCGCCGCAAAGGGCCAGTCCGCCGGTTCCCTCCGCGCGGAGGCCGGCGCTCTCGATCCACATGTCGATTGACAGTCCGACCGCCAGCAGGCACAGGACCGCAACGAGGATCAGGGCCACTTTCGCGCCTGGCCGAAGGGGTTCGGGCCGTATTGCGCCCGTGTCGCCACGGACGGTTTCGGTCTGAATATCTGCCATGTCTCGCTCCGCCGATACTGAAACTCCGCCGACGAACGGGGCTGGCCGGCCAGACCCCGCGGCCCCGGCGTGCTGATACTGCCACAGCCATTACTACCGCTGGAGGAGGCACTTCGGTTCACGGCACCGGGGCAGCAAATCGCCTCGGGCGCTCATGATACCGCAAAAAGCGGATCGGATCATCAAAGAAGACCCCCGGACGCTGCGGCGGCTTGCCAAGGGTCTGCCCCCCTGGAAAAGCCCCGCTCCGAACTTCACCGCCATCAAACAGAGAACCCATCCTGGATCACGGGCTCTACTCCGGTCGGCCGAACGACCACCCGCCGACGGGTCCGCGGTGCAAGTATATGATCTGGTTGACCTTACCGGTGATCTCCAGGCCCTGGCCGTCGATGTGGACGATGAGGCGGCCCGGTTTCTCCCGGGGGAGTTTCAGCAGGTTCAGCCGCAGGGCCCGCACATTGATGGTCCGGATCGTCATGCGGTCGTCCGACTCGAGGGTCGCCACCAGGCGGGCTGGCCGGAGCGGGTCGAACTTGTCCAGAATGGCTAGGGGCTGATCGGCAGGGGTATCCCTTTCCGGCCGCGGGGTGCTAGGTTCGACCACCTCGAACCGCCGCGGCTGCTCGGCGGGCTTCTCCGCAGGCCGGGTTTCGGGCTCGGGCGATGGGACGATGGGCATCGTCTGCGGGGGCGGGCGGACGATCATGGTCTGGTCGGGCTCCGGCTCGACGGGTGGCGGCTCCTGGCGGCAGCCGGCCAGCACTGCCAGCGCCACGGCGACGGCCATGCTGACTGCCGCGATACATATTCTGCTTCCTGCGGCAGGTACCTTTTCCATAAACGGCCTCCCGAATGCATGCCGCCACGGCGCCTTGGTGCGGCCGCGGCAATGGTGGATCGGCGATCGTGTTGCGAATCGATTTCAG
>JAWLBS010000502.1:0-2737 GCA_041687575.1 Phycisphaerae bacterium | reverse complement strand
CCGCGCCAAGGGCCGCTCGCCCTGGAACACGCGGATATCCACCGCGGTCTGGCTGTCGGCGGCCGTCGAGAACGTCTCGGTCTTGCTGGTCGGGATCGTACTGTTGCGGGTGATCAGCGGGGTCATCACGCCGCCCTCGGTCTCGACGCCCAGGCTCAGCGGCGTCACGTCGAGCAGGACCATCTCCTGGCCCATCTCGCCTTCCAGAACGGCCGCCTGCACCGACGCCCCGACAGCGACCACCTCGTCCGGGTTGACGCTCTTGTTGGGCTCCCGGCCGAACAGCTCCTTGACCAGGGCCTGCACGCTGGGCGTACGGGTCGAGCCGCCGACCAGCACCACCTCGTCAACCTCGCCAGCCGAGAGCTTCGCGTCCCTGATCGCCTGGAGCACCGGCCCGCGGCACCGCTCGGTCAGGTCGTGGGTCAACTCCTCGAACTTGGCGCGGGTGATGCTCATCTGCAGATGCTTGGGCCCGCTGGCGTCAGCCGTGATGAACGGCAGGTTGACCGAGGTCTCCAGCGAGGTCGACAGCTCGATCTTGGCCTTTTCGGCGGCCTCTTTCAGCCGCTGCAGGGCCATCGGGTCGCCCCGCAGGTCGATGCCGCTTTGCTTGCGGAACTCGTCAGCGATGTAGTCGATCAGCTTCTGGTCGTAGTTGTCGCCGCCCAGGTGCGTGTCGCCGTTGGTGCTGAGCACCTCGTAGACGTTGTCGCCGACGTCGAGGATGCTGATGTCGAACGTGCCGCCGCCCAGGTCGAACACGGCCACCTTCTGGGCCTTCTGCTTTTCCAGGCCGTAGGCAAGGGCCGCGGCGGTCGGCTCGTTGATGATCCGCATGACCTCCAGCCCGGCGATCTCGCCCGCCTCCTTGGTCGCGGTCCGCTGGGCGTCATTGAAATAGGCCGGCACCGTGATCACCGCGCGGGTGACCGGCTGGCCGAGATAGTCCTCGGCGACCTGCTTGAGCTCCCGCAGGATCATGGCCGAGACCTCCTGCGGGGTGTAGGTCTTGCCGCGGACCTCGACGCGGACCGGGTCGCTCGGGCTGTCCGCGACGACCTTGTACGGCACCATCTTGTTCTCTTCGGTCACCTCCGAGAGGCGACGTCCCATAAACCGCTTGATGGAAAAGACCGTGTTGGTCGGGTTGGTGATCTGCTGGTGCTTGGCCGGCTGGCCGACCAGGATCTCGCCTTTATCGGTAAAGCCCACGACAGACGGAGTGATCCGATTGCCCTGGCGGTTGATCAGGACCTTGGGCTGGCCGCCCTCGACCAGCGCGACGACGGAGTTGGTCGTCCCCAGGTCAATTCCGATAGTCTTAGCCACGTTAACCTCCTTCGTTTGCCCATGCGTGCGAGTTGTCTCGTCGATCGCCGCGCCAGGCCCGCCCCGCCCCCACACGACGCGCCGGACGGACCCGCAATGTGATGACTAACAATTGGCGTGCCAATCGGAGAGAAATGCGGGGTCCATGAGCGTAAGTCTCTATGCCGCAGACGCTTGCCTATACCGCCCGTATCGCCGCCACCCGATCGCCTGCCATATTGACAGGATACGCCGCGCCAAGGCGACAGTCGCGCGGCGGGGGCCATCCGCCACGAAGTGCCAACGAACTACTAATCTGGCTGGTTTTAGTAGATTGCGGCGGGCGAGGACGATATACTAATACCAGCACAATTAGTAGTTCGTTGGTAGTTGCGGCCCCTGGTGCGTCCCTGGAGGGTGTGGTAGTGAGAAAACCCAAGGTTCCTCCATCCATCGACAGCCTGATGAACAAGGCCTTGCCTGACCGGACGTGGCTTGACCAGGTGCTTCCGCGCCGATCGGCGCCTGCAACAGCCGACAGGTACCTCCATTGGGACGAGATGTACTTCCGCTCGCCCCCTGACGGCCTGTCCCACGAGCAATGGTGGCTGGCGACCAAGCTGCAGCGCAACGCGGCACGCAAGGATCTGCCGCTGAAGGACGAACGAACCGCGCCATTCGGATTCGTGCTGGCGGACCCGATCCCCCAGAAGCTCCACGAGATCGATCTGCAGGCCGGCGGGGCCATCCAGATGGCCGGCCAGATCACGAACCCCGGTACGCGGGACCGTTACTACGTCCACTCCCTCATTGAAGAGGCGGTGACCTCCAGCCAGCTCGAGGGGGCGTCCACCACCCGGCAGGTCGCAAAAGAGATGCTCCGTGCCGGCCGCCCCCCGCGCGACCGAAGCGAGCGGATGATCCTGAACAACTTCCGCACGATGCAGCGTATCGTCGAGCTCAAGCAGCACCCCCTGAGCAAGCAGCTCGTCCTCGAGATCCACCGACTGGTCACGGAAGGCACATGGAAGCATGAGTCGGCTGGCGGCCGCTTTCGTCGCGCGGACGAAGAGGTTGTCGTGGGCGACAACTATGGGGAAGTGCTTCACTGTCCGCCTCCAGCGGCACAACTGGAACAGCGCATGGAGGCCATGTGTCGGTTCGCCAATGCCGAATCGCCCGACTTCTTCGTGCATCCGGTCATCCGGTCGATTGTGCTGCATTTCTGGCTGGCGTACGATCACCCGTTCCTCGACGGCAACGGCCGCACTGCCCGCGCGCTGTTCTATTGGTCGATGCTCCGCTGCGGGTACTGGCTGTTCGAGTTCCTCTCGATCTCGCAGATCCTGCTGAAGGCCCCTGCCCGGTACGAACGGGCATTCCTGTATACCGAAACGGATGACAATGACCTGACGTACTTCATCCT
>JAWLBS010000501.1:0-2742 GCA_041687575.1 Phycisphaerae bacterium | reverse complement strand
CCGCACCACGTCGGGCGCGACGCTTCTCGGCGGCATGAAGTCGATCAGCGCCACCACGCCCTCATCCGTCTGGAACTCGGTCTCGAGCACGAGCGTCGCGCCGCGGTAGCGCCGCCGCACCTGCCGCACCTCGCCGGCCGGGGCGATCTGCCAGCGGCCGTTTTCGGGCGTTCCCAGAAGGGCGGCCAGGCATGCTTCGCTGTCGAACCGCGGAAAGCAGAGCCAGTCCATCGAGCCGTCTTTGGCAACCAGGGCCGCCGTCTGGAGGTCCCCGATCATCGCATAGTCTTCAATCCGCGAGGGCATACCGCTTCGCCTCCTCCGCCGCTGCGCGTAGGGTCCGTCCGGTCCGGGTGGAAGTGATCGTCCGGAGTGCGGGCGCGACGCATTCTCATTCCTGATCATAGGGCCCTGCTACAGCCCCGTCCCCGCGCTGTCTCTTGATCGCATTACCCGACGCCGCAGCTGTTGTCGTGGTCGTTCGAGCCCCGCCGGAGGCGACCGCGGATGTCTTTTCGATGGTCGTAGCGGTTGCCGTGGCTGTTGTTCGCGCCCCGTCAGGGACGACCGATCGTAGCCCCGTCTTTTGAAGCCCAATGCCTTGCGTCAACGACTGTGACGAAAGCGTGGCGCGGCCTGCCGGCGGCCGCCGCGCATTGCACATGCCTGGCCGATCCCGCTCTATAATTCCACAGCTAGTGACACCCGAAGGGCTGACGTTCGAAACGGCGGCCGGGGATATGATGATGTCCGACAAGAAGTTTCGCGACACGCCAGACAAGACGTTTCTCTGTGCCGTCCCCTTCGAGGTGTGCGTATCGGTCGTCTACGCCGTGGTCGCAGGCATCTACATCTACGCCTCGGACCTGCTGCTGGCGGGGCTGGCCAGTGATCAGGAGCAGTTGCGGGCCTGGTCGACGCTGAAGGGATGGCTGTTTGTCGGCGTGACCGCGACACTGCTGTTTGTCGTGCTGCACCGGATCTTCCGGCGGATCCGCCAGACGCAGCAGCTGCTGCAGCAGAGTCGTCAGCAGCTGCAGCAGATGAACAATACCCTGGAAGAGCGAATCGCCGAGCGGACCGCCCTGGCTGAGCAGCGGGCCGAACAGATGCGCGGCATGGCCCTGCAGATGACCCGGACCGAGGAGAACGAGCGGCGCCGGGTGGCGCACGTCCTGCACGAGAACTTCCAGCAGCTGCTCGTGGCCGCCCGATACAACGCCGATTTGCTGCGGCACCACCCGGAAGCAGCGCCTGACTCGTGCCTCGAGCAGATGGACCGGACCTTGGCCGAGGCCCTGCACGTCTCACGAACCCTGGCGGTCGAGCTGTCGCCGCCGGTGCTGTACGACCTGGGCCTGGTCATGGCGGTCGATTGGCTGGGGCGGTGGCTGGCCGAACGCCACGACTTCATCGTCCACGTCCAGGCCGATCCGGCAGCCGAGCCCGCCGAGGAGAACGTCCGTGTGATGCTCTTTCACGCGATCCGGGAACTGCTGCTGAACGTCGTGCAGCACGCGGGCGTCAAATCCGCCTGCCTGCACGTCGCGGCCAGCGTCGGCGTGGTGCAGGTGATTGTGGCCGATAACGGGGCGGGCTTCGACCGGTCCACCTGCTGCGTCCCCCACCGGAACGGGCACACCGGCTATGGTCTGCTCAACCTGCGCGAGCGGATCGAGCAGCTGGGCGGGCACGTCGACGTCGACACCGCCCCCGGCCAGGGCACCCGCGTAGCGCTGAGCGTGCCGGCCCGACTGGCCACCGGCGACAGTGTCCGCAACCGTACCCGCGCGTCGGGGGTCTGAACCCGTGATGCGGTAGCCCGTACCCGTGTGTCGGGGGTCTGACCCCGAGTCGCACGCTTCCTGGCAGAATCAATGTCGTGATCTCGTGGCGTCCTGGATGCCTGTGCACGCATATGGGGTCTGACCCCGTGGGAGGCGAGAGATCCGGCGTCCTGCGGCGTTTACCGCTTCCTCACGGTCGCGGCTCGTCACTGCATGAATGATTCCAGGGGGGCTGACCCCGTGGCGCGGAAGCCGAGGCGTTTTCCCCAAGGGGGGTCAGACCCCGGTGGATCGTTCAGGTATTGATGCCGCCAAAGGAGTTGAGGCGGGGATTCGGGTGCGGGCGTGCTGCAAGGGGTCAGACCCCCGACACCCCGACACAAAACCTCGATGCGCGGACATCCCCGGGACGTCCTCTGGTTGCAGGCGCGGCCAGGCAGCGCCTACCGAGGCAGCGGGCACGAGCCGCCGTGGCGGGCGTGGTAGTCCTGGTGATATTCCTCGGCCCGGTAGAACGGCCCGGCGTCGTCCACCGCCTCGACCTGCGTGGCGATCCTTCGCTTGCCGAACCGGCCGGCCTCGGACTGCTCGGCGATGAAGGCCTTGGCCTGCTGCAGCTGCTCATCGCTGGTGGTGAAGATCGCCGAGCGGTACTGGTCGCCGACGTCCGGTCCCTGGCGGTTGACCTGCGTGGGGTCGTGGATCTGGAAGAACACCTCCAGCAGGTCGCGGTAGGTCACCTGCTGCGGGTCGTAGATCACCCGGACCGTCTCGGCGTGGCCGGTCGCCTTCGAGCAGACCTGTTCGTACGTCGGGTCGGGCTTGTGGCCGCCCTGATAGCCGCTGGTCGCATCGATCACGCCGGGCACCTGCTGCAGCTGGTCCTCCACGCCCCAGAAGCAGCCGGCGGCGAAGTAGGCGGTCTCGGTCTTCAGGGGGCGGCTCTCGGCCGGCA
>JAWLBS010000500.1:0-2761 GCA_041687575.1 Phycisphaerae bacterium | reverse complement strand
ACGATCCGCCGGTGCGTCTTCCGCGACAACCAGGGCGACGGGCTGACGACGCTGTCGGGGGCACATCCTGCCGTGGTCGACTGCCGGTTTTTGAACAATGACAACGGGGTCTACTGCAAGGCCGGCGGCGGGGCGGACCTGCTGAATTGCCTGATCGAGAACAACACGGGCGTCGGCGTGCGGGCCGACGGCGGGTCGATGCGCAGCTGCCTTCTGCGCGGCAACGGCACCGGCATGTACTTCTATGGGACGGGCGGGGGCTTTGCGATCGAGGGTTCCACAATTCTGGTAAATACGGGGGCGGGCTCGGCCGGCGGGATCTACGTGGGCGGCGGCTCCCTGGCGATCGGCAACAGCATCATCCGGGGCAACGGCGCGACCGGCGCCGAGCAGGTGGTCTTCTCGCCGTCAACCGCCGCGGCCATGAGCGTCTCGTTCAGCGCCGTGGCGGGCGGGACGGCCGGCATTACCGTGCCGGCCACGGCGACGCTGACGTGGGGGCAGGGCAACGTCCTGGACGACCCGCTGCTCACCGCGGCCGGTCGACTGCAGAGCGGTTCGCCCTGCATCGACGCGGGTGATCCGGCCTACATGCCGGTCTCCGGGGAGACGGACATTGACGCCCAGCCGCGGGTGCTGTTCGGACGGGTGGACATCGGCTGCGACGAGTACACCTGGGCCGGCGACATCGACGGCGACACGCACGTCAACGCCCTGGACCTGCTGGTGCTGGCGAAGGCCTGGATGACGAGCGAAGGGACGCCCGGCTACGATCCGCGGGCGGACCTGAATCACGACGGGTCGGTCAATGCGATCGATCTGTTGATGATGGCGGGCAGTTGGGGGCGATAGCAAAAAGAGGGGAGGCCCGCATGAGCCTCCCTATTTTACAAGTAATTGTCGTAGATGCGAACCCGTCTTACTTCACAGCCAGTCCGTTGCCGCGGACACGGAGTTCGGCGGTCGCGGCCGTCATCTTCGACCAGAACTCGGGGTCGTAGGCGTACAGCAGGTCGAACATCGCCGCCACGTCCTTGTCCGTGGCAATCACGTCGATCGTGCTGAAGGCGTCGCCGTTGACCCGGTAGGGCTCCTCGCACATCGACGCCAGGTCGTACTTGCCCAGCGAGGTGATCAGCATCTTCGCCTCGTTGGTCACACCCTCGATCGTGTAGTTGTAGATGCCCTGGGCGCCGGCCGGGACCAGGTCCTGCTCGCCGGCGTCCGGCTTGGTGCAGAAATGGTTCCGCCCGGCCGTCGCGGCGATCAGGAACGGCTTGCCGAAGGCGACCCCATCGGCGCCCAGCGCCAGGCACTTGGCCATGTCGCGGCCGGTGACCAGCCCGCCGGCGATCGTGTAATCGAGGTTGCTGTACTCCTTGCGGCACTTCTGGATGAGCTGCAGGCAGGTGAGCGTGGGGATGCCCATCTCGCTCATCGGGCCCAGCGGGCTCATGCCCGTGCCGCCCTCGGTGCCGTCGATGGTCACGTGGATCCGCCGGCCGAACTGCGCCGCCACCTGGTCGAGGACCTGGATCTGCAGCAGCAGGTCGCCGTAGGGGCCGGTCTTGAACCAGAGCGGGGCATCGGGGTACTTCTCGCAGACGTCGACCAGGCTGGCCAGCAGCGACTCCTCGGTCATCGTGCCGGGGACGCTGTGGCGCTGGTAGAGGGCCTGCTCGACGTCGAACGGGTTGACCGGGAAGTAGTACATCTCGTGCAGCCGCTGAGCGTGCTTGCGGGGCAGTTTGACCTCACCGCCCATGCCGGGCTTGGCGCCCTGGCCGCCCTTGCTCTCGAAGCCGATGATGCCCTTGGCGAAAAACGGCTTGAGGTCCGGGTCGGCGTAGAGGCGCTTCCAGACGCCGGCCCGAGCGTCCTCGACGTTCTGCTGGACGACAACGCCGCCGGCGCCCTGATAGTTCTCGCAGAACGACATGATCCGCTCTTTGAGGGTCGGCTCGGACTCGTCGATCCGCTCGGAGTAGCCCCACATGTTCATCACGTTTTCGCCGATGGCGTAGACGAACCCGCCCTTTGCGGCGCCGGCGCCGAGGTCCTTGCCCAGCAGGTTGGCCACGGGCGTCGAGCCCATGGCGGCGATGACGATGGGGGTGTTGACCTTGAACGTGCCCAGCGTCCGCTCGGTGCTGCAGTGGTGGTAGAGCGGCTCGATGCCCAGTTCGGCCATCTTGGCGACGCGGCGGGTGCCGATCAGCTCGGGGACCATGACCAGGTCGAACATGCTCTTGAAGCGGGGCACGCCGGGCATGAACCGGTCGCCGGACGACTGGGTCCGGCCGAACGCCCGCGTCTCCTTGTCATCCTCGGTCGGGAAGTTGCCTTCCAGGCCGTAGCGTGCGGTGCGGGCGACGTAGCAGAGCCTCGGCCCGCCCCGGCCGCAGAAATCACAATTCGTACATACCGTATCCTGTACCTTGAACATGACCATCTCCTTCCAGCAGGGAATGTCGTAACGAGGACCAACCGCCGTACAGGAGACCATTATATAAGACTTCCTGAAAGTTCCAGATCATTTGCATAAGGTTGCGGTTATACTGCCGGTAAGGATTGCTAATTTGGGGATGGGTACGGGTTCGCGAGGCCGTTGGCGGGGACGGGCTTGGGGCGAGGTCTTCTCGCGCGGCGCCTTATGCTTGTTGATAGACCAATCCGGTAATGCTCGCTGGTATAGTGCCGGTCGGGATGGGAGAGGCCCACGAGAACGTAGACATAGTGGAACCTGGCAGTGCTCCCCATG
>JAWLBS010000499.1:0-2794 GCA_041687575.1 Phycisphaerae bacterium | reverse complement strand
AGGACGACACATTACTCGACGGCAACTCGAATACAAGCTCGTCATGCACCTGGATCAACATCCGCGCCCCCGGGTGGCCCTCCATCTGGCGGTGGACCGCCACCATCGCCTTCTTCATCATGTCCGCCGCGGTCCCCTGGATCACCGAGTTGACCGCCAACCGCTCGGCCTGGGCACGCATGCCGGGGTTGCGCGAGTGGATGTCCCGGATCGGCCGACGGCGACCAAGCAGGGTCTGCACGTAGCCGTTCTTGCGGGCGAACCGCACGCACTCGTCGATGAAGCCCCGGATGCCCGGGTACCGCTCGAAGTAGCGCGCGATGAAATCCCGCGCCTCGCCCAGCTTCATCCCCGTCTGCTGCGCCAGCCCGTGGGCCCCCTGGCCGTAGATGATCCCGAAATTCACTGTCTTGGCCCTGCTGCGCTGCTGGCCGGTCACCTCCGCCAGCGGCACGCCGAAGACCTGGCTGGCGACGAAGGCGTGGATGTCGCGGTCCTCCCGGAATGCCGCGACCAGCCCCGGGTCCCTGGTAAACTGCGCCAGGATCCGCAGCTCGATCTGCGAGTAGTCGGCCGCCATCAGCACGTCGCCCGCCTCGCCCGGCACGAAGGCCCGGCGGATCTGCCGGCCGAGCTCGGTCCGCATCGGGATGTTCTGCAGGTTGGGGTCGCTGCTGGAGAGCCTACCCGTCACCGCGCCGGTCTGGTTGAAGCTGGTGTGGACCCGGCCGGTCCGCTGGCTGATCATCCGCGGCAGCGTATCGACGTAGGTGCCCTTGAGCTTGCCGAGCTCGCGGTACTCGAGCACCAGTCGGGGGATCGGGTTTTCGGTCGCCGCCGCCAGGTCCAGCAGCACGGCCGCGTCGGTGCTGCGGCCCGTCTTGGTCTTGCGCCCCGCCGGCAGGCCCTGCTCGTCGAAGAGGACCTCGGCCAGCTGCCGCGGCGAATCGACGTTGAAGGCGCGGCCGGCCTGCTGCTCGATTTCGACCCGCAGGTCGCCGATCCGGCGGTCGAGGCTCTCGCCCATCTCGGCCAGGACGGCCGTGTCGATCTTGACGCCCCGCCACTCCATCTCGGCCAGCACCTCGACCAGCGGCATCTCGACCTCGTCGAACAGCGCCACCAGCCCGTCGCGCTGCAGCAGCGGCGCGAGCTTCTCCCGCAGCCGCCAGGCGACGTCGGCGTCTTCCGAGGCATACTCGCAGACCCGATCGGTCGGCACCTCGTCCATGCGGATCTGCTTGCGGCCTTTGCCGATCAGGTCGGTGATCGGGATCGGCTGGTAGCTCAGCAGCTCCCGCGCCAACCGGTCCATGCTGTGGCTCGGCCGGTCGGGGTCGGTCAGGAAGCTGGCGATCATCGTGTCGAACGCCACCCCCGCCAGCTTCACCCCCGCCTGGCGAAGCACGACCATGTCGTACTTGAGGTTCTGGCCGACCTTGGCGACCTTGGCATCCTCCAGGATCGGCCGGAGCCGCTCGAGGGTCTTGGTCGGGTCCAGGGCCCGCCCGGCTGACGACCGCACCGGCAGATAGTAGCCCGTGCCCGATTCCCAGCTGAAGCTCATCCCGACCAGGTCCGCGTCGATCGGCGAGAGCCCGGTCGTCTCGGTGTCGAAGGAAAACTCCTTGACCTTCGACAGCTGCTGAAAGAACGCGTCGAAGGTCTCCTCGTCGTCCACGAGTTCGTACCGGCCGGTCGTTTGTCGCACCTCCAGGCCGCTGAACAGGTCGCCGATCGGCCCGGCCGCCCTCTGCTCGCCGGCCGCCTCTTCCTCCGCCTTGAGCCGCTCGGCCAGGGCCGGCGGGGCCTGCTCGTCCTCGAACAGCCCGGCAGGCATCGACGGGATCTTGCTGGTGTCGAGCTGTCGCAGCAGCCGCTCGAAGCCCAGCTCGTGGAAGATCGGCGCGATCCGCTCGGTCCGCACGCCGGTGAACGCCAGGTCCTCCAGCGTCGCCTCGACCGGCACGTCGCGGCGGAGCGTGACAAGCGGGCGACTGACCTTGATCCGGTCGCCGTACTTGATGAGGTTCTCACGCATCTTGGGGGTCTGCTCGTCGGCGTGGCGGATGGCCTCTTCGGCCGATCCGTACTTCATGATCAGGGCGGCGGCCTTTTTCGGCCCGATGCCCGGGATGCCGGGGATGTTATCGACGGTGTCGCCGGTGAGGGTCTGCACCTCGACCGCTTTCTCCGGCGGGTAGCCCTTCTCGGCGACCAGTTCGTCGGGCCCGATAACCGTATCTTTGCCCGGGTCGTACAGCCGGACCTTCTCGCCGAGCAGCTGATCCAGGTCCTTGTCCTTGCTGACCAGGTAGACCTCGACGTCCTGGCCGGCGAACCGCTCGACGAGTGTGGCGAGGATGTCGTCGGCCTCGAAGCCGCTTTTGACCAGGATCGGCACGCCGGCCTCGGCGAGGATCTGCTTGATCCGCTCCTCCTGGGGGGGCAGGTCCTCGGGGCTGGGCGCGCGGTTGGCCTTGTACTGCGGGTCGATCTGGACGCGGAAGCCGTCGGCCGTGCCGCTGTCCATGACCATCGCCAGGTAGTCCGGCTTGCGGTTCTTGATCAGGCTCAGCAGCATCTGCGTAAAGGTGTAGGTCGCCTTGGCCGGCTCGCCCGACGGGGCGGTCAGGTTCCCGAACGGCCCGTAGTAGCACCGGTAGATCTGGGCGTGGCCGTCGATGAGGTAGACTGTTTTCTTTTTCGTCTTTGTCATGTCGTTCCAGGACTGCGGCTGCTCAGTTCGTGCGTCGCATGCATCGTATCAAGTACGGGGAATGTTATCCTTTGG
>JAWLBS010000498.1:0-2834 GCA_041687575.1 Phycisphaerae bacterium | reverse complement strand
TCTCGGCGTCGCGGAGGATCTCGAGCCAGACCGGGATGGTCCGCATGGCCTTGAACAGGCCGCCCGGGCCGATGGTATCGCCGATGCACTGGTCGACCCCGTACTTCAGGGGGATGTCGTTGTCGAGGGCGACGGTCTGCATGCCGGAGACCTCGATTGTGTTGATGATGTAGTCGGAGCCGGGCAGCAGGTCGGCGCGCTTCGTGGAGGCCTCGACGGTCCAGTTCTTGCCGGAGGCCTCGACGATCTTGCGGACCGATTTGCTGGCCAGGTCCAGCCGCTTCTTGTCGATGTCCACCAGCGCCAGGGTGCCGGTGGGCATGTCGAGCGAAAGGAAGTCGCGGACGAGCGAGTCGGTAAACGCGCTGGCGCCGCCGGTGATCGTGATCTTGGGCATGGCCGTGAATCCTTCGTTCAGTTCAGTAAGGGCCGATTTCGAGCCTGCTACGGTCTGCTTGTGATACCGCCATGTGCGGATGGCGTCAATGTGTGCGGAAACAAGCGAGGAAGCGGACACGCCGGGAACAGGATTACCAGCCGACCTCGGCGTAGATGCACACGATCGCAGCGTCTTGCGACACGTGGATCGCCTGGTTGAAGAACCAGTGCGGTGGCTCATCATCCCGTGCGCGTCGGCCAAAGTACAGGTCGTCCGGTCCCGTCTCCCAGATCCTGCTCAGCACGTACTTGTGGTTTGGAAGCGATTCGGCCGACCAGCCGTCCCCCTTCAGGGCGGTTGAGATGCGGGTCACGAGCGTCTGCCTGTCAACCATGGCGTCCGGCTTGCGGCGGAACCGCAGGGAGATCCATCGCCCCCCGAGACCGTACATCACGTCATGATCGACCCGGTCGTATTCGTCGAGATCGTACTTCCAGAACTGCGGGCCGATGGACTGCGGCTCCTTGGAAGGTTGCGTATCGGCCGTTGCGGAAGAGGCCCTGGAAGACGACTGCAGTTCCGCAGATTCTTCCCGACAGCCAGATGAAGGCAGGACCATCAGGCCGGCGATCAGCAGCAGGCCTGTGCGGCGGCGCATGGGTCTGGCCGGCATCTGGAAGCTCATGGCTTGCCTCCCGAAGGAATAAAGTTGCGGACCGGGACGTCCTTGTAGACGATCTCGCCGTCCCAGATCTCGTCGATGTCCGTGCTGCCCCGGGCGACCTCGTCGGACGACCGGAAGACGACATCGGCGGTGGGAACGATCGGGCCTGTATACTGAAGCTTGGGCGTATTCTCACGGACCTCGATCAAACTGCCCCGTTTGCCGCGGGCGTAACCAAAGAGATACTCTTTCCCCTCCACACGGGCGAACATCCGGAAAGCCACATCGACCGGAAGCAGGTTGCCACGTTCGCAGCCGTTCAGCATGATTGTCGCATGCGCTCGCTCTGGCGGCCAGGGCGGCCAGGGCCAGAAGGCGAGCCCCACAGGCCTGACAGTCTGGCGGATTTCGTCTTGCAGGGCGTCGTTGGAGACGTGCCGGATCTTCGATTCACCCACCGGAACCCCCTTGAAGCTGCCGGCGATCCTCACCGGCCAACTCGCCACCGGCTTGGTGGGGGGCGGAAAGCCAACCGGGGCGAGAATGGGGTTAGGAGAATTGATGTAGACCTCAGCAGTCGCCTCGATGGTCACCTCGTGACGCCCAATATCGGCACAGGAGAATTCGCGATCATAGGCAGCGAATCCGCCTGCCGCAAATTCTGCTATAGCGAGCTCCGGCGGAGCCACCTCCCGGCCATCACACAGGATACGTGCGTTGGCCAACCGCAGCATCAGAGGATTGGGGATACTGCCGGACGGAACGAGCTTCCAGGGCACCTTGTCGCCTACCTGCACGCGCGGGCGCACCTGCAGCAGCGGGATCTGCACCTGATGCACCCAACTGTCCACCTGCCACTGGACGAGAAATCCGTCGGACAGGATGTTCGCCCGGCCACTGTTCGTCTGGCGTCGCGCCAGTTCTGCCCAGACACCTGGGGCAAGGGCGGAGTCGTCTAGCTTGCGAACCAGGACAAAGTCGGGGAGGTAGGGGTTCCAGTTAGTACCCTTCACGACACCGAATGCCAGCACGCCCAGTCCCGTCCCAGCGATGGCCATCATCATGAGCCCGCCGGCGATCCGGCCTTTGCGGGGATGCCGGTCGCCGATTGCGATGGTCCGCGGGAAGAGCCAGGCGCCGCACTCGGGGCAGGTCGGGTGCTTCAGCCCGGTCAGGTTGTAGTCGCAGCGGCGGCAGTGCGGCGTGTCGCCGACGCGGCGGGGACGCCGGCCGCGGATGAACAGCCACGTCCCGACCAGCAGCAGGGCGATCAGCAGGATGACGGTGAAGATCATGCGGTGCTCCCGGTGTTGCTCGACTCATCAGCAGCGACGGGCAATACGCTCTGCGCCATCATACCAGATCGGACTGCCGAGGACAGGGCGACAAAGCCCATGAAGTTCTTCAGGCCCCAGTTGAACCGCCCCAGGTTGATGGATATCTGCGCCGCCGGAGCCTTGGAGGATGCCCCCGCACCGCCCGCCTCGCTGCTGGAGTTCCACGGGGACGGCAGGGAATAGCCCGCCGGCGCGGGCGATGGCCGTGTCGTCGCCGGAGTCCTGGGTAAGCCGGCCCCTATACCTCTTGGGTTGTTTCTGTTGTTGGAGTCCCGCCAGGGACGACAGAAGCATCCGGAGCGGGTCGCCTCCGCGGATAGCGGGGCCTGAGAAGACTCGCGCGGCCGGAGTGAAAGCCGCACTCCAAAGATGGCATGAGTAAAGGCGGTCCCCGGTCGGGTCAAGTAGACTCGCCCGAATGAGAGCCAGAATAGGCTGGCTTTCGGAGATGGCC
>JAWLBS010000497.1:0-2841 GCA_041687575.1 Phycisphaerae bacterium | reverse complement strand
GAGCGGCTGGTGCGGGGATTGATCTCGATCACGACGATCCGGCCGGTAGCGGGGTCGTGGGCGAACTGGACGTTCGTCCCGCCGACGACCTTGATCGCATGGACGATGTCGTACGAATGCTTCTGCAGCCGCTTCTGCAGGTCCTGCGAAATGGTCAGCATCGGGGCCGTGCAGAACGAATCGCCGGTGTGCACGCCCATCGCATCGACGTTCTCGATGAAGCAGACGGTGATGATCTGGCCCTTGACGTCGCGGACGACCTCCAGCTCCAGCTCCTCCCAGCCCAGCACCGACTCCTCGATCAGCACCTGGCCGACCATGCTGGCCGCCAGGCCCCGGCCGGTCACCGTCCGCAGCTCCTCGACGTTGTAGACCAGCCCGCCGCCCGTGCCGCCGAGGGTGTAGGCCGGCCGGACGACCACCGGGTAGCCGAGCTCGGCGGCGACCTGTTCGGCCTCATCGACGGTGTAGGCGGGCGAGCTGCGGGGGATCTCGATGCCCAGGCTGTTCATCGTCTGCTTGAAGATGATGCGGTCCTCGCCGCGCTGGATGGCGTCGATGTCGACGCCGATCACCTTCACGCCGTACTTGTCGAGCACGCCGCTGCGGTGCAGCTCCGACGAGAGGTTCAGCCCGGTCTGCCCGCCCAGGTTGGGCAGCAGGGCGTCGGGCCGCTCCTTCTCGATGATCTCGGTGAGCGTCGCGACGTTCAGCGGCTCGATGTAGGTGGTGTCAGCCATGCCGGGGTCGGTCATGATGGTGGCGGGGTTGGAGTTGACCAGCAGCACCTCGTAGCCGAGCTTGCGCAGGGCCTTGCAGGCCTGGGTGCCGGAATAGTCGAACTCGCACGCCTGGCCGATGATGATCGGACCGGACCCGATGATCATGACCTTGCGGATGTCGTCGCGGCGTGGCATGGGATCTCCTTGTGCTACTGTCACGCGTGGAGGACCGGCCCGGGGTCGTGTTCCGGACATGCCTCCGGGCCTTTGCTTCCAAACCTGCCGGATGGAGGCGCGGCGGCGTCCCGCTGCGGTGATTCCGCCGCGCCGTGGCAACCGGTATTTATCCCGAACTATCAGGGCCGCGTCAAGGTGGGCATAAGACGCGCCTGATGGCGTCCGAAAGGGGCCGGCCGAACGCGCACGATCC
This sequence comes from Phycisphaerae bacterium, assembly GCA_041687575.1. Classification (GTDB taxonomy): domain Bacteria; phylum Planctomycetota; class Phycisphaerae; order UBA1845; family JANYLN01; genus JANYLN01. The sequence continues at coordinate 1,689 of JAWLBS010000497.1, read as the reverse complement.
GCGGGGGGCGACAGGGCTACGCGGGCAAGTCCCCGACTGCATGGTCAGTCATGCGCTGGCGGCAGCGGCCGGGCGGCCCCAGCCAGATGGCCCTTGGGTCGCTCATCGGGGCCCATTATGCAGGCGCGTCGGTGGGGCATCACGCATGCTCGGGTTATCCGGATGGCGTTGGCGGCGCTGCAGACTCCGGGCTCTCGCCGGCGGGGATGTCGCAGGGCGACGGGCATCCACGTTGGGCACGCCGGGAGAAATACAAAGCGGCGTCTGCGGCGCCGCACTCCATAGTCGGGCGGATGCGTCTGCCTGGGATTCGGCGGTGGCATGGCTCGCAGGCCCGATGGAAAGCGGCGCCTTCGGCGCTGCAGGCCGGGTGCCTCGGTTGTGTGGTGGCAGCGGCGGCTTTTTCACCTTGTCACCCGGTCACCTTGTCACCTTGTCCTGCTGCCTTCGATCCCGGATGCCGCCACCGATCGCCGGATGCACCCTGCACACCCTGGAGGCGGTGGACGGGTCGATGGCCGCGGGCCTGCATGGTATCATGTGCCGGACGACCGATGGTTGGTTTGCCGGGGGAGCGACGGGAATCGGGAGGTCGCACTCATGAATCAAATCGTGGAGTATGTCCAGGGTCTCAAGATCCCCTGGGTCGAGGTGGTCGGGGTGGCCTGGGCGATCCTGCTGATCCTCTTCGTGGCGGGGCTCCTGCTGATCATCGCCATGCGGATGCTGGTCCGCCTGGAGGATCACCTGATCCGCAAGAAGGCGGTCGAGGGCGAGCCGCCGAGCGAGTCGGCCAAACGCGTCAGCACCCTCATGCGGCTGATCCGCCAGGGGGTGCTGCTGGCGGTGTGGATCGTGGTGGGCTTGATGGTCCTTCGCCAGCTGGGCGTGGACATCGCCCCGCTGCTGGCCGGGGCCGGCATCGTCGGCCTGGCGGTCGGCTTCGGCGGGCAGGCCCTGGTCCGCGACGTGATCAGCGGGTTCTTCATCATCCTGGAAAACCAGGTCCGCGTCGGGGATGTGGCGATCGTCAACGGCACCGGCGGGCTGGTCGAGAAGATCAACTTCCGCACGCTCGTGCTGCGCGACCTGGCGGGGGTGGTCCACGTGTTCCCCAACGGCACGATCGACACGCTCAGCAACATGACCGACACCTGGAGCGCGTACGTCTTCGATCTGGGCGTGGCCTACAAGGAGCAGACCGACAACGTCATCGAGGTCGTCGAGGAGGTGATCGCCGGCATGCGGGCCGAGCCGAAGTTCGGGGTCAACATGCTCGAGCACGAGATCTTCGGCGTCGACAAGTTCGGCGACTCCGCCGTGATGATCAAGGGGCGGATCAAGACCCGCCCGATCCAGCAGTGGATGGTCGGCCGGGAATTCCTGCGGCGGGTCAAGATCGCCTTCGACGAGCGGGGCATCGAGATCCCGTTCCCGCACCGGACCGTCTACTGGGGCCAGGCGAGCCAGCCGTTCCAGCACGCGCTGCTGGCTGGTGGCGGATTGTCGGAAGATCTGGCGCGGCGGCGCGAGGGTGCGTAGCGGGCCGCCCTGCGCGCGGCAGCAAAGGAGTTAGCGGCGGATCGCGCAGGCGTGTGCGGGACGGGACGATAACGGCCTTCCGCAGATTTCGCAGATTTGCACAGATGAAAAACGACAGGATGGGCAGGCGGACGGGGGGTGGGTTTC
>JAWLBS010000496.1:0-2884 GCA_041687575.1 Phycisphaerae bacterium | reverse complement strand
CCGGCGGGGAGCCGTTCGCGGGGGGCGGGGCATCGTTCCCCGCTGGCGGGGAGCCGCTCGCCGAGGGCGGGGAGTCGTTCCCGGAAGGCGGGGAGTCATTCCCCGCTGGCGGGGAGCCATTCGCGGAAGGCGGGGAGGTATTCCCGGAGGCCCGGAAATCATTCGCGGAAGGCCGGGAGCCGTGGCCGGAACGCCGGGCGTCGCTCCCGGAGGTCCGGGAATCACTCGCGGAGGTCCGGGAATCGTCCTCGGGGCTCCGGCAGCCGCTGCCGCCCTGGCGGGAATGGCTCGCTCCGTGGAGCGAATATCACGAACCGCCTGGCCGATGTAGCAGTCGTTGTCGTTGCATTGAGCTCAAACGACAGTGCTACCACGAAGGACACGGTCTATCAGGGGTCTGACCCCGACTCGCACGTTTTCAAGCGGAATCAACGCGGGGATTGCCTGGCAGCCGGGATACGTGTGCACGCCGCCGGGGTCTGACCCCGTGGCACGGGGCCATGACATTTTCGACCGCTCCCTCACGGTCGCGGCTCGTTGACATACCCGTGGCGGTACGTTTTCCCCAGGGGGTCAGACCCCGGTGGACGCTTCAGGTATTGGTGCCCCCAAGGAAATCGGAGCGGCGAACTCGAGATCAGGCGTATTACCAGGGGTCAGACCCCCGTCAAACGCCCGCCCGCCACCGATCGACGAATGCTCCCTGCCCTTCGTGTCCACCCTCGCCGAACCTCGCAAAGACCCCCGCGAGGGCCTACAATGCCCCCGGCCCGAAGCCCCCTTTTGGCCGACGGCCGGACGAAACGCCAAGACGGGAGTGCCCCATGCAACACCAATCACACGCGGCATGCCTGATCCTCCTGGCCGCCTGCGCCGCGGCGAACGCCGGGTCGGTCGAGGTCTCCTCGTCGCAAGGCCTCCAGCAGGCCGCCCGAGACGCCCGCCCCGGCCAGACCATCCTCCTCGCCCCCGGCACCTACACCGGCGGCTGTACGCTCACAAACCTCCACGGCACCGACCGCGAGATGATCCGCATCGTCGCCAAAGACCCTGCCCGCCCGCCGATCTTCGAGGGCGGCGACGTGGCGTTTCAACTGGCCGACTGCTCGTACGTCCTCATCGAGGGCATCATCGCGCAGAAGGCCCGCGTCAACAACATCCAGGTCGGCGACGGCAGCCACCACATCATCCTCAAGGACGTCGTCTCGCGCGATATCGCGGTCCAGTCCAACTGCGATGGCATCAAGATGCCCGGCCTGACCGACTTCCTGCTGTACAACTGCACCGTCGAGAACTGGGGCGGCGAGGGCTCGGCGATCGACATGGTCGGCTGCGCCCGGGGCCTGATCTACAAGTGCACCTTCCGCTACCCCAACGTCAAAGGCCAGACCGCCAACGCCATCCAGCCCAAGGGCGGCACCCACTCGCTCGGGATCGTCCGCTGCCGCTTCGACGACGCCAGCCACCGGGCCATCCAGTTCGGCGGCTCGACCGGCAAGCAGTACTTCTTCCAGGGCAACTTCGAGGCCGGCCACGAAGGGCTCGACATGATCGCCGTCGGCAACATCATCCGCGGCGGCGGGTCGGCCGTCGCGTTCATCTCCTGCACGCGATGCACCTTCGCATTCAACACGATCATCGACCCGCGAGAGTACATCGTGCGGATCCTCAAGGAGGGCGGCACCAGGCCGACCGCCGGCAATACGTTCGCCAACAACCTGATCATCTACGGCGACCTGCGGCAGGTGCTCAACCACGGCGGGCCGAAGGACGTGGACCTCGATTCGTTCACCTTCGAAGGCAACTACTGGTACAACCGCAAGGCCCCCGACCGCAGCGTCCCCGACCTGCCCGTCAAGCAGGTATCGCCCTCGGGTGGGCAGGACCCGCAGCTGCGCGCGGACGGTCAGCCGCTCGCACCGGCCGCCCGGACGGCCGGGGCGCTGGCCCCGGCAGCGGAGGCCGCGCTGATGCCGCACACCCGCAAGTTCGAATGGGCCTGGCGACAGGCGGTCTCGCTCGATCGCCCGCCGGCCAGGACCAGTCAGTCCCAGCCGGCGCCGCCCGCCGCCGGCCCGAAAACACAGACCGCCCGATGAGAAAAAGGTGACTTTCATGCGACGCTACCTGCTGCTCGTGCCCGTAATCCTGACCTGCTCTTGTGCCGCCCACGCCGGACCGGTCGAGGCCCCCTCGTCGCAAGGCCTTGAACGTGCCGCCCGCGCCGATCTCGAGGCGACGGTCCGGATCACAAACACCACCGCCGCCGACAAGACCGATTGGCCCGTCTTCCTGACCGTCTGGAAGGTCTTCGGCGCCAACCTCGACCCGGACGCCATCCACCCGGACGGCTTCCACGTCCGCGACGCCGCCGGCCGCGAAATCCCCCACATGCTCCGCCGGATCCCGCCGGACTTCAGCATCGGCAACGACGAGATCGTCGTGCTGATCCCCAGGATCGCCGCGGGCGAGGAGCTGACGCTGCGGGTGACGAATACCAGGCAGGGCGGCGCAGCTGGAGAGTTCGACCTGGCCGGCAACCCCAATAACCTGCTGCCCAATGGCGGCTTCGAGCGCATCGCCAAAGGCCGCCCCGAAGGCTACCAGACCACCGCCGGCCGCAACGTCGAGGTCGCCGGCGACACCGCCATCAAGCGCTCCGGCGAGCAGTCCCTTCGCCTGAGGGTGCCCGTCGGCTCGGAGGTCTCCCTGCGGACCGTCCAGCCGGTCCGCATCCGCAAGGCCGGCCGATACCACTTCGCCTGCTGGGCGAAGACCGACAACGTCGCCTACAACGGCTGGGGCTTCTGGAACGACGGCGGGTCGATCGCGATGGACCCCGCCGCCTTTCGCGGCCGCGACAGCATCGCCCTGCGCGGCACCC
>JAWLBS010000495.1:0-2887 GCA_041687575.1 Phycisphaerae bacterium | reverse complement strand
CGCCATCGCAGGTGTGGCCGCACGGTCCATCTCGACCGGCCGTCCACCTTCGTCCGGCGGCTCCACCCGCGCGATCGCCGATTGCCCTTGCACCTGCTCAACCGCCGAATCCTGCAACGGCCCCGCCTCCGCCAGCGGCAGATCGGCAGCCGGCGACTCATCAGCCGCCCCCCGCCGCAGCGTCTCCAGTGCGGCCGCTGTCGGGTCCAAATCTGCAGTCGCTTCGCCAGCCGACGGCGGCAACGACTTCATCATCATGATCCGCCGCTCACGCCCGCGGGCTGTATCAGCGGACTCCCGGCCGGGCGCCATCTGACCTTGCAGTGCGAAACCCGCCTCGTCCCCGGCATCCGACGCCACCCGGTCAGTGACCGCACCAACCGGCCCGGGCTGTTCCGCTACCCCTTCTGCCGAGGCCTCACCCCGTGTCTCTGCCGCCGGCTCGTCCCGCATCGCCATCTGCCGGCTGGGCCGGGGGGTGTACAGCCCCAGCCACCACGACGCCCCGACGGCCGCGACAAGCATCGCCGCCGCCAGCATCCCCCACCGGCCCCACCGGAAGGACCGGGTCGGCACGACGCCGCGGGTGTCGTCGAGCAGCGCCCGGCGTTCGAGCTGGGTGAGGATCCGCTCGCGGATCTGGTCGGGCACCGCCTCGGCCCCGATCGCCCCTGTCGCCTCGGCCGCCCGGTGGAGCTCCGCGTGCAGCGCCCGCGCCGCCGGATCGCGCCGCAGGATCTGCTCGACCTGCTCGCGCTCGGCGTCGGAGCACTCCCCGTCGATGTAACACGACAGCATCTGCTCCAGATCCGCTCTGTCAGGCTTGTCCGCCATCGTTTCCTTCAGCAAGCAGGGCGGGCTATTGCCCACCGACAATACCACATCCGAACGTAAGGCCTTGGTGGGCAATAGCCCACCCCACAATCACGCCTCACCCACCGGGCCGGGTGCCATGGCTGCGCTGTTGGCGGCCATGGAATTCCGCGGACGAGCGCAACGCCCGTAACTCCGGACCACCTCCGCACGCAAACCCTTGGTGGGCAATAGCCCACCCTACAATCACGCCTCGCCCGCCGGCCCGAGCAGCGGCAACAACTCCTCGCGGATCGCCATCCGCGCCCGGTACAGCCGGCTCTTGACCGTCCCGACCGGCACGTCCAGCACGGCCGCGATCTGGGCGTAATCCAGACCTTCCATGTCCCGCAGCACCACCACCGCCCGATGCTCGTCGTCGAGGCGCTGGATCGTCCGCCAGACCAGCCGGCGGACCTCGTCGCGCTCCACGGCCGATTCCGGCGGCTCCTGGCTGTCGCCCCGCGGCATCCTGGCCGCCCGGGACGGCATGTCCGCCCAGTCCCCCGCGGTGCCGACGTGGATCTGCCGCCGCTCGGCCCGGCGGTAGGAGAGGGCCTGGTTGGTAGCGATCCGATACAGCCAGGTGAAAAACCCGCTGCGGCCGCGAAACGTCCCCAGCGACTCGAACGCCCGCAGGAAGGCCTCCTGGGTCAGGTCCTCGGCCGCCTGCCGGTCGCCGCACAGCCGCCAGCACAGGTTGTAGATGCGGTCCTGGTACTTGACCACCAGCGGCTCGAAGGCCGTCAGGTCGCCGCCCTGGCACTGGCGGACCAGCACCGCATCGTCAAATGGGATGGCCGTATCCGCCACCGCTGTCCTCACAACCCGTTAGACGCCCGATCCGCCCGCCCGGTTCCCCCTTCGGGGCGGATCCTGTTATACTTCCCGCTTTGGTACCCATGTTGCCACCGTTGCAGGCCCGGGTCAATCCGTAGGGCGGGCTGTGCCCGCCAGAGTGGCCAGTTGCCAGTTGCCAGTGAACGGCAGGGATCCCGGCTTCGCCAAACGGCGGCTACGCCGTGGCAAGCAGGGATCAGGGGTCAGTTAGGAGTACCGCCTTCAGGCGGCGTTCGGAGTCCCGGCTTTAGCCGGCGTTTGGAGTCCCCGCTTTAGCGGGCGTTCGGAGTACCGCCTTCAGGCGGTTCGCCCGAGCGAGCGCAGCGATGCGAGTGGCCGGGCCACGAAGACAGAAGAAAAGCTGCGCCACGAGGGCAAAAGCTGCGAAGGGACAGATCAGGGTGGGCTATTGCCCACCAAGGCCGTGCGTCGGCTGCGCCGGTCCTGCGATCCCGTTACGGCGCGGTCGTAACCAAGGCGCAAACAGAACCGTGAAACCCTTACGAGAAGAGTCCTAGAGGATAGAAATGCCCCAGCAACCCCAAGACCGCTACGAATCCCCCCTCGTCAGCCGCAACGCCAGCCCGGCGATGATCCGCCTCTGGTCGCCCCAGCACAAGTTCGCCACCTGGCGGCGGCTGTGGCTGGCGCTGGCGGAGGCCCAGCACGAACTGGGCCTGCCGATCACGGCCGCGCAGATCGAGGCGATGCGGGCCCACACCGACGATATCGACTTCGACAAGGCGGCCGAGTACGAGAAACGCTTCCGCCACGACGTGATGGCCCATATCCACACCTTCGGCGACGCCGCACCCGAGGCCCGCGGCATCATCCACCTCGGCGCGACCAGCGCGTTCGTCGGCGACAATGGCGATCTGATCCTGCTGCGCGAGTCCCTGCAGCTGATTCGCGACTGGCTGGTCAACATCATCGACGCCCTGGGCACCTTCGCCGCGGCGCACAAGGACGTGCCCTGTCTGAGCTACACCCACTTCCAGCCGGCCCAGGTGACCACCGTCGGCAAACGGGCCACCCTCTGGTGCTGGGACTTCGTGCGGGACCTGCATGCCGTCGAGGCGCTGATCGACAACCTGCACTTTCGCGGCGTGAAGGGCACCACCGGCACGCAGGCCTCGTTCCTCGACCTGTTCGACGGCGACGCCGAAAAGGTCGACCGGCTGGAGCAGCTCGTCAC
>JAWLBS010000494.1:0-2932 GCA_041687575.1 Phycisphaerae bacterium | reverse complement strand
TCGGGTGCCATGGCCGCGCTGTTGGCGGCCATGGAATTCCTCGGATGCGCAGCGTATTCCGTCCGTAACCACCACCCAAAGTTGTCATTCTGAGCGCAGCGAAGAATCTCTATTGGACAGCGTGCTCATGGTTTGGCGCCTCGCTCGGCAGAGACCCCTCACTTCGTTCAGGATGACAACGGGGCAGCCCTCAACAGATGGAGATCCTTCACCGGCGGTCCGGGCGGGATGACGGGCGGGGCTGCCGGGTTATAATGCCGGCCGCGGGGGTGGGTGCGGGCCTTGACCCTGGGGCTTGGACCCCAAGGGCGGCAGGCGACTCCGTCAGGTGACGGGCGCTGCGTCCGGACGTGGAAGTGCGGCAGGAGTTCTCGGATGGCGGATGTGGCTACGCGGGATCGGGCGGAGCGCCTGGATACGCAAACGGTCGCGGCGACGGCGGCAGTCGAGCCGCGGGGCGAGCGGAATCAAATCACGGTGCGGTGCATCCTGCTGGGGGCGCTGCTCTGCGCGATCGGGGGCGTGGCGTCTCCCTACAACAACAACATCATCTACGGCAGCTACCTGACGACCGACCACACGGCGGTCGGGGCGGTGGCGGTGCTGTTCCTGCTGGTGATGGTGGGCAATACGGCGGCGCGGTGGCTCGAGAGGCGGCTGGGCGGCAAAGCGCTGGCGGCGGGCGTGGTGCTGACGGCAGCCGGCGGGGCCATCGTGCTGTCGGCGGCGAACCTGCTGCCCCGGCCGCACGCAGAGTCGTCAGGCGTGATGGTGCTGGCGCAAGTCATCGTCACGCTGGCGGCGGCCGGGTGGGGCGTGCTGGCGCTGCTGGTGCTCAGCCGGCTGGTCGAGCGGCTCTGGGCGCGGGGTCCGTGGCTGAGCCTGTCGCGGGCGGAGCTGCTGATGGTCTTCGTCATGCTGCTGATGGGCTCGGCGGTGGCGACCATGGGGCTGGCGAACCACATCGTGCCGACGTTGCCGGCGGGGGAATACTATGCGAGCCCGTCGAACGGTTGGGATGAAACACTGCTGCCGCACCTGCCGGCCTGGGCGCGGGTGACGGATCCGAATGCGGTGACGGCGTTTTACGAGGGGTTGCAGCGACAGCCCGGCTTCGTCGAGCCGCGGGCGGATTACTCGTCGCTGCCGATGGTGCAGGGGCTTTACGAGGTCCGGACGAATCTGCGGCAGATCCCGTGGGGGGCCTGGGCGGGTCCGCTGGCGGCGTGGGCGGTGTTCCTGGTGCCGCTGTACCTGTTCATGATCTCGTCGATGGTGATCGTGCGGGGCCAGTGGATGGACCGCGAGGTGCTGTCGTACCCGCTGGCGCGGCTGCCCGGCGAGATGGCACAGCTGGAGGGACCGCCGCAGGAGGCGCACCTGCTGGGGCCGCTGTTTCGCAACCGGACGATGTGGCTGGGCTTTTCCGTGCCGGTGGCGTGGGTGTGCCTGCGGGGGCTGCATTTCTATTTCCCGACGCTGCCGGAGATTCCACACCAGTGGCAGACCCAGTTCATGTCGAACCAGGTGACGCTGCTGTTCGTGCCGAGTTTCGTGGTGATCGGCTTTACGTACCTGATCAACACGCGGGTGGCGTTCAGTATCTGGGGCCTGACGCTGGTGGCGCTGTTTGTCAGCGGTTGGATGGCGATGCGCGGCTACAAGAGCCCGGAGTACCTGGGCGTGTACGGCACGGCCGACAAGCCGTTCATGTACCACCTGGGGATGGGCGCGCTGGTGACGATGGCGCTGTACACGCTCTGGTCGGCGCGGCAGTATTTCGGCCAGGTCCTCCGCAAGGCGGTCACGGGACGCGGGCTCGACGATGCCGAGGAGATCATCCGCTATCGTACGGCGGTGATCCTGTGTGCCCTCAGCGCGGCGGTCATGCTGGGCTGGCTGATGGCGATCGGGATGAGCTGGGCGGTCGCACTGTTCTTCTGGGCAGTGACGGTGCTGATCTTCTACGGCGTGACGCGGATCGTCGCCGAGGCGGGGCTGGGGGCGTGCGTGGCGCCCGGGATCGCGCCGATCGTGACGACCTCGAAGCTGGGGGCCGCCGGGCTTGGCGATGGCACGCTGGCGGCACTGGGGGCGCAGTATCCCTACTGCGCGGACGTGCGGACGTTTCCGATGGTGGCGGCCGCCCACGCACTGAAGCTCACCGATGACGTCCGCGGCAACCGGGGGCGGATCTTCTGGGGGATGCTGATCGCGTTAGCGGTGGCGGCCGGGACGGGCATCGCCACGATGATCTACCTGGCATACGTGTACCAGGGCACGAGCCTGGAGCAGTGGGTCTTCCGCGACGCGCCGCAGCTGGGCCTGAAGTATGCCGCCCGGATGATCCAGGACCGCCCCGGGCCGAACGTGCAGGGGTGGGTGCACACCCTGCTGGGGGCGGGGCTGATGATCGGGCTCGTCGCGGCGAGCCGGCGGTTTCTGTGGTGGCCGCTGCACCCGGTGGGCCTGGCGGTGATGGGCATCTGGATCATGGGGCACATCTGGTTCAGCGTGTTCGTCGCGTGGCTGGTCAAGGTGCTGATCCTCAAGTACGGCGGCCAGCGGGCGTACGTGCGGTCCATCCCGTTTTTCCTGGGGCTGATCCTGGGCCAGTGCGTGGTGGCGCTGATGTGGATCCTGATCGACTACACGACCGGGGCGATGCGGAACACGTTGTGTGCGATTTGAAAAAGGCAGGGCCCTGCGCTGTCTGCAGGGCCCTGCCCTTCAATCACAGGCCGTTGGTCACATCGAGCATCTCCAGCAGCGACAGGTTCGTGTGATACAGCGGGTCGCCCTCGGGCACGGCCGGGGCGACGTCGATGACCTCGCCGGTGGCGCCGCTGATCGTCTGGAACGGCCAGAGCATGTTGTGGCGGTTGGGGTAGTACTGGAAGTAGGTGTTGTGGCAGACCCGCAGCACCTCCAG
>JAWLBS010000493.1:0-2940 GCA_041687575.1 Phycisphaerae bacterium | reverse complement strand
CAGGGCGGTTCGGCCTGCAACGTCGCGGGCGTTGACGTCGACGCCGGCTGCGGCCAGGTCGGCGATGCGCCTGACAAGGTCCTCGGGCTTCTGCATCCAGGCGGTATGGGAGTTCGCGGCCGCGGCGTGAAGGGCCGTCCAGCCGTCGTCTGTGCGAACGTTGACGTCCGCCCTGGCATCCAGAACGCGACGCAGAATGTCATACTTCGTCAGCGGGCTGTCCTGCCGGCTGGTGTCGTTGCTGAAGCACGCCGCAGCCGCGTGCAGCGGAGTCCAGCCAGACATGGCTGGGGCGTTGACGTCGGCGCCGGCCTTCAGAAGGCGGTCGATGTCGCCGTACCTGCCTGCCAGTATCGCGTGATGCAGCGGGCTGAAGGTATCGGTGGGGTCCTGTGTCTTGAGGCGCGGCCCCCCCGCGACGCCCCACTTCTGCCCCTCGCTGCCCGGGGGCGGGGTCCACGACGCGGGCCATTCGTCGATCGCGTCTCTGGTCCTGAGCGCTGCGCTTGCGCCCTGTAGAGTCAGAATGCTCTTGGGCGGCACCACCAACCCCTGCCCCGGCCGCCACGCCCCGACGCTCTTGCAGCGGTCTTCGGACGTCGAGCGGTGGACGTCGTAGCTCGCCGGCGGCGACTCGCCACCGATCGTCAGTTGCACCTGGCGCTGGGCATCGGAATTGTTGATCAGCACCAGCGTCAGCGTGCCGTCAACGTCATGGCGGAAGGCGCTCACCAAGAGCGATGCCTGGTTCGAGCCGCCAGCAACCCGCACCGCCCCCGGCCGCACGAAACGATAGAAATGCTTGGCGGCGTGGTACTTCGGCGAGCGAGCCGGGTCGCCGTCGATCAGCAGCGCATAGGCTGCGGCGCCGGGGCCGTCGCTTATCTGCCAGTAGATCCACGCTGCATAGTCGCCTGCGACAAGGTAGTCGTGCATGTCGCAGGCCATCTTCAGCGCCCCATCCCAGGTCTGAGCGTGGCCTGAGGTTTCGGTCATCCAATCTTCCCGGCCGAAGGCTCTGGTCGCCCCTCGCCATCTGGCCACCTCGGCAAAGCCGCCCTGCCTGTGCGTGCAGAAGCCGCCGGGAAAGTTGCGCGTCTCCGGGTCGGCCATCGTCGGCCCGATGTACGCCAGCATGCGGTCGGCGAACATCATGTCCTCTGGCATCAGGATCCTGGTGGTGATCCCCTCCTTCTGGAACTTCCGCATCAGCGCCCGCACCGACTCGCGAAGAACATACGGGTTGTAGAGGCACGAGTGATAGGGCTGGACGAAGAGCAACTCGTTCTGAACCGTGACGTATCCGATGTCGATGTCGTGGTTCTTCTTGGCCAGGATGATGTTCGCGGCCATGTACTCGGCGTACTCGTCGATCATGTCGGCGCGGAGATAGCCGCCGAATCGCGAGGCGCGGTTGGTCTTCATGAACGCCGGGGGGGTCCAGGGCGACATGATGAACCGCGTGACGCCTCGCTTCTTGAACTCCTCCATGAAGGCCATCCGCTCTGCGAACGACCAGCCGCTGCCGACGTCGGCGACCATGAAGCCGTCCCAGTTGAAGTTGTCGGGGTCGCCGTCATCGTTGACCGGCTCGAGCTCGTCCTGCATCTGCTGGCGGACGAGGCTCATGCCCAGATCGTTGACGACCAGATCAAAGAAGGCGGGGTCTCTGTATTCCGGCCGCATGCCGCGAGACCAGTCAATGTAGCATGTCCCGAAACCCTGAATCGTCTGATGCGACACAGAGGGATCTATGGCGACTGTCGTCGGGTCCATCTGAGCCTCCGCGGTCGTGACAGTCCCGACGAGCATCAAGGCCACCAACAGCGTCAGGATAGGATTCATGTCAGGTCTTCCTGTTCTCTATTTCGATGATTTCCGCGAGAAGGTTCCGGCGGCAGGCGCCGGGGCTGAAGGTTCAACCCCCCACGCTGGCAGGGAGACTCGCTCAGCCTCGATTATCTTTGCCCCTGCCCGGCGGCGCTGCCGGGGCTGACGTCGGCGAAGCCGAACGCCTCGTCCTCGACCAGCAGCCGCACCGGCGTTACGCCGCTGGCCAGCGGCCGGCTTCCCACTGCGCGGGGACGATCTCCGGCCCGTCGGAGAACTCCAGGACCTGCCGGATGACCTGGGGCAGCAGGTCGGCGTTGGACCGGATCGGCTCCATGAGCCCGTCGTTGTGGGGCGTCATCGCGATGGCCGGCGTGCAACGGGCGGCTTCGGTCGCGATCAGGATCGGGGCGATCGTCTTGTCGTGGCTGGCCTCGTGGAAATGCTTGAGGTCCAGGGCGTAGTCCCAGACCTGGTCGAGGTCGGCCGCCTTGAACTCGTGCTCGCCAACCTTGAACTCCAGGACAAACAGCGTCGTCCGCAGGAGCACGACGACGTCGAGTCGCCGGCCGAGGCGGGGGATGGAGTACTCGAAGTAGACGGCTCCGGCGTCGCGATAGGGGGCCAACGCCGGCCGCAGCACCGCAATCTGCCCCAGCCAGGCATCCCGCTGCGCCGGATCAATCCCGTATCGATCCGCGGCGGCGAGATGGCCGAGGATTGTCTCCGGTGCGGTCGCGAGAAAACCAGCGATGCTGTCGGAGTAGTAGTATCGCTTCATGGCGAACGATCATACCATCGCGGGAGGGGATCGACTACATGACAAGAGGCCGGGACGCAATCCGCAATCCGCAATCCGAAACGTCATACCCGTGTGTCTTGAGCAGGCGCAGGGGGCTCTCGGGGTGGTTGGTGCGGTCGGAGAGGTAGAGGGCCTCGATGGTCGCCTGTGTCAGCAGCGCCTCGCGGCCCGAGCAGCTGTAGTGGGCGGCGCCGCTGCTGACGGCCGCGGCGAAGGCCTCCAGTTGCCGCCGCATCGCCTCGCGCGGCGGGGCGGCGTCGGTGGTGTGCTCGAGCACCTTGCCCTCGGCGTCGCGCAGGACGCACTGC
>JAWLBS010000492.1:0-2947 GCA_041687575.1 Phycisphaerae bacterium | reverse complement strand
CTCGTCGACCGGCTGGCCGACCGCCTTGTTGCGGGTAACGATCAGGCGGCGGCTCACGATGTCGCTGGCGAGGTTGCGCAGGTCGGTCTCGCTGACCCGGCCGACGATCGGGAGCATACGGTCGAGGTTCTCACAAGGCCCGACAGCCAGCAGGACGTCGCCGACCTCGACGCGGTCCCACGGGCTGGCCACCCGCACCTGGTTGTTGTGCAGCAGCCGCGAAACGACGATCCCCGGCTCGCCCAGGACCGGGATCGTACCGATCGGCGCGCCCGCATACTCCGGGTTGGTCACCTCGACGTTGATCGCCGCGAGCTGCGCGCCGGCCTCGGCCTGCTCGCGGCGGAGGGCCTCTTGCTCATCTCGGACGTCGATCCGGAAGATCGCGCGGATCAGCAGCATCGTCAGGATGATGCCCAGCACGCCGAAGGGGTAGGCGATGGCATACGCCAGGCCGGGCGTGACGACCATCGCGTTGCGCTGGCTGGGCTCGAGCCCGGGCAGCTCGCGGAGGGCCTGCTGGGCGGCCGCCAGGCTCGGCGTGTTGGTCGTGCCGCCGCTGAACAGGCCAACGGCCGCCTCCATCCGCACGTCGCCCAGGACGCTGATCAACACGGCGATCGTCGCGCCGCCCAAAACGATGGCGGCGGCCAGGAGGTTACACTTCAACCCCTGGCGGCGCAGCGCCGAGAAAAACCCTGGCCCGACCTGCAGGCCGATCGTGTAGACGAACAGGATCAACCCGAACTCGCGGGCGAACTCCAGGATCTCCGGGTGGATGTGCAGCCCGAAGTGGCCGGCGATCAACCCGGCAAACAGCACCCCCGCAATGCCCAGGCCGATGCCGTAAACGCGAATGGCCCCCAAGGCAACGCCGGCGGCAATCACCAGCCCGAGCACGACCACGGCCTGGGCGACCGAGTCGCCCCAGAACAGGCCGCTGAACCAACTCAAATCTTGTGCTACGGGTACGGTTGCAAGCATGATGTTCGCGTCAGGTCAGTGTGCGAGGGAAAAAAACGCCCGGGCCCGAAGCGCCGGGTCCCGCGCCGGCGGCCGCGCCCGGTGTCGGGCGTGCGGCCGCAGACGCGATGGCCACTTGGGTCCTTATTGCCGCCGGATCGACTCGATGGCGACCGTCTCCTTCGGGGCGTTCGGGAATGGCTGCGCGCCATACGGGGTCTTGTGCTGGATGGTAGTCGTCGGCACGTCCTTGATCTTGTCGACCACGTCCATCCCCTCGACCACCTTGCCGAAGACCGCGTAGCCGTGCCCGTCCGGCCGCGGGTAATCCAGGTTGGCGTTGTCGACCACATTGATGAAGAACTGGGCGGTAGCGGAGTTGGGATCGCCGGTGCGAGCCATGGCGATGGTGCCGCGGTCGTTCTTCAGGCCGTTTTTCGCCTCGTTCTTGATCGGGGCGCGGGTTTCCTTCTGCTTCCTGCCGGTGTCGAAGCCGCCGCCCTGGATCATGAAGTTGGGGATGACCCTGTGGAAGATCGTGCCGTCGTAGAACTTGTCGTCCACGTAGGCGAGGAAGTTCTCGACACTGACCGGGGCCTTTTCGGCGTCGAGCTCCAGAACGATCTTGCCCATCGAGGTCTGCATGACAACGCGAGGGGCCGCTTGGGCGGGCTGGGTTTCGGCCGGACCGGTCGCCGGGGCCTTCTGCCCGGGCTTGTCCTGATTCTGCATCTTGATGGGCTCCTGAGAGTCGGACGAGTCGGCCGCACGGACCTGCGCCCAGACCAGTGTGACAAGTACAAGCGCCGCACACACGAGGGCGGCACGGAAAGCTATGTTACGCATGACGATACTCCTTTTCCTGCACATGGGATCGTCTTCACCGTGCAAAGGGGGCATTATACAGGCAGGCTGGCGAGACGGTAGGGGGGTAATCGGCCATAAAAAAGGAGGATGGAGGCTGTGCCGATGGCATTGGCACAGCCCCCACCAGGAGCTTCGTTCGCCGGGAACCCTCGCGGCCTGTGCAGGCCACCCGGAACCCGGATTATGTTCTCTAACAAAGGAACCGCGTCCGACTTGCTTGCGATTCCGTTTACTTCCGCGCCAAGTTCGTTGAACCGCTTTTCAGCAGATCGTCTTAACGACGCTGGTTACTGAAGCAAAAAGCGTGCCATGGCGACAGACATTTGCCGCCTTCGACAGAAAAACGTCCAAAATGACCCGCGCCCCCCTCGAAACCGCCCCCGGGCCCCTATTTCTGTTGTTTTTTCGCAATGCGGACGTTGTTATTTGGCAACTCGACAGCCCGCCGGGCTCATAACAGACGCGCCACGTCATGATCAATGTTGCCTGGAGGCAACATGACGTTGCAAACGGTAAACTCATAAACCCTCAAAAAGCCCCCTTTTTGCCCTCAGCAGGGTCATCCGGCCGGCGAAACCACTCGGCTGATCCGTTCTGGCCGAGCGAACAGGACACCCCTGATCGCATTGATAAGGATCTATAAATACCAGTCTTGCGCACATCTAACAGCAGGTGCCAACAGGAGGAAGCGCATGTGGCCCCGATGGGTATGTTGCCGAAAAACAACACGCGGTGCGGCGAGGGGCGTACGATTTCCCGACGAACCGGCCCGCATCATTACAATCTATCTCCGCAGCCGCCTTCCTTTTCGTGAAGATTTATTTAAAATGTCGTCCATGCTTTCCCGCTTGCACAGTCTTACGCTGCTCGGCATCGACGCGGTGGCATGCGTGGTCGAGGTCGACGTGTTCAGCAAGGGCGTGGCCCCGCCGACGATGGTGGGTCTGCCCGACACCGCCGTGCGCGAGAGCGTCGACCGCATCCGCTCGGCCCTGTTCAACTGCGGTTACGAGTTCCCCAAGACCCGCTGCGTGATCAACCTCGCCCCGGCCGACGTCCGCAAGGAAGGCCCCGCCTTCGACCTGCCGATCGCCCTGGGGCTGATGCTGGCCGGCCG
>JAWLBS010000491.1:0-2948 GCA_041687575.1 Phycisphaerae bacterium | reverse complement strand
GCCGGGCGCGCCAACTTCTGCGCTGTCCGTTCATTTTCTACCCCTGGTCGAGGCGGTTGTCCACCGGATCAAGGGCTTGCCTGACCGCGGCTGGCGGCGTAGGCTTAGCGCAATCGTAGATGACAGGACCACGAACACCCGCAATTGACTCGCAGGAGCCACGCGTATGAAGCCGCTGGAAGTCGGGATCTGCAGCTGGTCGCTCAAGGCCCCCTCGTTTGCCGAGGCCCTGCAGCTGTGCAAACAGCAGCTCGGGCTGAACCTTATCCAGCTCGGTTTTTTCAGCGAGAGCCAGATCGCCGACTATGCCGGGGTGCGCAGCGCCCTCGAGGTCGGCGGCATCGAGGTTTCGGCGACCTGCGTGGGGTTTCCCGGCGAGGACTATAGCAGTATCCGGCGGATCGCCGAGACCGGCGGCTACATGCCCGACGAGCAGTGGCCCCAGCGGCTGGCGATGACCGAGAAGGTCCGCGACATCACCGCCGACCTGGGCGTGAAGATGATGACCACCCACATCGGCTTCGTGCCGCACGAGGCCGGTGCGGCCGATTACGCCAAGATGCGCGACCGGGTCCGGCAGGTGGCGGACAGCCTGGCTGAAAAGGGCCTGGTGCTGACCATGGAGACCGGGCAGGAGCCGGTCGACGTGCTGCTGCAGTTCATCGACGATCTCGACCGGCCGAACGTGAAGGTCAACTTCGATCCCGGCAACGTGATCCTCTACGGCATCGGCGACCCGGTCGAGGCGGCGGCCAAGCTCGCCCCGCACATCGCCCATGTGCACTGCAAGGACGGCAAGTTCAGCAGCGCCCCGGGCGTGGAGTTCGGCAAGGAGGTGCCGCTGGGCCAGGGCGATGCGAAGCTCGACCAGGTCCTGCCCGCGCTGCGCAGCCGCGGCTATACCGGTCCGCTGCTGATCGAGCGGGAGGCCGGCGCCGACCGCGTCGGCGACATCCGCACGGGCATCGAATTTCTCAAGCGGGTGATGGCGTAAACCTCATGGCGAAATCCCTGCATGCACGGCCGATCGTCGAACGGGCCGACGACCTGCTGACCAACAGTGCCTTGCGCCCGGGTCGCGACGGCATCCGCGGCTGGCAGACGACGCTCCACGATTGCGACATGGGCGCGGTGACCGTCTCGCCGGCTGGCGCGGTGATCGGCCCGACGGGCCCCGGCTGGATCGAGATCGAGCAGTCGCTGCGGAGCCACTCGAACCGGCGGTACCGGCTGGACCTGCGGGTGCAGCCGCGGGGGCGAGGGGGCGAGGGGGCGGCGGGGAGCGTTGCCGTTTCATTTGCCGCGCTTCGCCGGGGGGAGCTCTTGCGCGAGTACCAGCCTTTGCCCCTGCGCACGGAAGGCGAGCGGTCGCAGCTGCACCGGGTCTACTTTCAGTGTCCCGAGCGGACCGGGCAGGTGCGGGTGCGGCTGCGGTTTCAAACGGACCGGCCGATCCTCGTCGAGCGCCTCCGGCTGATCGAGACGGGGGATTACCTGATGGCGAGCCACGCGCTGGCGAACCCGCCGGAGCCCCAGTGCGAGGTGCCGCCGCAGCTGCCCGAGACGGTCGTGCTGTGCGACGGGCGGCAGGACGAGCGGCCGCTGCTGGGGTGGTTGCGGGAGACGTTCGGGCCGGACAATGTGTCGCGCGTATCGCCGCGGGAGTTGTTCGGTTCGGGCAGGGGCGGCGTCGGCGAAAGTACATCGGCGGAAGCACTGGATGCCGGCCGGGCACCGGCGGTCGTGGTTGACTTGCCAGCTGCAAAGGCTCCTTCGCTCGAGCAGGTGCTGGCGCTGTCTGAGCGGGCGATCGTGATCGTTTCGCTGGAGACGTTTACGGGTGCGGCGGCTCGCGACGGTATCGCGGGCATCCGCATCCAGGAGCGCGTCTGCGGGCTGGACATGCCGTGCGGCAAGATCGTGCTGGCCGGGTGGTACACCCGCGGTTTCGCCCTGGCCGACGACATCCCCTACGCATGGAACGACGGGCGCGATGACTATGCCCACCGCTTCCTGGCGATGACCAAGGCGGCGAGGGCGGAGTTGAAGGAACTGGACATCCGCCCGGCCATCACGACCGAGACCGGTCAGGGCGACTCGCAGGGTCGTCCCCTGGCGCTGCATCAGCCGGGCGAGCGGGGCGGTTTGCTGGTGATGGACCCGACGGGGCTGGAGGCGCCCTCGGCGGGTGAGCACGCGCCGCGGGTATTCGAGCAGCTGTGGCTGTCAGCGCTGGGGCGCGAGACGGTCACGCTCGGGCAGTTCGCCGCGCCGCTGACCCACTACGACGGCATGATGAGCGACCTGGTCGAGGTCGCGCGGCTGTACGGCATGATCGAGGACCTGGCGGTGCCGGCGCGTCTTCACAGGAAACTGTACTGGCCGCCGGTGTGGCTTCTGCCCGGCCGGCGACACGACCGGTTCTCGCAGGCGCCGGTCCTGCACATCCGCACCGGGTTTGCCGAGTCGGACTGGCCGGCGGTCTACGGGCTGGTGTTGTGGCTGAAGCGGCTGGCGCTGGCGACGGCGCGGTCGCAGGCAGACGCGTCGGCGCTGCTGCGGCGGATGCGGCTGCTGGCCTGGCCGATGAGCCAGCCGGGCAACTGGCGGGGTTGTCCGGCCAGTGTGACCGCGCCGCGGTGCGAGATTGAGCCGGCGGAGCTGCTCGGGCGGATTGATATCGGCCTGGCGGATCGGGCCGAGCCGGTGGTGCTGGTGCCGGACCGGCCGCGCCAGGCGATGGTGCAGCGGGCGCTGCGAGCGAGCGGCGAGCAGGGGCCGGCCGTGCAGGTCGATGCGGCGGCGTTTGCGGAGGAATCTGTCGGTGGGCTCGCCGAAGACCGTCTGGTCTGCAAGGTGCTGCTGCCCGGGATGGGGCAGACCTTTGCGGCGGATTCGCCCGCTGTGACCGACCTGGCGGCGACGCTGCTGGAGCGGCTGGTGTATGG
>JAWLBS010000490.1:0-2958 GCA_041687575.1 Phycisphaerae bacterium | reverse complement strand
ACGGGCTGGTCCTCAGCCGCAACGCCGTTGACGGCGCCGAGGTGACGCACTTCTACATCACCGGCATCACCGGCGGGTCGCTCTACCTGGCCGACGGCGCCACCGCGGTGGCCGGCAACAGCTTCGTCACGTACGCCCAGGGCGCGGCGGGCCTGCGGTTCAACCCGTCGGCGACCTCGTGCGGATTCACCGTAGCGGCCGCGACGGCGGCGGACGCCGGGCAGGTTTCCGCTGGCACATGCGTCGTCTCGTTCACCGCGATCGGTCCGGCAACGATCACGACCGGCGCCGCGTCCGAGATCGCGACGACCACCGCCACCTGCGGCGGCACAATTGCCGATGACGGCGGCTCGGCCGTCACCGCCCGCGGCGTCTGCTGGGGCGAAACTGCCAATCCCACGATCGCCGGCAACCACACGACCGACGGGACCGGCACCGGCGCGTTTACCAGCGACATCAGCGGCCTGACCATGGGCACGACGTATCACGTCCGCGCCTATGCCACCAATGCCTGGGGAACCGTCTACGGCGACGACGTCTCGTTCACCACGACCAGCCAGCATGACGTAACGTTCGCGGCCGGGCCGGGTGGGCAGCTGACCGGCGAGACGACCCAAACCGTTGCCCCCGGCGGCAGCTGCACAGCCGTCGCTGCCGTCGCTTCGGACGGTTACCATTTCGTCAGATGGACCGGCCCGAACGACTTTGCCAGCACCGACAATCCCCTGACGGTGACGAATGTGGCGCAGGACATGACCGTCACCGCGAACTTCGCGATCAACCAGTACACCGTCACCTTCGCAGCCGGCGCCAACGGCACGATCGCGGGGACAGCCGTCCAGGCCGTCAACCACGGCGACAGCTGCACAGCGGTCAGCGCGAGTCCGGACGCTAATACCCATTTCGTCAACTGGACCGGCACAGGCGGGTTCGTCACCACCACGGACAATCCCCTGACCGTCACGAATGTCACCGCCGACATGACCATCACCGCCAACTTCGCCATCGACACGCACACGGTCACCTTCTCGCCCGGTGCGGGCGGGACGCTGACGGGCGAGATCGAGCAGGCCATCGCGCACAACGGCAGCTGCACGGCGGTCACCGCCGTGCCGGCCGAAGGCTACCGCTTCGTCCGATGGACGGGACCCGACGGATACGCTTCGACCGAAGCCGAGCTGCTGTATACCACCGTCACCGCCGATGCCGACTTCGTCGCGGCCTTCGTCCGCAAGCCGGCTGTGCAGGTCACGGTTGCGCGGGAAACGGGCCCTGAGCCCGCGCCGGGCGAGGATCCAGCCTCGCCGGCCGGCGGCACCGTCACCACCGGCAGCAACGTGCCGTTTCTGGTCACCGTCAGCAACACCGGCGGCGATGCCTCCGACGTGACGGTGACGATCCCGCTGCCCGCCAACACCGAGTTCGTCTCTGCCGAACTCATCACCGCGCCGAACGCCGCCGACCTGCCCGCCGAGGTGACGGCCGAGGGCGATGCGGTGCTCATCCGCGTACCCCGGCTGCTGGCCGGAGCGGACTTGAAAGTCCGCCTGGTCCTTCGCGTCATCAGCAGCGGCTCGATCGTGGTCGCCCCGCAGGTGCAGACAGCCGAGCAGCCGCAGGCCGCCCCCGGCGTTGCAGCCGAGGTGGTCGCCGACGACGAGGTCTACACGATCCTGCAAACGTTCAACCCGGCGGGCATGTGCGGGGCGATGGGCCTGACGCCCCTGGCGCTGATGCTGGCGGGTCTGTGCCTGGTGAAGTTCGCCGGCCGGCGGCGATGGTGAGGCGACTGGCCGGCCCGGGCAGGGCGTGGTCCTGCGAATGTGGAACAGACAATGACGGCGCCGCATGACTCGGCGCCTGACAGGGAGAGCGACACGATGGGTACGTGGATTCGGATTTGCGTGAGCTCGGTTCTGGCAGTGGGGATGGTTGCAGGCAGCGCCGGCTGTACGCAGGACTTCCTGACCGGTTTCGCCGCCGGGTGGTTCACCGGCACGCGGGGCCTTCTCGGCACGACCGAGTTCACCTGCTTCCGCAACGGCCAGCCGGTGGATTGCGACACGCTGCCGGTAGACCTGCTGCCGGCGGAGTAGCGGTGCCGCGGGGAGTTGCCGGCATCACAGGTGCCGTGGCCGCCGGGGCACCCGCTGCCAAGCGAAGCGCGGCAGTGGGTCGATGCGGCCATGGAATTCACCTAAACGGATGTGGCGCTTCGAAACAGGCGGGAAGGAGCCGCGGCCGTGAGGTCGCGGTGAACCCTCGGATGCCCGAGCAGGTCAGACCCCTGCGGATCGATCGCTCATCTATCGGCGCTTCCTGCGGGGGAAGCGTTGATCTGAACCCGGACATGCTATCGGGGGTCGGACCGCCGCCGGGCGCGCCGTCGATGGACCACGTCTAACTGAAGCTCCACATCTCGCCGCTGGTGCTGATCGGGCTGACCGCAGCCGTCGCGCTGCTGCCAGCGGTGGTGGCGACGTACACCTTCGCCCGCCTCGGCCGGGAATATCTTTCGCCGCGACCTGCCCGACGCCTTGACGCGCGAGCCGGCTTGGCCGAATCTGCTGGCGAGCGGACTGGCCCTTTTCCTGCTGGACGTGGCGGTGCGGCGGATCGCGATCGACCCGCGGGCGGTGCTGGCCGGGGCGGGGGGTGGCTGGGCGACCTGGCCGGTCGGTAGCGCGGCCGCGACCAGACCGAATCGATCGACTCGCTCAAGCAGCGCCGCGAGCAGGTGCAGGAGCAGTGGCGCCAGCGGCTGGAGAAGACCGCCCGAGCCAGCGACGCGATGCGAGTGGCCGGGTTTTGCAGACTGGGCGATTGCCCACCACAACCAGGAGATGATACATGGCCAAGGAAATCCCCGAACAGGTCAAACAGGCGGCCGAAACCTTCCGCAACCAGTTCGAAGGCCTGCGCCGCGAAATCCAGAAGGTCATCGTCGGCCACACCGAT
>JAWLBS010000489.1:0-2960 GCA_041687575.1 Phycisphaerae bacterium | reverse complement strand
ATAGTCCCAGCTCAAGACCTTCCCCGATTCAACGGGAACCGCCAGCCAGTGCAGGCTCGCCAGTGTATCGACACGCCGCTCGCATCGATCCGCTCGGATGCGCTCGCACAGATCGGCCGCCCTGGAAGCCAAGTCCGCGTTGATCATACCTGACCTTTCGACTTCTGTTCGTCACCCAGTCGAGGCCGGCTGACGAGGCCCGCTCGTGCGCGCCTGCTGGGTGGTCGTCTGGCCCGCAGTGACAGCGAATGGCCGGCCAAAGCACCCGCCCGCATGTTCACGCCTTCGTCCGTCGGCTGGCACTGGTCATCCGATCAACCCCCGAGCCCTGCGGCACGTGCCGGGGGCGAATGCCAGGTTTCAGGCCTCGACCCAGACCAGCTTGACCATCACCAGCCCACAGGCGACGGCAGAGGCGGCGATGAAATACATGCGCAGTTCCAGTGCCCACGGAATACTGGCCTCAATGATGTACCAACCCCCCACCTGCACGGCCAGGATAACAGCGAGCACCGCCGGCAGAATAGTCCGGCCGGCCAAGCCGGTGGTTTCGGAAAGCTTGCCGCACAGCAGCACCCCCGCAATCGCCCCGCCGACGCCGCCGGAGAGGAACGGCAGAATGGTAGACATGCCGGTCGCCCCGACCGAATCGCACAGAGCGTTTAGTGCCCAAGCGGCCGCGAACATCACCGCACAACCCAGCATCGACCGCACGGCCAGGTGCACCCCAAGGATCGTCCAGCCCCGCCGGGGGCTCCAGTCGTCATCCACGATGCCGTGCTCCTTGTTGCCGCAGTGAGATCGCAATCGGCCTGCTCTCTCTGATCGGGTGAAATATGGCGCCAGGCTGCTTGCCCAGACCTTCTTCGCCGCCCGCGTCATGCAGCACCGCCCGGCCGTGGCGGCCGATTCGCCATGCGGCTGGCGGGCCGTTGCCGACCCATCGTCTGCGGTTTGCGGCCTGACCAGATTCTAGGGCATCAACCGATGTCGACGCCAGCAGAACCCGGTTGCCCTCCTCACCAGCCTGGCATCCGCCGCCACCAACCACGCACCGCCGGCCGGCTGACGATGGGAAGGCCGCCGCAGCCCTCTGCGAATCCGGGATGGAGCGCCTCCCGCCAGGCCTGAGGGGGCATCCCGCCATCGGCTCTGCCACCCCGCTTGCAACAAGTTGCACGTCGCACGTCGCACGCCGCCGTGGACGGCAAGCATTCCGATCCGGCCGGGCGTGGCAAAAGCCGAGAGGACGACTCGCCGGCGCGAAGGACTCAACGATGGCGCGAACAGCAGCGGCCCGCTGGGGCAGTCGGCAGTCATCACGCTTCGACCGCGGTCAGGGCGACAAGGGCTCGTCGCGCGCCGGACACGGCCGGCCCGACTCACCCAGCAACCGCCTGGGCCACCAGGGACAGCGCCATCGTCAGGCCCCGGCCCACGGGCGGCCTACCCATCTCGGCATCCTGATATCGCGGCCGCCGGCCTGGGCATCTGCCGGCGGCGCCGCGCGCGCGGCGCGGCCGCCGGGGGCGGCCTGCCCATCTCGGCTGATTTTCACCGCGGCCGCGGCGTGGGCCTTGGCCGGGCGGGAGGAGTCGTCCCGCCATCGGCACTGCCGTTCGGCGTGCAACAAGTTGCACGCCCTACCTGCTGCTACCACGCATAGGGCACATGGGCATCCAACTCCAAGTAGAGGAGACCATGCAGCATTCCGAAAAGTCTTACATATTCATCCTCTGTCAAGTCGAGTGACATGTCACGCGCCTTCCATTGAAACCACAGGTACGCATAGATATCCGGGGTTTCGGTAGGATATAGCGACACACACGTGGCTCGCACTAGTACGACCTCCCGGGTTCTCTCGAAGGGGATAGTCTCCACTACGACTGCACGGTTCGAGTGTGCAAGCCTGGTTTCGTCCAGACACGCTTTGTCGCCGTCCTCCAGTCCGTAAGCAATCCAATACAGCACCCGCTCTGGCTCTGCTTCGATCAGACACCGAAGCGACGAGTCGGCTCTGACAACGGCATGGATGTTGGAGACCAGTATCTCCCAGGGTCCAGCCCCCCCACGCTTGGGCGACGACATCGCAACAGCGACGAGAGCCGAATCACCATTCGAGGCCTCAACACGCTGTATGGCCAGGCAGCGATCACTGAGCCAGACGGGATCGCCAACGGGCATGTTCCGATGCTGCCGCAAGAGCTGCATGGTTGACGGCGATTCGCATCCGCATAGCGACATCACGCAGAGCATCATGAGCAGCAGCGTCCATGAACGATGCCAGTTTCGTCGAGTGCAAGACATAGACCCCATAGCATTTCTCCAGTAAGTCAGACATGCCATCATCAGATTCGGCCGCGCGAACAGTCTACCGATGTCCCCCGTGTGCAGCAAGTTGCTCACCGCGTCGCCCGCCGCCGTCGGCGCAAGCAAGGGACGCCGACCCGGCCTGCATGGAAAAGCCGAGAGGACGACTCGCCGGCGCGAAGGACTCAACGATGGCGCGGACAACAGCCGCCCGCTGGGGCTGTCGGCCGCCATCACGTCCGACCGCAGCCAGGGGCGACGGGGGCTCGTCGCGCGCCGGACACGGCCGGCCAGACTCCCCCAGCAACGCCCCAGGCCCGCCGAGGACAGCGCCATCGTCGAACCCCGGCCCACGGGCGGCCTACCCATCTCGGCATCTTGCCCCGGCCGCAGGCCGGGGGTGTTCAGTCGGCCTCGGTGTGGGCCGCGGCCGGGCGTGGGGAGTCATTCGGCCGTCGGCTCTGCCATCCCGCGTGCAATAAGTTGCACGCCCTACCCCGCCCGCCGCCGTCGACGGCAGGCAAGCACCGCCAACTCGGCCGGGCGGTGGAAAAGCCGAGAGGACGACTCGCCGGCGCGAAGGACGCAACGATGGCGCGAACGGGAGTGGCCCGCTGGGGCGATCGGCCGCCAAACCGCCCCAATCGCAG
>JAWLBS010000488.1:0-2975 GCA_041687575.1 Phycisphaerae bacterium | reverse complement strand
GCTTCATCGACTCGAACAACGTTTTCTTGTCGCCCCGGTGCAGCTGGATGTAGTCGCTCGACGCACTTCCCGACTGCAGGCCAACAGCTTCGCATACGACGAACGCCACCGCCTCGGCTTCCAGCTCCTGCACGGCCTTCGGCAGCCGCTCCTCGGACGCCTGATGCAGCACCTCATGCGCCAGCTCATGCACCAGCACCGAGAAGGCCTGCCCTGCTTCCAGCCGCGGATGCAGCAGGATCCTGCCGCCTGTGGACATGCCCTCTGCAGGCCCGATCCGCGGCGTGTGTTCGATCCGGATGCCGCGCTTGGCCACATGCGCCTCCAGCCGCGACAGGTAATCCCCGGGATCCCCTTGCGGCCCGGCCGGCTCGGGCAAGGGCTTGCCATCGGTCTGACTGATATCGAAGACATACGCCCGTCTGTAGGCGCTGACGATCTCGGCCTCCTCGTCCTGCTCATCCTCGATACGCTGCACGATCGGAGCCAGGATCATGATGCCCTTCTCCCCCCGCCGCACCTGCCGCCCGAGGCTCTTCCACGTCCGGTAGCCCGCAACATGCGACGCATCCGGCCGCTGCAAGCAGATCAGCAGCATGTTGCCCACCGAATACCGATGAAACCGCGACATCTTCTTCAGATATGCCCGAAACTCCGCACTCATCCCCTGCTCGAGATCCCCAGCCAACCTGGCCAGCGACTGCTCGATCATCCGATGCGCCCCCGCGGCCTCGCGGCCTTGACGCGGTGTCATCCGAACCGCCCCGCATCGATCGCCGCATCGCCCACAAGCTTGTCACACCGCCCGCACAGGCCGGCCAAACCCTCAGCCACGCCTGTGTCACATCCGCACATCCTGCACTTCACCATCTTGGTCACCTCCGGCACCCCCACCTTTAGCGGGTCGCCCGCTGGATGGCGAACCGCTTCTGGCCTCGCGCCACTTTCTCATACCCTCTGATTCCCTGCACATCCCAATCTCGAAGCTCCCTTGTCGTTCAATCTTCCTCTGGGATCACTAGTCCTTAAACAAGCGAATAATCCTAGTCTGCAATGCAGTTTGTGACAGAAGATCGGCTGGGCAGGGATCTCCCGCCGGAACCCAGTTCACGGTTCCCTGCGTCTCGCTGAGTTATTCGCTTGTCCATCTTCACCATCCTGACTCGACCGGCCGAACCACTACGAACCGGGGCATCCGGACCCCGGCATCAACCCCGCCGGCTCAACATCGCAGCGGGTGCCGCAGGGCATCCAGCAGCCGCAGAAACACATCCTGCCACGGATTCCACGCCAGCAGCCGGTACACCACACGCCGCGACTGGCGCACGATCTGACACGGCACGAGCACAAACGCGTTGACGAACCGCTTGAACTCCATCGTCAGCACCGCCTGCTTCTGCCGGCGGTGCCGATCCGACCAGCGGCCCCGCTCCGGCAGCAGCAACGCGAACCACGCCTTGAGCGTCCAGGCCAGCGATGCCATCACCATGTACGCCCAGTTGCTCTCCAGACTGTCCACCGGGGCCGACAACGCCCGCACACCGCCCTTGAGCTGGGCGATCAGGTTCTCCTGGTTGCACCGGTCGTTGGCCAGCAGCACGATCTGATCGGCCGTCGTGGCCGTATCGTTGGTGATGTAGAAGAAGTACCGCACATCGTCGAGCAGCATCTGCTCGCCCTTTTCCACAGACAGGTTCTTGCGGACCACCACCATCCGGTACGTCTTGCGGCACGCCGTCGGGCGGTAGGCGAACTCGGCCACGTCCTCGCATACCAGCCGGATGTTCTTGAACTGCCGCTGCCGGACGATCTGCTCCTTGACGTTGGCCGGCCGGGCCCGCTCCTGCGTGGCCACCTCGTACTTCGCCGGCCGGAGAAGCGGCCTCCAGGCCGATACCGGCAGATCCTCGGCCTGTTTGACCAGGTTGGCCATCGCATCGATCCCGAAGACGAAGCCCACCCCGTCGGCGTCCCAGCCGTCCAGATACTTCGTCTGGCTGAAGTCCGTGTCCCCACGCAGCAGGACCTGACCGAAGCCGCCGCCGCGGCAGGCCTCGATCCCCCGGTCCAGCCAGGCCGCCGCATCCTCGTGGCTGGGCCGGTTGCCGGGACGGTTGACCACGAACAGCGGCTCGCCCGTATTCGCCAGCGACACGACCAGCGGGTGATAGCCCCACTGGCCGTTGTAGGAGATGTCCATCCCCTGCTTGCATTCGCCGGTGGTGGGGGCGATCGTCCCGTCCACATCCAGGATCGCCCGCTCGGCAAACGGTCCAGGCTGGACCCGCCAGATCCGCTGACGCACCCGGTTGATCGTGTCCATCAGGGCCTCGATCTGCGGGGCGTCGAACCGCCGGCAGAAGTCGCCTTCGGTGGTCGGGTCGGGGACCCGCTGGGCGCCCAGGGCGTCGAGGTAGACCTCGTCGTTGCGCCGCAGTTCGATGTCCTCCAGGCACGTGCCATTGCACAGGGCGTTGTAGGCGATATTCAGCACGTGGTCGGACTCGTGGTAGGGCTTGTGCATCTTCAAAAGGTGCAGGTCCCGATCGATCGCCTCGATCAGCCCGACCCGGCGGGCCAGCAGGTGGATGGCCCCGATCCCGCCGACGCCCAGCCCGCGGGTCTTTTCGGCCAGTTCGTACCGGATGTTGCGGGCCGCCAGCATGGGCTCATTCTGGTGCGGCCAGTCCCGATGCCGCAGCCGCCGCTGAATTCGCCGCTTGCGATTGCGAAGGATTTTTGTTCTACTGGTCTTCACTCGAAATGCCTCCGTGCAAGAGTAATCTGGTAATTCCTCTATACACGAATTCCGGGGCATTTCGAGTCCTTCTTCCTAATACGGCATAGAAAGCAAGGCGTGTTACGCTTGGTCAAGGACTAGCAGCGGTCGGCCGTTGCGGTATTCTCTTGGGACGGCCCGGACGGTGGAAGACAGACCGAGATCACAATGGTGCCTGGTGCCCCGGAAACGGCGT
>JAWLBS010000487.1:0-3008 GCA_041687575.1 Phycisphaerae bacterium | reverse complement strand
GATTATCCAGCAGATGCAGGAAATCGTCCGCACCCGCGGCCCGATGGCCGACCAGGAAGTGGCGGACCTGATCCTGGCCGCCGGGCGGCGAGACGAACCCGTCGCCGGCCAGATCGACGTGTTCAGCCGGGACCTGCAGATCGAGCCGCGGACCGCCGGTCAAAGGGCCTATGTCGAGGGCATCGCCAACCATGATCTGGTGTTCTGCCTCGGGCCGGCCGGCACGGGCAAGACGTACCTGGCGGTCGCAATGGCGGCCCACATGCTCAAGCTCGGGGCGATCAAGCGGATCGTGCTGGTCCGTCCGGCCGTCGAGGCCGGGGAAAAGCTGGGGTACCTGCCCGGGGATCTGCAGGCGAAGGTAAACCCATATCTGCGGCCGCTGCTGGACGCGATGCACGACATGATGGGTTTCGAGCAGCTTCGCCGGTTCATGGCCAACGACGTGATCGAGGTCATCCCCTTGGCGTTTATGCGGGGTCGTACGCTCAACAGTGCCGCGATAATTCTCGATGAAGCACAAAACGCCACCGTCAGTCAGATGTTGATGTTCCTGACGCGGCTGGGCCATCACAGCAAGATGATCGTCACGGGCGACGACAGCCAGGTCGACCTGGAGAAGCCGGAGCAGAGCGGTCTGGTTGACGCGGTTCATCGCCTCAAAGACGTCGAGGGCATCAGCGTGGTCCGCCTGACCGACCAGGATATCGTCCGTCACCGGCTGGTACAGAACATCGTCAATGCGTATGGCCGCAATGGTGACGGCGAGCACATAAACCGCCTGCAGCGGGTCCGTGAGGGCGGGAAAGAAAAGTATGTCGTTCAGGCGCAGCCGCTGGAGGCGGATGCGTCGGGCATGGAGAAATAGGCCTGGCCCCGGGCTGCGCCGCGAGGCGCGCCGCGAGGCCGTTGAGCTTTGTTGCATGGGCAAGATGTCGAGGAAGGCCGCCATGTGGCCGTTCGGCAAATCCACGATCCGCCGGCGTGAGATCCGCAAGCCGCAGCAGGGGCGGTTCTCGAAACTGAGCGGGCATCTCGGCCGCAAGGACACGCTTGTGCCGGCTGGGATCTTTCTGCTGCTGGCGGCGGCGCTGTGCGTGGTGATTCTGTACGGCGAGCGGGGTCTGCCGTACCGGGTGGACATGCGGGTCGAGCAGCCGATCGTTGCCCGCGTGGATTTCTCGTGGGAGAACCCGATCAAGGCCGCCCGCGAGCAGGATCTCGCGCGGCGCGGCGAGCCGAACTATTACCGTTTGAACAACGAGCTGCTGGGGCGGGTGGAAAAGGACCTGCAGGTTCTGCACGAGGCCCTGGCGAGCAGTCCGACCTACGAGCAGTTCCAGGCGAAACTCAGAGAGACGCGCAAGGGGCCGGGGCGCGGGGCGGCCTGGCACTTGGACGAAAAGGCCTACGAGCAGCTGCGGGCCTTGGCGAGCGAGCAGCCGGAGCAGTGGCAGCACCTGTCCACCGAGTTCGTCCGGACGCTGGCTGGCGCCCCGGTCATCTGGAGCAAGCCCGCCGAGGACCGCCAGCCCAAGAGTCTGGTCGCCGAGCCGGTCGTCTTCGACCCGACCGCCCGCAACCAGCGGGAGCGCCGCTACCTGACGTACACCTACGACCTGGCCACCCGCGGGCAGCTGGAAGATGCCGTCAAGGCGATCATGCCGGCGGTCCGCACCGCCCGCGATTCGAACGAGCCGCACGACCTCGGCGAGCAGGCCCGCAAGGTCTTTGGGGACTACTTGAGCGATCTGCTCGCCCCGGCCGGCGAGAACCCGCGGCCGGTCTACGTCTATGACGCGGCCGAGACCCAGCAGCGGATGGATCTGGCCGCCCGGTCCGTCGACAGGATCGAGACCTACACCGAGGGGCAGATCCTTGTCCAGCGCGGCAGCACGATCACCGATTCGATGCTGGATCTGCTGCGGGCGGAGCGTGAGGCGTACAGGACGAAGCTCCAGCAGGATCCGGTGCTGCACCAGCAGTATCAGCTGCACCAGGCGGGGGTCTGCGGGATCGTCCTGGTGGTGGTCCTGGGGCTGGCCGCCTACACGTGGCGGTACCGGCCGCAGCTGCTGCGGTCGTGGTCGGACACAGCGAGCCTGGCGTCGCTGGTGTTCGGGGCGGTTCTGGTGTCGAGCTGGCTGGCCGGTTCGGGGTTGCCGCACGTCGACCGCTGGGCGATCGTGCCGGTCTGGCTGGCCGGGGCGATCATTGCGGTCGCCGTGCAGCAGCGTTACGCGATTGGCGCGACGTTCCCGCTGGCCCTGCTGGCGGTGCTGACGTTGCCGCGTCCGAGCCTGAGCACGTACATCCTGCTGCTGGTCGCGACGCTGGTGGGCATCGGGATGCTGGCGGAGATCCGCACCCGCACGAAGCTGATCGTGGTGGGCCTGGTGGCCGGTTCGGTGGCGCTGGCCGTGTCGTTCTTCGCGGATGTCGAGCAGATGCAGCCGCTGGCCTATGCGGTCAAGGGCGCCGCGCTGGCCGGGGCGGTGACGCTGCTGGCCAGTGTCGTGCTGCATGCGGTGCTGCCGATCCTCGAGCGATTCTTCGGGATCGTCACGGGCATGACGCTGCTGGAGTGGTGCGACATCAACAAGCCGCTGCTGCGTCGGCTGGCGCGCGAGGCCCCCGGGACCTACAACCACGCGCTGGTGCTGGGCAGCATGGCTGAGGCCGCCGCCGAGACGATCGGGGCCCATGGGCTGCTCACGCGGGTCGGGGCGTACTACCACGACATCGGCAAGATCAACAAGCCGCGCTATTTCGTGGAGAACCAGCAGACCGGCGGGACCAACTGGCACGATCGGCTGGCGCCGACGATGAGTCTGTTGATCATCATCGGGCACGTCAAGGACGGCCTGGAGATGGCGCGGGAGTACGGCCTGCCGCGGGTGTTGCGGGCCTTCATCGCCGAGCACCACGGCACGACGCTGGTTCGCTACTTCTACCACCAGGCGACCGAGCGCCACAACGGCGAAAGGAAACAGGTCGCCGAGAGCGAC
>JAWLBS010000486.1:0-3013 GCA_041687575.1 Phycisphaerae bacterium | reverse complement strand
TGCGGACGAAGTAGCAGGTGTGACGGTTGTTGACGACGGTGTTGTTGACGACGTAGAGGTGATCGTCGGGATTCGAAACGCCCTCCGAGCCGTAGTCGATGATTGTGCTGTTGCTGGTGGTGGAGCTCTGCTCGATCTGGTTGCCGATGATGTAGGTCGTACCGCCGTTGGGGACATTGATCTCGTAGCTGCCGTTGCCGCCCTCGTTGCCGATGCGGTTGTAGAGGATGTAGTTGACCTTGGCGCGGGTCTTGATCTCGTGGCCCACAACCGCATTGTGCGTCCAGTTGTGCCGGAAGACCAGCTCGTCCACGCCGTTGATGTAGAGGTTGTGACTCTGGCCGTCGCCGTAGCCGTTGCGGTAGAATTCGCTGTACTCGATCAAAATGCTGCTGCCGGTGACGGCGTTGGCAAGGATGCCGTTCTCATTGTCGTGGAAGTAGCAGTTGCGGACGGTGAGGTCGGCGGCCTCCTGGCGGATGCCGGCGCCGTTCTTGCTGGTACAGGCACAGTTCTTGAACTCGATGTTCTCCACGGTCAGGCCGCTGGCGGTGACCACGAAGATGGCCTTGCCGGCCAGCGAACTGCCGCCGGCGTCAAGGATGGGCCTGGTGGTCCCGACGCCGCGGATAGTCAGGTCGGCCTTGTTGACCGTCGCCCAGCCGGCCGACTGGTAGTAGGTGCCCGAGTCGATCTCGATAATGTCCCCGGTGGTCGCGGCGTTGATCGCGTTCTGCACCGTGCTGTAGGTCGAACCCGTGCGGACGATGGTGATGGCAGCCGGACTTGTCGAGGCCAGCAGCATAATCAAGACAAGGCTGGCGATTGCGATGTGACGTTGCATCGGAATGTCTCCTTTTTCATTCCCCCGGCGGTTCTCTGCACAAAGACTTCCACCTTCGGTGGCCGGTGAAGACAGTGGCGGCGCTCGCGCGGCATGCATGACGCACTTTCTCCGTATCGGTCCGGCCCGAAGGCCGACCGCCTGAAGCCAGCGGACCGGGATTGTTGCCGTCATGCGAGGACGTCGGGCGCAGTCAATGCCGAAAGAAACTCTCGATAACGCGGCTGGCCGACCGCGTTACGCGGAAATGATGCATCACAGAGTAAAGCGGCATGTCATCCCCTTGTCAAGGAAATTGCAGGAGCAAACATGCGATTCATGGGTTTTCTGTGGTGGCAGTGACAGGACCTGTCACTGCGGCAGAGAGAACCCGGGGCCGGCGACCTCTCTCGATCGCCGGCCCCGGTGCGTTTGCGGTCCGCCCGCCTGATGGCCGGGCTGCTTCTCCCGGCGAGGCGTTCTGCCGCTCAGTCGGTGGTCACTATGTCGACCTAATCGGCAAAGACGATGTAGTCGACCTGCTCGGTGGTGTGGCTCCGCTCGGAGTCACTGATCTGGTCCTCATCGATGGCCAGGGCCAGATTGCTCTGGCTGACGGGAGTGGCTCCATACAGGACCGCCCAGCCGCCGTCGGCGCCGTCCATGGCGACCTGGCTGGCGATGCCGATCGAGCACGCCGAGCCCGCGCCCGGGTTGTAGGTGTACGGCGGGCTGTTGCCCATGCCCTGGATCGAGTCGGCCCCGCGGCCGGCCTTGTAGCCCGTGCTGCCCATCGTGCCGCTGCCGGCCTCGATGACGATGTAGCCGAGGATCTCATTGGCCCGGCTGGTGAGAGTATCCTCGCCGACATGTTTGCCGACATAGAGGTTCGAGGCATCCGGCGGGTTGCCGGTCGAAGAACCGCTGCACCAGAAGACCGACCAGTTCGCGTCGTTGGCGGTCATCACCTGCCCCAGGACGACCGGGCTGGTGTAGGTGTTGGAGTAGCCGGCGTTCTGGGCGCTCCAGGAGCCCTTGCGGGCGGTGACCGTCGAGGTGAACCGTTGGGCCTCCATCTTGACCCCGTCGGCGGCGACGGTGTAGACGCCCTCCTCGACGACCATGTAGTACACGTCGGCCGAGGCGCCCGTCGAGCCGGGCCGCTGGACCCGCACGTCGAAGCTGTTGCCCGAAGCATTGCGGACGCGGACCACGCAGGGGCTGCTGCTGTTGGTGTAGTTGGGCGTGCAGACGACGACCATGGAGGTATAGGTGTTGGCAAGGTTGACGGTCTGCCAGCTGTCGGTTACGCCGGTGATCACGCCGGTGGCCAGCTTCGGCCCCGGTTCGACGACCGGATCGATCCGGACCCGGATGTTGGCTTCACCGCTCCACTGATTGCCGTAGAAGATGCTGACGGCGCCATTGCTCTTTTCAGCACCGACGAACAGCCCCATGGCGCTGGTATTGGCGATGTAGTCGGTAATCAGCGACTTGGGCACCTCGATGACGATGTCCCAGCAGGCGCCCGGCAGGCTTGTATTCCACTCAGCTGCCCAAGTGGCCCCGGTAATGATCGTCGAATCGCCGCCGGTCTCGCTCGCGCTGACCGCCGCGACGAAGTTCGGATACGTCGTGCTGTTGTAGGTCCACGAGCCGCTGCCGGCGGTGTATGCCGTCGACGAGCCCCAGACCAGCGTGGCCCAGTCCAGATCGACCAGCGCGACGACCGGCCCGAGATCAGCGGGGATCGGATCGGTCAGCCAGTTGACCTGCGAGACGATGACCTTGGCAGTCCAATCGGAGTAGGACTGCAGCGTGGTGTTGATGGCATTCTGCAAGGCGGTCCGGCTGAACTCGCCGAGCGTGCCGTCGGCATTGCTGGCGGGCCACTTCTGAATCTGGCACCAGTTGGACGAGATGTTGCTGCCGCCGCGCCAGCCGGAGGTGTTGCCGAAGATGCTGTTGACGACAATCCCCGGCGGCGTGCTGACCAGCGTGGTGGCGCTGGGCACGTTGGAAATGCCCGAGACGTTGGCGGCCTCGTCGGTCGCCTTGATCGCGAAGTAATAGGTCGTGTTGTCGCTCAGGCCGCCGACGGTCATCAATTCGGGGGAACCGGCGGACGAAGGCGTCGGTTCGCCGGTAGCCTGTGTTGCGCTGGCCCAGTTGCCCTCGTCGATCACCGAG
>JAWLBS010000485.1:0-3018 GCA_041687575.1 Phycisphaerae bacterium | reverse complement strand
GCGGGCCGCCGCGATCGACCCGACCGAACCGGTCGTCGCCATCCTCGACCGCCAGGGCGGCCGGACCGACTACCGCCCGTCGCTGGTCCGCTCGTTCGACCCGCTCGAACTGGCCGAACTGGAGCACGCTCCCGAACGCAGCCGCTACCGTATCGTTCTGCCCGTCGCGGCAAGCAATGTCGCGGCCCATTCCCCCGCCACGCCCGCTTCATCCCCTGCGGACGTCGCCGCGAATGCGACCGCCCTGCCGACCTCGTCGCCATCCGTTGCCGCCGGCAATCCGCCGGATACCATCGCCTCGCCCGCTACGTCGCCATCCGCCCTCGGCAATAACCTCGCGGACATCGCCGCTGTGCCCGCAAACTCGCCGGCTGCGCCGACCGCCCCGCACGCCCTCGCACCAGCAAAAGCCGACGCCCCGCCCCATCGCCCCGCCTGCCAGACCGTCGACCTGACCTTCATGATGGACGCCGACCACCACTGCTGCACCACCGCCTGGGCCAGCATCCTCGCCAAGTACACCCGCGAGATCTGCATGGCCCGCCTCAACCTCTGGTGGCAGGCCCGCATCCCCGACCTGACTCCCACCGCCGGCTACCTCCCCGACGGCCGCCGCTTCGCCAACCAGGTCCAACCCCACTGCCCCGCCCTGAACATCCACCCCGACACCCTGATCCGCTTGCGCTGAAAGTTGCGTTCCCCGCCCCCACGCTGTACACATAACCCCCACCGGCAACACGGAACCTGCCGGTACGCCCACAAGCGCCAAAACGATAACAAGGGACCTCCAATGTCCACCGATAAACTCACCGTCCACATGATCGCCAACGCCCACCTCGACCCGGTCTGGATGTGGACCTGGCCGGCCGGCGTCGATGAGGCCATCAACACCTGCCGTACCGCCTGCGATCTGCTCGACGAATACCCCGAACTGGTCATCACCCGCGGCGAGGCCTGGGTCTACGAACAGGTCCGAAACCTCTGCCCCGACCTGCTCGACCGCATCCGCAAACACATCGCCGCCGGCCGCTGGTCCGTCGTCACCGGCTGGTGGGTCCAGCCCGACACCAACATGGCCGGCCCTGACACCCTCATCAAACAGGGCGAGATCGGCCGCGCCTGGTTCCAGCAGCACCTCGGCGTCGACGTCCGCATCGGCTACGAGGTCGACAGCTTCGGCCACCCCGCCACCCTGCCCGCCCTGCTGCGCAAGGGCGGCATCGACCGCTTCGCCTGGGGCCGGCCGACCAAACCGACCACGCCCCCGCCAGCCGCCCTGTTCACCTGGCGGGCCCCCACCGGCGAGACCGTCACCACCGCCCACATCCCCGGCTCGTACTGCGCCCGCGGCATCAAAGACCTCGAATCCCACGTTCAGGCCGGCATCGAGGCCGCCAACCGCGAGATCGGCCACACCATCGCCTTCTACGGCATCGGCGACCACGGCGGCGGGCCCTCGCGCGAGCAGATCGAGTGGATCCAGCGCCACCGCCACTACGCCGAAGGTGTCGAACTCGTCTTCAGCAGCCTCGACAACTTCTTCGACGCCGTCGACGCCTCCGGGGTCACCCTGCCCGTCTTCGAGGGCGAACTGCAGTGGGTCTCCCCCGGCTGCTACTCCGCCGTTCACGAAACCAAGCAACAGCTCCGCCAGGCCGAAACCCTCCTCGCCCAGGCCGAGATCATGACACACAAATATAACGACCTCGCCCCGGCCGGCCACACCGAAAGCCTCCGCCAGGGCTGGATCCAGACCTGCTTCAACAGCTTCCACGACATCCTGCCCGGCTCATCCATCGAGCCGGCCTACCCCCACGTCCGCGACGACCTCGGCATCGCCAAACGCAACGCCCGCGAGATCCTCACCCACATCACCCGCAAACGCACCTTCGACCTCGCCCCCTGCCCCCGCCAGCGCGTCGTCCTGCACAACGTGACCGACAAACCCTTCAAAGGAGTCGTCGAGACCGAGCCCTACCTCGGCCACGTCTCCTACGCCATCCCCGTCCGCTTCACCACCGCCGACGGCACCGAAGTCGCCTCCCAGAAAACCGCCGGCAACGCCGCCGAACGAAAGATGTACCGCTACCTCGTCCCTGCCGAGATCCCCCCGTTCGGCCGGCAAGTCCTCGAAGTCCACCACGACCGCAACCCGCAGACGACCGTGCCCAGCCCCGCCGCCGCCCCGCAGCCGGACCTGCTGGACAACGGCGCCCTCGCCGTACGCACCACCCCCGACGGCATCGAATCGATCCTCCGCAAGGACGGCAACGTCGAAATGCTCGGCAAGAAGGGCATCCGCATCGTCTCGTTTATCGACAACAGCGACAGCTGGGGCCACGGCGTGCCCGACGCGATCTTCGGCGTCGAGCCCGTCGGCCAGTTCACCGCCGACCGCTGGAAGGTCATCGAGGCCGGCCCCCTCCGCGCCGCCCTCTCCGCCGACTTCCGCCTCGCCCATTCCAGAATCCTGTGGCGAGTTGCCCTCTGCGCCGGCGACCCCGTCGTCCACATGCGCCTGCGGGTCTACTACCAGGGCCAGCACGAGATCGTCAAACTCATCGTCCCGCCCGGCTTCGCCCCGACCACCCGCGTCGACGGCATCCCCGCCGGCCGGATCGCCCGCCCGATGAACCGCCAAGAGTCCACGCTGCAGGACCACCTGACCGTCCACAACGACACCGCGTCGCTCTCGATCGTCACCCGCGACGCCTACGCCGCCGACGTCCAACCGGACGGGGCCATGCGCCTCACCCTGCTGCGCAGCCCCAACTTCGCCCACAACATCAACTTCCCCGAGCCAACCCCCGACGAGCACGTCTATCCCCTGATGAGCCAGGGCGAGCACCTCTACGACATCGACCTGCTCCCCGTCGCCAGGTACTCGCCGCAGGAAATCGACGCCGCCGTCCACCACCTCACCGACCCCATCTGGTGGAGCGAAAACACCATCGGCATGCCCCCGCGCCACTACGCCGACCTCCCAGCCGAACCCCCCGCCGAGGCCCCCGCCGACGC
>JAWLBS010000484.1:0-3048 GCA_041687575.1 Phycisphaerae bacterium | reverse complement strand
AGCGGTAACCCCGGGTGCCATGGCCGCCGGGGCACCCGCTGCCAAGCGA
This sequence comes from Phycisphaerae bacterium, assembly GCA_041687575.1. Classification (GTDB taxonomy): domain Bacteria; phylum Planctomycetota; class Phycisphaerae; order UBA1845; family JANYLN01; genus JANYLN01. The sequence goes on along the minus strand of JAWLBS010000484.1, from coordinate 2,999 downwards.
TAGCGCCGGCAGCGGGTCGTTGCGGCCATGGCATTCCCCGGATGCCCAGCGCTTCCCCAAGCGATCCGCAGCACCTCGCCGTCATGTCGTGATGCGCAGATACAGATTCGGCATCACCCGCGGCAGGTCGGCGATCTTCTCCAGCAGCGCAAAGCGGCGCCGGGGGAACATGATCTCCATGTCGGCACGGCTGTTCGCCTCGGTGGTGATCGCGAAGGTGTGGATGTCCCGCCGCGCGTTCTCCTCGCACGCCATCCGGACGTCGTGCTGGGCGTAGCGGCTGGTCGGGTCGTAGTCGCTGTCCATCGGCTTGCCGTCGGTGACCAGCAGGATCAAGCGCTGACGGCACGGCTGCTGCGCCAGCCGCCATCCCGAGTGGCGCAGCGCCGGGCCGATGCGGGTCGAGTTGCGGGGCCTCGCCGAAGCAACCCGGGCGCCCGTCTGCTCGCACCACGGCTCTTCAAAATCCTTGTAAACGATGTAGTCGCACCGCTCGCGCCCGCTGGAGGTGAACCCGCAGATCGCAAACCGATCATCCAGCGCCGCCAGCCCGTGCGCGAGCACCAGGGCAGCCTGCTTCTCCAGGTCGATCGTGCGGGCGTGACCTTCGTCCTGGCCGGCCGTCGAGCCGCTGACGTCCAGCAGGATCTGCACCGCCAGGTCGCGCCGGCTGAGCAAGTGTTTCTCATAAAAGCGGACCCGCGGCGACGGCTCGCGGCGACGCGCGATGAGATAGTCTGTCAGCTGATCGACGTTGATGGCGTCGCCGTCGGGCAGATACTTCTGCCGGCGAGCGAGGTCCGGGCGAAGCCGTTCGAACGCCGCGCGGACCTTGCGGCTGTGATCGTCGAGGTCGTCGGGGATCCGAACCGATGGTTCCGCCGGCGCGGCCGTCACTCGCACGCGGCAGTAGTCGCGGCGGTAGTCGTTCTCGCGGAAGTTCCACTCGTCGTAAAGATAGCAGACGTCGACGGTCTCGCCGGGCTCGGCCTGCTTGTCCTCGGGTATATCGCTGCCGAAATCACTCTCGGGCTCGCGCCGGGCGGCGTCGCTGCCGTCGAGCCGGCGGCGCTGCGCCGCACGGGCGAGGTCAACAACCCGGCTTTCGCTTGGGGGATTGCTGTAGGTCACGGGAAAACCGAAATCCGAGAGCAGCGGCATCGGCTCCAGCAGCGCCGCGCCCAGTTGCGGATACGCGTCCCGCACGACGCCCCACGAGTCGGCGTCGAGCAGCGACGCCGTATCGAGACAATTGACCGACTCGTCCGCTGCATGCCGGATGCGCCGGACGGCATCGGTGGCCACGCCCGCATTCATCACGTCGCGAAACAGGCGATACGGCGCCGTCAGCGGGCCGGCCGCCTTGAACATGCTTCTCAGCCCGAAGTCGATCAGCCGCCGGGCACCTGGCCAGCGGCACTGCACGCGGCGCACGATACGAGCGTATTCAATGATGTGAAACAGGTTGCAGCGGAGCGGATCGATGCCGACGAGCACGCGGCAGTCGGGATACCGGCTGTGGCCGTGGACCGCGGCGAAGCTGTCATCGACGAGCATGCCCGCCGCAAGGATCGTCACCAGCCGGTACCAGTTGCGGTTCTGCGCGGCCGAGCGGAAGTGGCGCATGCGAACCGGCAGATAGAGATGGTCGTGCAGGCAGAGCATCTTCGTGCCGCGGGCGATCAGGTCGTCGCTGTCGAGCGCGCCAAGGTCGGCGACCTCGACGCGCCGGCCGGTCAGCGCGTGCAGCAGCGCCTCCAGCGACCCCGCGACATCGGGCAGGCGACACTCCTGCGTGAGCAGCATCATGTAAGTGTCGGCGGCCCGGCTTTCTCCCCGCAGGAACGCCGCCGCCTGCTCCGGGCTGCGGGCATGCAGCCGCGCCGCCTCGTTGACGAAGGTCTCGATCTCGTCGGGCCGCAGGCGCCCGGCCAGCGTGCGGTAGCCTTCGACGAAGGTCAGCGCCAGCCCGTCGTCGATCGCGGCCAGGCGCCGGGCCGTCGTCAGGCACGCACGGACCTCGGCGGGCGTCGCGCCCAGTCCGCCCCGCGCGAGCACCTCGAAGAACCGCCGGCCGTGCGCGCCGCGCCGCCAGGCGAGGTCCATCCCCACCTCGGTCACGTCGCAGAGGATCGCCGGCAGCTGCAGCAGCCACCGGCCCGGTCCGTGCAGGCACTCCAGAAACTTGCACACGACGTGGTCGAGGTCGGGACGCTCCGCGCGGCGCAGGACGGCGAAGAACTGCGCGGTCAGGGCGGGCTGGTCGTCGCCGATCCAGCCGGCTGCGCACAGGTCGGCGATCGCCCCGGCGAAGATGTCGCGATAGCCCCAGCAGATACTCTCCAGGGCAAAACCATGCCGCGCCGCCAGGTCGCGCTGCGCGGGGGTCAGGTGCTCGCTGCCCCGCGGTCGGCGCAGCGGGGCGGCGCGCCGGTCAACCTTGTCGTTCGATCGGTTCATGAACCTCGCCGTCCTTGTCCGTCTCGCCGTCCATCAGGTCGCCGAAGTAGAGCCTGGCGATCTCGTCGATCGACGTCATCACCTCGGCCTCGTCGGTGAGCGTCTCGCCGATCGCGTGACGGCACGCCTGCACCGGCGACAGCCCCGCGTGGATCAGCCGGCCGACGTAGACGAGCAGCCGGCTGGAGACGCACTCGTCGAGGCCGAAGCCCTTGAGGTCGCGGATCTTCGCGCCCATCTCGGCGAGCTGCCGGCTGCGGGCCTCGTCCAGGCCGGTTTCGGTCTGGATGATCCGCGCCTCGACGGCCAGCGACGGATGGTCGAAGCGGAGGCTGGCGAACCGCTGCTTGGTCGACTGCTTGAGGTCCTTGACGATGCTCTGGTAGCCGGGGTTGTAGCTCAGGACCATCATGAAGTCCGGGTGGGCGGGGATCACCTCACCGGTCTTGTCGAGGTAGAGCATCCGGCGGTCGTCGGTGAGCGAGTGGATGATCACCGTGGTGTCCTTGCGGGCCTCGACGATCTCGTCGAGGTAGCAG
>JAWLBS010000483.1:0-3052 GCA_041687575.1 Phycisphaerae bacterium | reverse complement strand
CCGGTCTTGTCGAGGTAGAGCATCCGGCGGTCGTCGGTGAGCGAGTGGATGATCACCGTGGTGTCCTTGCGGGCCTCGACGATCTCGTCGAGGTAGCAGATCCCCCCGTGGCGGACCGCCAGGGTCAGCGGGCCGTCATGCCAGATCGTCTGGTCGTTCTTGAACAGGAACCGGCCGACCAGGTCGCCGGCCGTGAGGTCCTCGTGACACGAGACGGTGATCAGCGGCAGCGACAGTCGGTAGGCCATATGCTCGATGAAGCGGGTCTTGCCGCAGCCGGTGGGCCCCTTGATGATCAGGGGGATCCGCGTGCGGAACGCGACGCGAAAGACCTGCTCCTCGTCGGCCTGGGCGACGTAGTTGGGCTGCTGGCGTATGCGGAACTGTTCGATCAGGTGCTTTGGGTTCATGAAACTCCTCTATCAGGCTTTCGGTGCCGCCCATAGTGTAGCACCACCGGGTCTGGCGGTGAACGGCATCGCCGGTCCGGAAAACACTGTTAGTCTGCAAGCGGCGTGCCAGAGGGGGAGGAAGTGGATGCAGTGGCGCAAGCCGTGTATGTATAGTATGTTATGTGCCCCTATCCATAGCCCTCAAGATCGGCACCATTGCAAATTGCGTCGCCCGTGACCGCAGTTCCAGCATTCGTCACCGATAGGATCAACGCGATTTGCGGCACGACGTCCGATAAGAGGCTCGCTTCGTGCCGGGGCTGGCATCAGGATTCGGGCTCGGCATCCGCGCCAGGAGGCGACAGGAGCCTGCTCGCCGGGGGTGCGGGGCGTTCATCAGGGGTCTGACCCCGAGTCGCACGCGTCCTGGCGGAATCACCCCGGACACTTCTCGGCGGCCCGACTGCCTTTGCACGTCACTGGGGTCTGACCCCGTGGCCGCAGATCCGAGGCGTTCTCCCCAGGGGTCAGACCCCGGTGGATCTTTCAGGCATCGGTGCCGCCACGGGAATCGGATGCGGAGATCCGGACGTAGGCGTGCTGCAAGGGGTCAGACCCCCGCCAGGCGCTGGCGTTTTCCAGGGGTCTGACCCCGAGTCGCACGCTTCCTGGCGGAATCACCCCGGATACTTCTCGGCGGCCCGACTGCCTTTGCACGTCACTGGGGTCTGACCCCGTGGCCAGGCGCTGGCGTTTTCCAGGGGTCTGACCCCGGCCAGCGGCCCGCTCTGTCACGGATCCCGGGATGCGGGCCATGCGTGCGTCAGCCGCCCCGGCGGGTTGCTACGCTTGTCGGCCGGGCGTACCATCGGTGCCCGGCTGGGCCGGCTCGTCGGGCATCTCTGCGGCGGGGGCTGAGTCGGGTGCGGCATTTGGCTGGACGAACAGGACTGCCTGGAGGTGCGGGTTATGCTCGAGCAGCGCATCGCGCGAACGATCGACGAGGTCCGGACGTTCATCGCCGACAAGGAGGACGCCTGGGCCCTGCCCGAGGAGGCGGCGACGTTCCTGCACGCGTGGATCCTGGCGACGGGCTGCAAGCGCGGCCTGGAGATCGGCACGAGCTACGGCTGGAGCGGGCTGTGGATCGGCTCGGCCCTGCGGGCCAACGGCGGCGGGCTGATCACGGTTGACGCCGAGCCCCGCAAGAGCCAGACCGCCCTGTCGTTCTTCCAGCAGGCCGGCCTGACGACCAACATCGAGGTCGTCACCGGCGACGCCGCCAGCGTCATCCGCGACCTGCTCGGGCCGTTCGACTTCATCCTCAACGACGCCGACAAGCCGCGCAGCCGGCAGTACTTCGACCTGCTGGTGCACAAGCTGCTGCCGCGCGGGGCGTTCATCTCCGACAACGCGATCTCGCACGCCGACCGCTTCGACGGATTCTTCGAGTACGTCCGCGGCCGGGACGATTTCCTCAGCGTCACCGTGCCCATCGGCAGCGGCTTCGAGATCGCGGTGAAGGTAAAATAGAATGGCGAAAAAGAAGGCAACCCGCCGGCCGGCCGGCGGCAGGACAACGCCCGAGCCAGCGGCCGGCAAGAGATTAAAGGCTGCCCGCCGGTCACCGGCGGCAGGCAAGGCCGCCGGCGCGCGGAAGCGAACCGCGGGAGGCCCCCCGCTAAAGGATGAGCCCCTCGCCGATAAGAAGGAGCGCGCGGCCAGGATCGTCGCGCTGCTGAGTCGGGCGTATCCCAATGCCACGACCGCCCTGCACTGGTCGAACCCCCTGCAGCTGCTGATCGCCACGATCCTGTCGGCCCAGTGCACCGACGAGCGGGTCAACATGGTCACGCCGGCGCTGTTCTCGAAATACAGAACGGCTCGCGACTATGTCGCGGGGCCGCCAGCTGAGATCGAGAGGATGATCCAGTCGGCCGGCTTCTTCCGCCAGAAGACCCGCAGCATCCAGGGCGCGTGCCAACTGATCGACGAGCGCTACGGCGGCCAGGTGCCGCGGACGATGGACGAGATGCTAGCCCTGCCGGGTGTGGCGCGCAAGACCGCCAACGTGGTACTCGGCACGGCCTACGGGATGAGCGAGGGGATCGTCGTCGACACGCACGTCGGCCGCGTGAGCTGGCGGCTGGGCCTGACGCCCGGTGCCCGCGACACCAAGGACGCCGTGCGGATTGAGCAGGACCTGATCACGCTGGTGCCGCGCGAGCGGTGGACGCAGTTCGCCCACGCGCTGGTCTGGCACGGCCGGGGCGTGTGCACCGCCCGCAAGCCGCGCTGCGGCGACTGCGTGCTGGCCGAGCATTGCCCGTCGGCGTTTACATTCGATAATGCAGCCGGCACAGCCGGCGGTGATGGAACGTCAGGTGGCTGATCGAGCAGTTGTTGTTGTTGCTTGCCGGGGCGTAGATAGCGTATGAAGCAGTCGTTGCCGTTTCCTGAGCCCCGACAGGGGCGGGATACGACCCAGCCCGGGGCAAGCCGGCTGGGTCGTTTGCAGCCGGCGCCGCCCTGGGTAGGCGGGCAATCAAGAATGTGTTTTTCTCTTTTGTCTTTCAAGCCCCAACGGGGCGAGATAACGCCGATGGACGGTTATCTCGCCCCTTTGGGGCTCAACAACGAAAAAAGAAACACCAACATTG
>JAWLBS010000482.1:0-3084 GCA_041687575.1 Phycisphaerae bacterium | reverse complement strand
ACTCCATAGTCGCGCGGCGGCACCTGCTCGAGACTTGGCGCCGCAGCGGGGTCGCGGCCCGAGCGAAAGGCAAAGCGGCGTCTGCGGCGCCGCACTCCAAAGGGTCGACACCCGCACCTTGCCCGCAAACCAAAAAGAAAGGGTCGGGGGCGTGCCACTGCCCCCGGCCCGGTTATCATCTGGCTATTTCGTTTGCCGCCGCGACCTGTTGGCCGCAGACCTTTTCCTTTGCCGCCGCGACCTGTTGGCCGCAGACCTTGCCTTCCGCCGCCCCGTCAAGGGCTTCGAAGGTGCGGCCGGCAGGATCAGGCGAGGTCGAAACGGTCGAGGTTCATGACCTTGTCCCAAGCCGCTACAAAATCGTGCAGGAACTTGGCCGGGGAGTCGTTGCAGCCGTAGACCTCCGCCAGGGCCCGCAGCTGCGAATTCGAGCCGAAGACCAGGTCGACGCGGGTGGCGGTCCACTTGCGCTGGCCGGTGGTGCGGTCGCAGCCTTCGAACAGGTCATTGTCTTTGGAGGTCGGCCGCCACTCCGTGCCCATGTCGAGCAGGTTGACGAAAAAGTCGTTGGTGAGCGCTTCCGGCCGATCGGTGAAGACGCCGTGTTGCGTCCCGTCGGCGTTGGTGTTCAAAACGCGCATGCCGCCGAGCAGGACGGTCATCTCGGGGGCGGTGAGCGTCAGCAGCTGTGCCCGGTCGACCAGCAGCTCCTCCGGCGAGACGGCGTAGCGGGCCTTCTGGTAGTTGCGGAAGCCGTCGGCAAGCGGCTCGAGCACGGCGAAGGACTCGGCGTCGGTCTGCTCCGGCGAGGCGTCCATGCGGCCCGGCGTGAAGGGAACCGTCACGTCGGCACCCGCGTTCTTTGCGGCCTGCTCGACGCCCGCGCAGCCGGCCAGGACGATCAGGTCGGCCAGCGACACCTTCTTGCCGCCGGTTTGCTCGCTATTGAACGCCTTCTGGATGCTTTCCAGGACCTTGAGCACCTTCGCCAGCCGGGCGGGCTGGTTGACCTGCCAGTCCTTCTGCGGGGCCAGGCGGATGCGGGCGCCGTTGGCGCCGCCGCGCTTGTCGGAGCCGCGGAAGGTGGACGCCGACGCCCAGGCGGTGGAGACCAGGTCGCAGACGGACAGGCCGGCGGCCAGGATCTTGCCCTTGAGGGCGGCGATGTCCCGTGCATCGACCAGTTCGTGATCGACGGCAGGGATGGGGTCCTGCCAGAGGAGCTCTTCGGCGGGGACCTCCGGACCGAGATAGCGCGATCGCGGGCCCATGTCGCGGTGCGTCAGTTTGAACCAGGCCCGGGCGAAGGCGTCCTCGAATTCCTTGGGGTTCTGCTGGAAGCGCCGCGCGATCGGCTCGTAGATCGGGTCGAAGCGAAGCGAGAGGTCGGCGGTGGTCATCATCGGGCGGTGCTTTTTCGAGGGGTCATGCGCATCGACCACCATGTCCTCTTCGGCGACGTCCCTGGCCAGCCACTGATGCGCGCCGGCCGGGCTCTTGACGAGTTCCCACTCGTACTTGAAGAGCGTGTTGAGGTAGCCCATGTCCCACCGGGTGGGGTTGGCCTTCCAGGCGCCTTCGATACCGCTGCCGATCGTATCGCCGGCCTTGCCGCAGCCGAAGCTGCTCTTCCAGCCGAGGCCCTGCTGCTCGATGGGGGCGGCCTCGGGTTCCGGGCCGACATGCCTGGCATCGCCCGCGCCGTGACACTTCCCGAACGTGTGTCCGCCGGCGACCAAGGCGACGGTCTCTTCGTCGTTCATCGCCATGCGGGCGAAGGTCTCTCGCACGTCCCGGCCGGATGCCACCGGGTCCGGGTTGCCACTCGGGCCTTCCGGGTTCACGTAGATCAGGCCCATCTGCACGGCGGCGAGCGGATTCTCGAGATTTCGATCACCGGAGTAGCGTTTGTCTCCCAGCCACTCGCCTTCGGAGCCCCAGTAGATGTCCTGTTCCGGCTCCCAGATGTCGACGCGGCCGCCGGCAAAGCCGAATGTCTTGAGTCCCATGGATTCGATCGCGCAGTTGCCGGCGAGGACCATGAGGTCTGCCCAGGAGAGTTTGCGGCCGTATTTCTGCTTGATCGGCCAGAGCAGCCGGCGGGCCTTATCGAGGTTGACGTTGTCGGGCCAGCTGTTCAGGGGTGCCAGGCGCTGGCTGCCGGATCCGGCGCCGCCGCGGCCGTCGCCCATGCGGTAGGTTCCCGCGCTGTGCCACGCCATCCGGATGAAGAGGGGTCCGTAGTGACCGTAATCGGCCGGCCACCAGTCCTGGGAGCTGGTCATCAGCGAATAGAGGTCTTTCTTGACGGCGTCGAGGTCGAGGGTCTTGAACTCTTCAGCGTAGTTGAAGTCCTCGCCCATGGGATCGGGCTTGGAGGAGTGCTGGTGCAGGATATCGAGGTTCAACTGGTTGGGCCACCAATCGCGGTTCGCTGTGCCGCGCCCGACAGCAGGAACCCGCTCCATCTTCTCGACATTGCTCTTGTCAGCCATGTCCTTGTCCTTTCCGGCCTTTCGACCCAAGACTGATTCTGCAATTCTTATCGCTCTTCTCGGCACAGTTCCGGCAGATGCCCCGCACCTCGACGTGCGTCGAAAGCACGTCGCCAAACACCTTTACAGTTTCAGGCAACCGCAGCGCGTGAAGATCGGGACTCTCGAAGTCCATCGTCAGGCCGCATCGGGCACAGACATAGTGGTGGTGCTTTTCGGGATTGGCATCGAATCGAATGCTTTCGTGGCGGACGCCAAGCGTCGAGACCAGCCCCACATCACTGAGCATCCAGAGCGTTCGGTAGACAGTCTCGAGCGAGACCGTCGGCATGCGTGCGTGCACACCGCGATAGACGGTTTCGGCGTCCGGGTGCTCCAGACTGGAAGCGACCTCACGGAATACCTCCAGGCGCTGGGGCGTCAGCCTGATGCCCCTGTCTCTGGCGGTTGCCGTGAACTGCGCGACCCGTCGTGCGACCTCGTCTTTGTCGACTCTGCCCTGGGTTGCCATACGTGAGAATCGTATGCAGGTAGGAACGATTGTCAACTGAAACATCCCCAGTCCAAGTGCAGCGTCTGGCACCTGGGA
>JAWLBS010000481.1:0-3102 GCA_041687575.1 Phycisphaerae bacterium | reverse complement strand
CCGGCCGTCAGGGACTCATACGCCGGGGCGAACGACCTTTTCGGCTGCTCGCGGGTGCCGGGGTTGGCGTCGTCGCCGTCGGGTGACAGGTAGATCGTCTCGAGGATCATGGGCGGGTCGACCGAGCCGTCGCCGGTGCCGTTTTTGATGATCTGCATGGCATTCAAGGGGGCGAACTGACCGGAGGTGGCGGTGGTCACCGTCAGCACGAGTTGGTTACCGCCATCAGGCACGAGGTTGTTCCAGCCAAGGATCCGGCCGCCGTCGAAGCCCTGGGTGCGGGCGTCGAAGTCATCGCCGTCGGGGATGTAGTCGCCGAAGGAGTCGCCGATCCGCCAGTCGCCGACCGCCTTGCCGGCGTCCGCCCTGCTGGATGAGCAGATCTCGATCGAGTAGGTGGCTGTCGGGTCGAGGTTGCTGAGCGTCAGCGTGCCAGCCGCTGTGCTGTAGGACCCGTTGGCGATGTAGTCGCCGCTGACGCCGTCCCAGGCCGAGCCGTCGAATACGCCCTCGTTGGCATCGCTGGCGACACGGGTCCAGTTGCCAGCCAGCGTCAGGTCGATGCCGCTGTCGGTCCCGTCGGGCAGCTGCAGGTCGAAGGTGCCGCCGATCGAGCCGCTGGAGCCGTCGCCGATCGTCTGCCAGCCGGCGGCGGACGAGCCACTACGACCCATGAAGTCGATCTTGATGGTCGTCTGGCCGGAAGCCGGGACGCACAGGCACGCCAACAGCACGGACAGCCGCAGGCACGGGTTGCTGAGTCGCATGACTTTCCCTTCCCTTGGATTTCCGGGAACCGTCGCCGCAGGGGTGACGGTTCTTCTATCTGTCATAACAGATGGCTTTGTGTTACAAACACGACATAACAGAAGATAGCAAAAGGGGTCGTGGGTGTCAAGATTTTCTTTCAGGGTGGAGGCCTGGGGGTGCGTGACACTTTTTTGCGGGAGATCCAGCCGGGGGACGACCGCTGCCAGCGGAGGCGCTTGCTTCATGGGGTCGGACCCCGGTGACCGGTGCAGGGCGGGGAGTGAGCGGAGGTCAAGCACCCAAGATGCTCCAAACCCCATGGTGTGCGGCAAACGACCAGCAATCTGGGCAATGGCAGAGTCTCTCGAGATTGGTCCATGGACATTCGGTTTGGGTCTGTGCACAATGGCCGCGGGCAAGAGTCCATCAAAGGGCATGGATTTGCCTCCGCAGGATGAACAAAGGCATGGTGGGCAATAGCCCACCCTACATGGTGGCCGCCGATGACTTCCAGAGAACGCGTCTTCCGTACCCTCGAATTCCGCAACCCCGACCGCGCGCCGCGGGACCTGTGGGCGCTGCCGTGGGTGCGCCAATACGAGCCGGAGGCGATGCAGGAGGTGCTGAGCCGCTTTCCGGGCGACTTCGGCGTTTGCGGCGTGCTGGGACCCAGCGACCGTGTCCGGGGTGAGCCATATCGCAAGGGCACCTACGTCGACGACTGGGGCGTTCGGTGGCACTGCGGCGAAGACGGGGTGACCGGCGAGGTCAAAGAGCCGATACTGGCTGACTGGTCCGCCATGGCGACCTGGCAGCCGCCGTGGGAGATGGTCGAGCGGGCCGACGTCGATGCCGCCAACCGCGCCTGCGCAGACAACCTGGCCAGCGAGAACCCGAAGTTCGTGCGGGTCGCCGCCGAGGTGCGGCCGTTCGAGCGGATGCAGTTCCTGCGCGGCAGCGAGAACCTGTTCATCGACATCGCGGAAGAGTCCAACGAATTCCGCCGGCTGCGGGACATGATCCACGACTTCGAGTGCCAGGCGGCCGCCCTGGCCGCACAAACCGACGCCGACGCCTTCAGCTTCATGGACGACTGGGGCAGCCAGACCGCCCTGCTGATCTCGCCAGCCAAGTGGCGATCGATTTTCAAGCCGATGTACAAGGTCTACTGCGACGTGATGAAAAAGGCCGGCAAGAAGGTCTTCTTCCACAGCGACGGCCACATCTTCGACATCTACGAGGACCTGATTGAGATCGGCGTGGACGCGGTCAACAGCCAGCTGTTCTGCATGCCGGTCGAGACGATTGCCGAACGGTTCAAGGGCCGGATCACCTTCTGGGGCGAGATCGACCGCCAGCACGTCCTGCCGTTCGGCACGCCGCAAGACGTCCGCGAGGCGGTCATGCGGGTCCGCCGGGCGCTGGATGCCGGAACCGGCGGCGTGATCGCCCAGTGCGAGTGGGGCGTCGCCAACCCCCGCGAGAACGTCGAGGCGGTATTCGAGGCCTGGGACGCGCCGCACCCTTGCCAGAACGCCGACAAGTAGCGGCCTGTACGGATGCGCAGCAGTCGTGGTGCATCGCAGGCACGGCGAAGCCTTTGGAGTGCGGCGCCGCAGACGCCGCTTTGCCTTGGCTCGGGTGTCGGGGTTCGGGTCTCGAAGAAGCGCCAGACTGTGATAAATGCAGCTGATGCAACTTGCGGTCGTGCAGACGTGATCCAACTGTCGAGGGCCAGGCATGATCATCCAGTACGCTCTGAACAAGCAAGACCTGACAGCGTTCTGGCTGTACCACTACGGACATTCACCGCTCTTGCGCCGCCAACACCACTTGGCTGTCGGGATAGTCGCCGTCGTCGTCGTCGTGACCATGCTGGTGAATCATGAGATCCATCGAAACTGGGCTTCGCCAGATCCGGTATTCGTAGCATTTGTCGCGATCGTTGGTGCGATCGTCTGGCTCGCATACGGTCATAGCCTCAAACACCGCTTCCTTCGGACATCGCGCCGGATGCATGAGGAGGGCCGGAACACCGCGTTCGGCCTGACCGCAACGATGAAGATCGAACCGCATGGCCTGGAAGTTGAATCGCCCGAGGGAGGCAGTCGATTCCGCTGGAGTACGATTGAGCGAGTCGTTGAGCTGCCCGAACATGTTCTTTTGTACTTCGCGGCCACGCAAGCGCTGATCGTCCCGACCCGCGCCTTTGCCGATCCGTCCGAGCAAAAGGAATTCCTCCGACTCGTAAAGGAATACCGCGCCCCCAAGGTCGACGCCGGCTGGTTCGGCGGGCCGCCGGCCGAGCCGAAATGTCCGCAGTGCGGATACGGGTTGTACTATGCGAAGGAG
>JAWLBS010000480.1:0-3143 GCA_041687575.1 Phycisphaerae bacterium | reverse complement strand
CTGGAGGGCGAGGGCAAGGACATCAAGGTGATCTGGGACGAGTACGACAAGCAGTATGGTCCGCTGCTGGACGGGTCGGCGTTCAAGGACAACCGCCGGGCGGGCGTGCCGATCGAATGCATGTACCTGCCGTTCGACGATTCGTGGCCGACTCCGCTGAGCAAGCAGACGTACAACTACCAGGGCCCCTGGCCGGGCAAGGGCGACGGCAGGGACCTGCTGGTCAGGCAGGTGCTGGAGGCGCCGTACATCGGCGATGCGCTCAGCCAGGACTACAAGGACGCGTGGCTGTCGGTGCAGAGGCAGTTCATCGAGCACTTTGGCGCCAAGGGGTGGGACGATACGGAGATGCAGTGCTTCTACGGCGGCAAGAAGACGCACCGCATCGACCACGGCTCGAACATGTGGTGGACGACGGACGAGCCATACCACTGGGAGGACTGGCTGGCGCTGGACTTCTTCGTCCGCCTGTGGGCGACCGGGCGCGACCGGCTGGGCGCCAACCCAAAGCAGTGGGTCTCGCGGGCGGACATCAGCCGGCCGAACTGGCAGAACGACGTGTTCGACGGCACGCTCGACACGGAGTACATCGGCGGGTTCAATTCGCCGGCGACGTACCGTCGGTGCCGGATCCTCGAGCAGGACACCGGCGTGAAGATCATGGCCTACGGCGGCGTCAACGCCGACAACACGTCGAACACGCAGAGCGTGGTCATGCTGATGAACGTCTGGCTGCACGGGGCGAACGGCCACCTGCCCTGGCAGACGCACGGCCCGGACAAGGCGCTGGACGTGAACGACACGGGCACCGGCGGCAGCGCGCTGCTGGTGCCGGGCACGCGGTTCGGGCTGCCGGTCGTCGGCGACATGCGCCTGAAGGCCTTCCGCGATGGCCAGCAGATCATCGAGTACATGGCGATCCTGGCGAAGAAGCGCGACCTGACCCGCGAGCAGGTCCGGGCGATGGTGCTGGAGGCGGTCAAGGTCGAGACCAGCCGCAAGGCCGGCGCCGGGGCGGACGATGCGGATGCGATGCGGTTCAGTTCGCTGAGGCCGTGGCAGCTGGCGCAGCTTCGCGAGAAGCTGGCGGAGCTGATCGTGGCGCCGCCGGTCAGCAAGCCGACCAGCACCCATGCTCAGAGCAGCAAGTGAAGCAAACGGGCGGGGCCGCGGCGGTGCGCCGCGGCCCCCGCGGCTGCCTTTTGCGGGGGGCCAGGCCGCCGGGGCACCCGCTGCCAAGCGGCAGCGCCGGCAGTGGGTCGATGCGGCCATGGAATTCTTCGGATGCGCAGCGTGTTCCACACGTAACCACCACCCAGAGAGGTCATTCTGAGCGCATGTAGGGCGGGCTGCGCCCGCCAACGCTGTCATTCTGAGCGCAGCGAAGAATCTCTATTGGACAGCGTGCTCATGGTTTAGCGCCCCGCGAGGTCGTGGTCCTTCACTTCGTTCAGGATGGCAACGTTTGGCGGGCCCAGCCCGCCCTACGCTTCGAACAGGATGACAGACAGGGGGACGCCTCCTCGCCGGATGCCGCCGCGTGCTCCACGCGGGCGCCGGTAGACCGACGTCCCTCGCCCCTTTGCCCGCCTGCGCCGGGCAGATACAATGCCTGCTTGGACAACCGACAACACGCTTTTTACCAGGAGGCAATCCCTTATGGCGACTCGGGAACAGGTCCTTGCGGAGATGGAAAAGACGGGCGTCGTGGCGGTGATTCGGGCCAGCGACCCGTCGCAGCTGATGGACGTGGTCAAGGCCCTCAAGGCCGGTGGCGTGACCTGCATCGAGGTAACCATGACCACCCCCGATGCGATCAGCGTCATTGCCCAGGCGGCCAAGCAGTTCGCCGGCCAGTGCGTCATCGGTGTGGGCACCGTGCTCGATCCGGAGACCGCCCGTGCGGCGATCCTGGCTGGGGCGGAGTTCGTCGTCTGCCCGGTGTTCAACCCGGAGGTCATCGCCCTGTGTCGCCGCTACAGCAAGGCCGTGATCCCGGGCGCGTTCACCCCGACCGAGATCCTGACCGCCTGGCAGGCGGGTGCGGACGTGGTCAAGGTCTTCCCGGCGACGAAGCTCGGCCCGGCCTTTTTCAAGGACGTCAAGGGCCCGCTGCCGCAGGTGAAGCTCACCCCGACCGGCGGGGTCGCACTGGAAAACGCCGGCGAGTGGATCAAGGCCGGCGCCACCTGCATCGGCGTGGGCAGTGCCCTGGTCAGCAAGAAGGACCTGGCGGACAAGAACTGGGCCAATATTGAGAAGACGGCTGCGGGGTTCATCCAGGCCGTGCAGGATGCGCGGACCCCGGCGTCGTCGGCGGTGAAGGTGTAAATGGAACGAACCGACCAGGCTACCGGCAGCACCACGCAACCCGCGGCGATGATCCGCGGGTTGCGCGGGGTCTGGGCGGCGTGGGCGAGCATCGGGCCGATGCGTCCCGGGCCGGCCATCCGCGATGTGCCCGCGGCGCACGTGTTGTGGGCGCTGCCGTGGCTGGGGCTGGTGATGGGCATTGCGGGGACGGGTCTGTTCGCCGCGGCGTGGCGGATCTATGGCGAGCACGCGCAGCTGCGCCTGGTGCCCGCCCTGGCGATCCTGCTGGCCGACTGCCTGCTCAGCGGGCGGCTGCTGATGGCGGGGGTGCGGACGGCCGAGGCGATCGCCTGTCGCGACAGGCGTCAGGCTGACCTGTCGCGCAGTGGGATTTGTGCGGCCGGGGCGGTGGCGGCGGCGGTGCTGGTGGTGGCGATGTACGGGCTGCTGCTGGCGGTGCCGACGGGGGTGGAGTGGTGGCCGAGCGACTGGCGGTGGTACCTGCACCGGCTCTATCCGCGGCCGGTCTTCCGCCCGCTGATCCTGATGCCGCTGTGGGCGTGCTGGTCGATGGTGCTGGCCGCCGGGGTGGGGCCTGCCGCGGCAGGGGCGGGCGAGGGCGGAGATCCTGCCGGCCGGCTCGCGGGCCGGGCGACGCCGCGGCAGATCTTCGTGGGGCTGATTCCCGCCGCGGTACTCAGCGCGATCTACTGCAGCCGGGACGGCAACCTGGTGATCGGTCTGGCGGTCTCGCTGGTGGTGTTCGTCGCCGCGTACGCGACGGCGATGGCGGCGGCCCTGACGTGGCGGGGCCAGAACGCCACGACGAT
>JAWLBS010000479.1:0-3153 GCA_041687575.1 Phycisphaerae bacterium | reverse complement strand
CCGCGACCGTGAGGGAGCGGTAGACCGTCGGGTGCCATGGCCGCGATGTTGGCGGCCATGGAATTCCACGAATGCGCAGCGTGTTCTACCCGTAACCGCCACCCAACGCTGTCATTCTGATCGTATGTAGGGCGGGCTGGGCCCGCCAACGCTGTCATTCCGAGCCCAGCGAAGAATCTCTCTCGAACGGAGGCCTCATGGTCTGGGGCCTGCTCAGGTCGAGATCCTTCACCTCGTTCAGGATGACGGCTGAGGGCACACAAAACGCAAGCGGAGCAACCTCCGCTTGCCAGAGATCCTTCGCGTTGCTCAGGATGACAACGTCGTTCAGGATGACGACGGGCCAGCGCACAAAACCGCAAGCGACAAAGGAAAAGGGGCCGCCGGTCGAAACCGACGGCCCCTTTGGTATTCACGTCCTGCGACGATCCGATCCGACTACTCCGGCCGCGGCCCGCCGCGAATCAGGTACACCTCGCCGATGTCCTTGTGGACGCCCGCGCCGCCCTCGATGTCGCTGGTCGGGTCGCCGATCAGGAAGTCGGAGAACCCGTCGCCGTCGACATCGCCGGCCGGAGCGACCGTCTTGAGCTGGGCATCACCCCGCTTCGCCCCGACATAGAGCATGCCCTGCAGATCGACACTGCCGATCGTGCCCAGCGACATCACGTCGGGAGCGTCCACGTCGCCTTGTGCGTACCTGAACTGCGGACCGCCGTAGATGAGGTAGACCACGCCGCCGTTGTCCCGGCCAACCCGGCTGGCACCCGGTGCGACAATCGCAAAGTCGTCGTAGCCGTCATTGTCGACGTCGCCGACGCCGGCCACCCACGAGCCCGCCAGGTCGCCTTCGATTTCGCCGACCAGCACCACGCCCGGCAGCGTCTTGCCGTTGTTGGGATTGCCGATGTCGCTCAGATCGTAGACGCCCTGTTTGTAGTTCGTGCCGTAGACGATCGCCACCGCACCGGTGTTGGGCGTGCCGTCAGCAGCATAGCCGGGTATGCCGATGATCCAGTCCGTATAGCCGTCGCCGTTGATGTCGCCAGCCGAAGCCTGGCTCGCACCGAGCCTCTGCCCGGCCTCGGTCCCGCGGATCTTGATCCCGGCCAGAGCGCTCTGGGCGCCCAGCCCGATCGTCGACACCGAGTGGTCGCCGAAGTTGGCCCGCCCGAAGATCAGGAAGGCGCATCCGGCATCGGGCTGGCCGTTGGCGTTGGCCTCCGGCGTGCCGAAACCGATGTCTTCCCGGTTGTCCCGGTTGAAATCGCCATTGTTGGCCAGCGACTGGATGCGGCCCAGCACCTCGCCGGCGTCGCCGCCCAAGGCCGGATCATTATGGGCCTGGATCGTGTCGAAGAACATCGGGTAGAGGTACTCGCGGCCACGGGCGTCCTTGCTCTCCCGGGTATCTGTAACGGTAAAGTTCCCGTCTTCATCGATGATCCCGTCGATGAACATGTCGAAGCCGCCCACGGCGTACGCATACGGCCACGAGTAGACCATGTACGGCGGAGGATCGTAGGTGCCGCTGTCATAGTCCAGCCAGTCGTGCACCGTCAGGCCTGAAGTCCACCAGTTCCAGACATTCTGCAAGCAGGTCCGCGGGAACGTGGTGTTGGTAGCCGGGTCCGGCTCGAGGTCCGGCGGCCACAAAAACCGCGGGAGCGGGCCGGTCAGGCTCCCATCCTCATTGACCCTGTACACCTCGACGTCCTGATGAGTCCCGATGTTGCCGGTAATGCAGCGGCTGGCGCCGGAGAAGGCGTAATTCCAGGTTGTCGTGGTAATCCGCCGAATGATAACATCGATGTCTTCCTCCTGCCCTTCCGGGGTGAACGACTCTTCCTCCTCCGCTGTGTTGACCCCCGTGATCCGGAGATTGATCTCCGCGGACCGGTCGCCCGGATTCGGCAGGGTCGACGGATCGACCGTCCACAACGCGGAGATCTGCGGGTAGATCACGTACAGCCACCCGCTGGAGAAGTCCGTGCCGCTTCGGTCGGCCGGCTCGGCGAAGATCCACTCGGGACTCCCGTCGCCATCCACGTCCGCCTCGACCACCAGTTCCCCGAACCGGGACTTGTCATCGGGACCGGCAGAGATAGCCGTATTCGGCCAGGTGCGGCTCGTATCCGCCCGCGGGAACTCCCTGAAGTGGCCGATGTTGTACATCCGCAGGCCGGGCGTGCGCGGTGCCGTAACGGGCGGATGCGGATCGACGGACAACTGGCCCACATGGTCCAGGCCGATGACCGTGTTGTTGTTCAGCTGGCCGGTGACTGGATCTCCGATGACCCCCTGGGAACCCGGCACGGCCACAATCGCGCCGGAGCTGATGTAGTCCCAGCTGAGCCGGCTGTCAGCATTACCAGACGTGCTCTCGTTGCTGCGGTAACTGTCCGCATACAGCGGGAGGCTGTCGGGCATCGGCCCGGTACCGGCGTCATAGGGCGGGAGCCCGAAATAGAACGGGTCGATCCGCTCGTCCCACGGGTCGTAGTCCTGCTCCTCCTGGTGAATCTTGTTGATGTACGGCATCCCGAAGAGCAGCTCCGGAATCCCGTCACCATCGACGTCGCGCGACACGGCCACCGCCCCGATGCCTTCCGTCTCGCCCGTGTGGGCGAAGCCGGCGAAGATCTGGCCGTGCAGGGTGCCCGCCGGCGTCCTGCTGCCCGTACGCGTCACGGTGATCGGGTCGGCGTCGGCCACATAGTCGAACAACATCGTCGGCTCGGAGTGGATCAAGTACGCCTCGCCCGCGTTATTCCGCTCCAGATAGAACGGGTTGGCCGTCGGGGCGACCAGCACGAAGTCATCGAACGTGTCGCTGTTGAAGTCGATGCCCGGCTGCCGCATCTGCCTGCCGCTCCAATGGAGCTTGTAACGGTCCCACGGAATCTGCGCGACCACGCCGCCCAGCTTGCCGCCGGGGCTCAGGCCGCGGAACGTGCGGCCCAGCCGCAGGTCCTCGACGTATCGCAGGTCACGGGCGAAGTACATCTGATCCTTCGCCGCGATCGTCCCCGGGGCGAACGAGGTCTCCGGCGTGTTGCAGCCGTTGTCCACCGTCGCGCCGATGTAGTACGGCCCGCCGGCAAAGTCGCTGGGGATGTCCCACAGGTAACTGCCGCCGGCCTCATTCGGGTT
>JAWLBS010000478.1:0-3173 GCA_041687575.1 Phycisphaerae bacterium | reverse complement strand
GTGGCCAACCAATGCCCCTGGCCCTTGGCAGACGACCCGAGATGGCTTTGCGACATCGGACATGTGTGAACACCAGCACCGGGCTTGCAGGGGCTGGTCGTCAACCACGCCCGACGGCACCCCTTTCCAATCAGGTTTGTTAACCGGAGGCCTGCTGGAGCGGCGAGAGGAAGAGAGTTAGGGAAACAAAACCCCAACATCCTCTCTCGCCGGTTAACAGCCGGGTAGACGGAGAGCCGGACGACGATTGTAAGTAGTTGCCGTAACTGGCGTTACGACGCGAGGTTGCGGGCGGTTGGCGGGCGCAAGAAAAAAGCCCGACTCGGTTTGGAATCGGGCTGATCTCCCCGAGTAGGACTCGAACCTACAACCTACCGGTTAACAGCCGGTCGCTCTACCATTGAGCTATCGGGGATCCGGTCGGCAACGCTGACCAGCAGCGCCGCGCCTGTACCGCTTAAATGTAGGGTTTCACCGGGAAATGTCAAGGCGGCCGGCCAAGCTTCCTGACGGGCCGGCGATATCGTAACCCCATGCCCCGGTAAAGGTTAGCTGCGGCAGACGGATCAGGGGCCGGCTGGACGCCTTTTTGGCTGACAGCCGGGCGGACAGATCCGTCGCAAATGGGCAATTCCTGCCCTTGCCCCCGTGTCCCTCGCACGGGGCCCCTACAGCGAAGGCGCCTGGCGGTCCCGCAGCTGGCGAAGCTCGTCGCTCAGGGTCGTCACGTGACGCATCTCTTCCTTGATGATCTCGTCGATGCGGGCCTTGCCCTGCTCGTCCTCGACCATGTCCATCACGCCCATGTAGAAAACGATCGAATCCTTTTCCAATTCGATCGCCGTCCGGTAGATCTCCTCGGGCGACTCGTTGCCCGAAAGACGCTCCGACGGGTCCAGGTCCGTGTCGAACACGCACCCGTCGGCCATCGCACGCAGGTAGGCGGCGGCATCGCCAGCCGGGTCGAACACGGGCGGCCTGGCCAGTCCGGCCAGGTGCCGACGGGTTTCGGCGAAGACCTTCTCGTGGCGGTCCTCCATGGCGGCCAGGCCGACGAGCAGTTGCTTGATGCGAAGGTCGGACGAGCCGGCGGCAGCCTTGCGATAGTACCTGGCGCCGTTACGCTCGATCTGCTCGGCCATCTCGAAGATTTCGTCAGCGTTGTACTTAAGTGCCATACACATCTCCTTGCGTCTGCGGGGGGGCGCCCGACACGAATTCTCGCCAGACGGTATACGCGTGAAACACGCCTTACAATAGTGGTTTGCAGGCCGGCTGTCACTATCTGGCAGCAGACAGCACCGCGAGAGGGTGCGTGACACTTTTTGCGGGAGATCCAGTCCGGGGGGACGACCGCTGGCAGCGGAGGCGTTTTTCCATGGGGTCGGACCCCGGCAGAGGGGGCGAGAGGCGGAGTATCGTGCAGGATACGGGGTCGTTGTTGGGGTAGGCAGGCGTCCGCAAGGGGTACGACCCCGGTGACCGGTGCAGGGCGGGAAGTGCCGCGGATCCTGTCACGCACCCACCGCGAGACGAGCAGTGCCACCGGGTGTGCGCACGCCCTTGGCAGGCAATAGCCGCTCTGCGCGAAGTCCGGGGGCATGGTGACGGTTACGTCTTGCAGGCAGTGCCGCCACCGACACTGATTGGCGGGCCTAGCCCGTCCTACATGGCTGATTGGCGGGCACGGCCCGCCCTACATGGCCGCAACCCGCCCTACATGGTGCACAGCCCGCCCTGCGCGTGGCGGGACTTGCTTTGCGATGGCCCTGAACCGATACTGCTTTGCGGTACAGAAGTTACGGGGGCCTTGCTGCAAGAGGTAGCCGAAGGTGACACACACGCATAAACGTCGTTTCAGGCCGAGCCGGTGCTGGATCGCTCTTGTCCTGCTGGCCGCGATCGGAGGGTGTTCGCAGAACAAGTACGCCCCGTCGGCCGATCCGGACATCGGTGATCCCCTTGAAGGCCAGGCGAAACTGGCGGCTGTCATGGGCGACACCGTCGGCGGCGCGGCATTTCTGACCGGCGGACGGCAACTGGCGGTCCGCGGGTACGGCCTGGTGGTGGGGCTTGGCCGCAACGGGTCCAAGGAGTGCCCCGAGCCGCTGCGGGACGACATGCTCCAGGAGATCCGCAAACGTCTGGAAACGGGCGGTGTTTACAGCATGCAGCAGGTCCGGCTGACGGCGGTCAAGCTGCTGTCGAGCGAGGATACGGCCGTGGTCGAGGTGACCGGGCTGGTGCCTCCCGGCGCGTGCAGGGGGGCGCGGTTCGACGTGCAGGTCCGGGCGGTCGCCGGCAGCGACACGCGAAGCCTGGAGGGCGGGCGGCTGTACACCTGCAGCCTGCACATCTTCCGGGTCGACAGCCAGGGCGGCATCACGCACGGCAAGGCCGTCGCCACGGCGGACGGGCCGATCTTCCAGAACATCGTCGTCTCGGCAGGCGGGGCGACCACCCAGCCGGACGAGCGCACCGGGCTGGTGCTCGGGGGCGGGCGGAACCTCGTGGTCCGGCCGATGGAGCTGATGCTGCCGAGCAGTTCGCACCGGCTGGCGCGGCAGATCATGAACCGGATCAACGAGCACTTCGGCGACGGCGAGAAGATCGCCGATGCCATGAGCCCCAACCGGATCGTCATCAAGGCCCCGCCGCGGTGGCGGAACAAGGAAGACCGCTTCTACGAGATGGTCATGCACCTGCCGCTGACCCGCGACGAGGGCTATCTGGTCCAGAAGGCACGCGCGCTGGTGAAACTGCTCGAGCAGCCCGACCCCGTCGCCGAGGACATCGCCCTGACGCTCGAGGCGATGGGGCAGATGGCCGTCAGCGTGGTACAGGACTATTACACCCACCGGCACCGGACGGTCCGCTACTTCGCGGCGCGGGTGGGTCTGCGGCTGCGGGACAGTGCGGCCGTCGACGTGATCGCCCGCGAGGCCAAACAGCAGAACAGCCCGTTCCGCACGGCCGCGGTTGCCGAGCTGGGCAGCAGCGACGTGGCGGCGGCGCGGATCCCGCTGCGGGAGCTGCTCGACGATCCGGACACCGACGTGCGGATCCTGGCATACGAGGGGCTCGCCCGGCACAACGACGAGACGATCAAGCGGTACTGGTGCAAGCAGAGCGGCTTTGTGGTGGATGTCGTCCCGAGCAGCGCCCGGCCGATC
>JAWLBS010000477.1:0-3243 GCA_041687575.1 Phycisphaerae bacterium | reverse complement strand
GCCGCGACGCCGCTTTCACTCAAGCCCCCATTGGTGCCAACGCCCCAATCTCAAGCGGACCGTTCGGCGGCAATATGGAGTGCGGCGCCGCAGACGCCGCTTTCACTCAAGCCGCAATCGGCGCCGCGCATGCAAACCTGAAGGGAGTATTGAGGGTTGCGCTGCCAAAGAAGAGCTGCTAAAGCAGGTGACGGTGGTGACCGGGCGCCGCAGCGCGGCCCGCAAGCGGGCCGGCTAAATAAAGACGCCAATCGTAGGTGTGTTTTTCTGTGCCGGGGTCAATATTGGCGACAAGGTGCAGTCTGGCGGGTTGTGGCCCTGCTCCGGACCATCCGTCGGATGTTAAAGCGACCAGAGAAAAGGCGCTCGCGGAGACGCTATACGCGACCCCCCGGGATTCGGCGCTGCGTAGGGGCGGCTCAGGCACCGCCGGTAAGCAGCTGCATCAGGTCGCTGATCGGGCCGACGATGCCCGAGGTATCCACGCCGAACACCTGGTTGAGGATCAGCAGGACAATCCATACCAATTGTATCATGTTACGTCTCCTATGCCTTGCGCCTTGGGAATCGACCGCCGCCGCGTGCGGCAGCGGGAATGCTAGTTGGGCGCAGCGGGGCGTGTCAAGGGTGGCCGGCGGGCCGCGCCGCGGAGGTGGGTGCTCGATGCGGGGTGGTGCAGGCACGGCGATGGCGGCTGCGGCGCTGCACTCGTTGCTGCACGGATATGCTGCGTCGGGATTCGGGGCTCGCATAGATCGGCGACATCGAGTGAAAGCGGCGTCGTTGCCGCCGCAGTCCATAGTCGCCGCCGTCACTGCCTTTCGATTCGCGGGTGCCGCACCGATGGAGGCTTTGAGTGAAAGCGGCGTCTGCCGCGCCGCAGTCCATAGTCGCTATCGGCAGCCTCAGTTCGCGCGTGCCAGTTCGGTTGTGCCGTGCCAGTCGTCGCGCACGGGGGTGCGGTTTTCCGCTGACGGCTGCGGTCTGTCGTCGAGCGGCATGCGCCGGGCGACGAACGTGGCGGTATCGAGCAGGGCGTACTTGACCGCAAATGTGCCGGTCACGCAGCCCGTGCTGGTCAAGAGTGCGAGAATCGCTACGGCCGGCACGAGCCATCGGCTGATGGCTGTCGAGCGGGTCCGCGGTCCGGCGGTGCGGGTCCGGCAAGAAGGTATCGAGTCCAACGTCATCCCCCGTTTATCGGCACATCCACAAACATTTCACGTTTACTGTTTCCGTCTGATTCCGTTTAACCATAAAATATGGGGCGTGGGAGGCAAATGGTGTTTTTGCTTATGCTCGCGATCCGCTGATGCCGGAGGCCGCACTCATGCCGGACGACCTGGCTGCCGCACGGGACATGTCGATTGAATGCCTGAACCGCTGGGTGCCGTTCGCGGACAAGCACCTCTACCAGCCGCCGGATCGGCCGGACCTGCTCTGCTTTGGCACGGGGTACCACAACTGGGGCGTGCAGACTACGCAGAAGTACGTCGGCGCGATGGCAAGCCTGGCGGCGTGGCGCGACAGCCGGGGCGAAGCCGGGTCCGATGCGTTCGGCGACCTGCTGAGCAGGACCGTCGCGACGCTGCGTCACAACCTGGCCAGCCACGTCACCGGCGACTATCACTGCACGGACGGCGCGAAGTGGGGGCGATTCTGGATCTCGGCCCTGGGCATCGAGCGGATGATGCACGGGCTCGACTGGCTCGCGCCGTACCTGCCCGCAGCCGACCGCGACCGGCTGGCGGCGGTGATCGCCGACGAGGCGGACCACCAGCTGACCGTCGAGGTCGTCGCGGGCCTGTGGGGCTCCAGCGGCCGCAACAAGCCCGAGAGCAACATCTGGAACGGCGCGATCTGCGCCCGGGCGGCACTGCTCAGCCCCGACCACCCGCACGAGGCGGCGTGGATGGAAAAGGCGCACGAGTGGTGGCTGAATGGCATCAGTGTGCCGGCTGACGCGGAGGTCGATACGGTCATCGCCGGCCGGCCGCTGCGACAGTGGCACCGCGGGGCGAACTTCTTCCCGCACTATGCCCTCGACCATCACGGCTACCTCAACGTCGGCTACATGGTGATCTGCCTGAGCAACATCGCGATGATGCATTACAGTTACGTTTTGCGCGGCATGGAACCGCCGGCGGCGCTGTATCACCATGCAAAAGACCTGTGGGGGCTGGTGCGCCGGCTGTTTTTCGACGACGGGCGGCTGCTGCGGATCGGGGGCGACACGCGGATCCGCTACTGCTACTGCCAGGACTACGTGCTGCCGATGCTGGTATTCGCAGCCGACCAATGGGCCGACCCGCACGCCGGGCACCTGCTGCGCGGGGCGGTCGAGCTGGTTCGCAAGGAGCAGCAGGCGAGCGACGACGGGGGCTTCCTGTCGGCGCGGCTGGCGCACGTCGCGGCGGCGAGTCCGTATTATTACACGCGACTGGAGTCGGACCGCGCGGTCGCTTTGTCGATGGTGCTGGCGTGGCTGACGCAGCGGACGGTCGCGCCGGCCGGGGCGTACGACGAGGCATCGCTGGCGGGCGGCTGGGATGAGCCGGAGCACGGGGCGATGTTCGACCGGTGCCCCACGCGCGTGGCGAGCTGGAGCTGGCGGGCAGCCGAGCCGCCGCAGGGATTGTGCCTGCCGCCGTCGCGCAGCGACCTGGCCGAGTGGGCGGAGAACCTCGCCGGTACCGTCCGCGCGCAGGGGCAGACGGGCAAGCGGACGGTCGAGCGCTACAGCATCACCCGGTTCGACGGCGGGTTCGTCACGGCCGGTGTCGTTCGCGACGGCACGGACATTCGGATCGCCGAGGGGTTCGCGGCCGATTTCGCGGCGCATCACCGGATCGTTTTTGCGGCGCTGCCGGACGGGCACACCGTGGTGCGGCTGGAGGCGGTCGACGTGCCGGCGCGGCGGGTCTACTTTGAGGGCTGGGCGGGGGTGAAGCTCGAGGTGCCGAACGACCTGTTCAATGGCGACGTGCGTCGCTACACGACGGCGGCCGGCGTGCAGGAGCTGCGGGCGCACCAGGGGCCTTGCCGGGTCATCGACCTGGGCTCGCCGTGGGTCAACGTGGACGATGCGCTGGGCCTGGTCGGCATCTACGGGGCGGATACCTGGAGCCTCGTCCGGCCGGGCGAGCGAGTCGGCGGCTACGCCTTCGGCAACCTCCTGGTCGATCGGCTGTGCTACGGCCTGCAGGCGGAACCGTGCGACGTGACCGGCCCGGCGCGGATCCT
>JAWLBS010000476.1:0-3248 GCA_041687575.1 Phycisphaerae bacterium | reverse complement strand
ACCGGGAAGCTCACCTGCAGCGGCCAGACCGAGTCGGTCAGCCGGAACGCCACCAGCACCATCTGCCGGTCGGTCTGCGAGACATAGGCGATGCCCGGGCCCTTGTCGATCTCAAGCAGGACCTGCGCGCCCTTGGGGACCTGCAGCGTCGCCCACCGCGCCACCAGGATCTCGTCGATCGAGACGTGCCGCATGATCGGGTGCATCGTGTTGAAGTCCACTACGTAGCCCCGCCCGGAGTCGTCAACGGGGGCGTCGGCCGGCGCCACGTCGATCGCAAAGTCCTCCAGCGGCGGCGCCGCCGCGAAAAAGATGTAATTGCCCGGGCCGATGTCCTTCGGCGAGAAGCCGTCGAAGATCGTCACGTCGAAGGCCTCAAGCGCCTCGCCGGCTGCCGCGTACTCGTCGGGCGTCATCGTCGCCGTCTTTCGCAGCGGCAGCCCCGCCAGGACCTTTTCCAGAAAAATGTTGCCCTCGCTGACCAGCAGGACGCTCGACTGTCTGGCCGGCCCCAGCCGGACCCGCGCGACATTGTCGGCCCGCAGGGCGTCCTCGCCCTCCAGCCGCGCCTCGATGATCACGGCCTGGTCGGTCTCCAGGTCGAAGCCCAGCGTCTGGGCGGCGCTCGCGCGCTCGGCCTGCTGGCTCGCGCTGGCGGCGGTCGCCCCGACCGCCGGCGGCGTCGGCGAGAGGTTCAGGTCCTTGGCCGCGGCGAGCGTGTCGTTGACGTACAGCGCCACGCCGGTCTTGACCGGCTCGTCCGGCGAGAAATTCTGCACCCGCAGGAAGACCTGGATCTGCTGCGGGTTGGCGTATTCCCGCCGCGCCTGGATCGCGGTGATGCCCACGTTGCCGGCGGGCTGGCCGATCTTGACGTACTCGAGGTCCAGTCGGCCGACCGAGATCTCCGCCGCGTCGGCGATCGCCCCGTCGGAGAAGATGACCGTCCGGGCGGCCGGCTCGGTCGGGGACATCGCGGCGCGGGCGCCGGGGCCGCCTTCCGCCTCCGGCCCCGACAGCGGCGTGGCGTAGGCCCTGGCCAGGCGAACCGCCTCATCCAGGCTTGTCGTGCGGTCCGAGGGCGTGATGCTGCGGACCCGTTCGGCGAGCAACCCCTTGTCGGCCGTAAACGGCGCGATCACCTCGGCCGTGTCGGCAAAGGCGATCACCATCGCCTTCTGGCTGCGGCGCAGGCCCCGCAGCAGCCCCAGCGCCTGCTCCTTGGCCTGGTCGAGCCGGCTGTCGCCGCCGTCTTCCACCGACATGCTGGCGGACCGGTCTATCAGCAGGACCACCCGCTGCTGGGAGGCGATGGAGACCTTGCGGACGGGGTTGGCGAAGGCGAAGATCGCCGCGGCCAGCACGATCAGTTGCAGCAGCAGCAGCAGGTTGCGGCGGAGTTTCTGAAACGGTTGGTTGACCTGCAGATCCTCGATGACCTTTCGCCACAGGTAGGTCGTCGGCACGGGCGTCTCGCGCCGCCGCAGGCGCAGGAAGTACATGATCACCAGCGGCGGGATCGTCAGCGCCGCCGCCAGGGCCGGGATGTACCAGGGCGACAGAAAGTCCATGGCTGTCCTCGCAGGTGCCGTGCGTTCGGACCGGCAGGTCGGTCCGGTGATGTCTTTGTGGTACCCGGCCGGCGCGGGGGTGTCAACAGGGATCCGGGACGTCCCGAATGCCGCGCTTGATATTGAGTAAGACGGTACAGCGTGTACAATAGTTGTGTACGCATCAGGAGGTGCCAGATATGGATCAGATGACGCTACGAGAGGCACGGCGGCGGCTCAGTGAAATTCTGGACGACGTTGAGCGTGGCAAGTCGGTAGTGATTACCCGCCATGGGCGCCCAGTCGCGCGAGTGAGCCCCGTGGAACCGGACGAGGGTAAGCAACTGCCTGACCTGACCGAGTTCCGAAAGTCGATCCGGGTGAAGGGGGAACCACTGTCCAAGACGGTGGTGCGGTTGCGCCGTCAGGAACGCTACTGATGATCTTCGTTGATACGAGCGTCCTGGTCGCTTTCTACTGCCCCGAGGCGCGTAGTGGCATCGTCCAGACACGCTTAACGCACCTCCGTTCGCCAGTGATCAGTTCGCTGATCCAGCTGGAAGTGCATTCGGCTGTAGCAATGAAAGTGCGCAGCCGCGAGCTTGTGGAAGCAGATGCACACCAGATTCTCTCCCTGTTCCAGGTCCATCTGGCCGACGGGTATTACCGCATTGTGCCTGTGGAATCACGCGAGCATCAACTGGCTCGGGAGTGGATTTCCGGTTTCCACACGTCATTGCGAACGCTCGACGCGCTGCACCTTGCCACCGCATTTACCAATGACCTGATGTTGCTGACAGCGGATCGGGGGCTTGCACGATCGGCCGAACATCTGGCCGTGCGATGTGAACTGCTTTCTTGAGGGTATATGTCACACAACGGACTGACGCAACGAGGATTCGTCAATGAAGACCGTGACGGCAACTGAGCTTCGCAGGAATGCATCCCGGCTGCTTGGGGACGTGGAAGCAGGTGAGTCCATTCTTGTCACCCGTCGCGGCAAACCCATTGCCGCGATCCGTCCGGTGCATGAGGAACCATCCAGACTGCCGAGCTGGAAGCGCCCGGGACTGCGGCTCGTTACACCGGGAGCCGGTCTGGCTGCCGCGATCCTACAAGAGCGCGGGGCCTGATGCACGGCGGACGGCGGCAAATTCGCCCTTGCCGGATGCCGGCACGGCCTGGATTCGATATAATGATACCGTAAGCGCAGACCGTCCCGTCTGCGTCCAGTCGGCCCGGTAAGGAATGCAGGCCATGAACGTGCAACCGCAAATCCCGATCGATCGGCAGCAGATCGCCGCGTTCTGCCGCAGGTGGCGGATCGTCGAGTTCGCCCTGTTCGGGTCGGTCCTGCGCGAGGACTTCGGGCCCGAAAGCGATGTGGATGTGCTGGTGAGTTTCGACAGGGACGCGCGCTGGGGCCTGTTCGACGTGTGCCGGATGGAGGAGGAGCTGCGGGCCCTGTTTGGCCGGCCGGTCGATCTCGTGACCCGCGCCTCGATCGAGCAGAGCGAGAACTACATCCGTCGCCGCGCGGTCCTGGAATCCGCGGAGGTCATTCATGCCGCGTGATGACGAGGCTCGGGTCCTGGCTCACCCGCCCACCGGCACGTATCCGCTCTCGGCGACCACCGCCTGGCCCTCGTCCGTCAGCAGCCAGTCCCGCAGCCGCCGGGCCGGCGAATCGGTCGGCTC
>JAWLBS010000475.1:0-3265 GCA_041687575.1 Phycisphaerae bacterium | reverse complement strand
GGCACGGTTGTCCCTCGCCAACGCCCCCGCTAGAGTAGTAGGCGGAAACGACAGCCCTTAGCGAAAGGGGACGGCACATGACCCGACGCGATGTCGTGATCGACGCACTGGAATTCCGCCGGCCGGCCTACGTGCCCTGGTCGGTCGATTTGACGATCGACTGCGCGGACCGCCTGAAGAAACACCTGGGCGTGCAGGACCTGGACGAGTACCTTCAGCCCCATTTCCTGACGGTCGTTCCGCGAATTCACGACTTCCAGGCCGTCGGCGAGCACCTGGTCCGCGACCACTACGGCACGACGTGGAACCGCGAGATCGACAAGGACATCGGCATCCCGTCCGACTGGCCGCTCAAGGAGCCGACGCTGGCCGGCTATGAGTTTCCCGATCCGGACGATCCGAAGTGGTTCGCGGGGTTGGCCGAACGGGTCGCCGCCGCGCGCGATGCCGGCCGGTTCACCCGTTTTGCCCTCGGCTTCAGCCTCTATGAGCGGGCCTGGTCGATGCGGGGCACCGAGAATCTGCTGATGGACATGATCGAGGCGCCCGAGTTCGTGGATGACCTGCTCGACGCCATCTGCGAGCATAACCTGGCGCTGATCCGCCACGCGATCGACCTGGGTGTGGACTGCATCCACTTCGGCGACGACTACGGCAGTCAGCGCGGGCTGATTATGGGACTGGACCACTGGCGGCGGTTCATCAAGCCGCGGCTGGCGCGGATGTACGGGGCGGCGGCCGCGGCGGGCAAATATGTCTCCCAGCACTCCTGCGGGCAGGTGCAGGGCCTGTTCGACGACCTGGTTGAGATGGGGTTGAACATGTTCAACCCGTTCCAGCCGGAGGTGATGGATGTCTTTGAGGTGAAGCGCCAATATCACGGCCGGCTCGCCTTCCACGGCGGCATGAGCATCCAGAAGACCCTCCCGTTCGGCACCCCGCGGGAGGTGTGCGACCTGGCGCGGCGGCTGGTCGAGGCCGGCCGGGACGGCGGGTATGTCTTCGCAC
This sequence comes from Phycisphaerae bacterium, assembly GCA_041687575.1. Lineage (GTDB taxonomy): Bacteria > Planctomycetota > Phycisphaerae > UBA1845 > JANYLN01 > JANYLN01. Next base: position 2,257 of record JAWLBS010000475.1, on the reverse strand, counting down.
CGAGTCACGCCGTGCCCGGCGACGTGCCGCCGGAGAACATGGTGGTCATGATGGAGGTCCTCAAGGGCCAGCCCGGCGCGGGGCGGTAAGACGGGTGCATCCGTTATCTGGTGGCGATTCCAGGGGTCTGACCCCGAGTCGCACGCTTCCTGGCAGAATCAATGCCATGATCTCGTGGCGGCCTGGATGCCTGTGCACCTTACTGGGGTCTGACCCCGTGGCGTTGGGCACGGCCCTGCGAACAGCCGCAGGACCGTGGCACCCGGCATCGGGTTTCGGGTTTCGGGTTTCGGGTCTCGGAACAGCGGGAGACAGGGATCAGGGGGCTGACCCCGTGGCACCCCTCGCAGCGTTTTCCCAAGGGGTCAGACCCCGTTTGACCCTTCAGGTATTGGTGCGGCCACGGGATTGGCTGCGGGGATTCGGGTGTAGGCGTGCTACAAGGGGTCAGACCCCCGGAGAGTCCGTGGCAGGGCCAGACTGCGGTTCTTGATGCGGGCCAGCCGGATTCCTACCATTGTCGTATGTGCATCCGTCGCGCGGGGAGATCTCGGGCCGGGCCGGCGGCCGTGGCGGTCGCGGCCTGGCCGGTTGGTGATTGACACATTTACCCGACGGCCGGTACCATGACTTCTTCGTTTCTGTGTGACGCAGCCTTGCGGTACGGGCTCGCGGGCATCCGATTATCTTTGATTCGAGCAGCGGTGGACATATGGGACCTGCGATACTAAGCGAACTGGCGGCTGCGGCGCCGGCGGGGGATCCGGCGGCCGGGGGGTTCGGCTGGCCGGTGTACAGCTTCCTGGTGGCGTGGCTGCTGGTGATGCTGGTGATCTGCATCTACGGGATTCACCGCTGGAGCCTTGTTTATCTCTATTACAGGTATCGCAAGAACGCCCCGAAGCTGGGGGCATGCTTTCTCGACCTGCCCCGGGTGACGGTGCAGCTGCCGATGTACAACGAGCAGTTCGTCGCCCGGCGGATCATCGAGAGCACCTGCGGGATCGACTATCCAAAAGACCGGCTGCAGATCCAGGTCCTCGACGACTCGACGGACGAGACCGTCCAGATCGCCAGCCAGGCCGTCGCCGGGATGAAGGCCCGGGGCTTCGACATCGAGTACATCCACCGGACCAACCGCGAGGGGTACAAGGCCGGGGCGCTGGCCGAGGGGCTCAAATCGGCTACGGGCGAGTTCGTGGCGATCTTCGACGCCGATTTCATCCCGCCGACGAAGATTCTGAAGGATTCGGTCCACTACTTCACCGACCCGCAGGCGGGGATGGTCCAGGCCCGCTGGGAACACATCAACCGCGAGCACAGTCTGCTGACCCGGGCGCAGGCGATCCTGCTGGACGGCCACTTCGTGATCGAGCACGGCGGCCGCAACCGTTCCGGGCGGTTCATGAGTTTCAACGGCACGGCTGGCATGTGGCGCAGGAGCACGATCCAGGACGCGGGCGGCTGGCAGCACGACACGCTGACCGAGGACCTGGACCTGTCGTACCGGGCGCAGATGAAGGGGTGGAAGTTCGTGTTCCTGCCGGACGTGATCAGCCCGGCGGAGCTGCCCCCCGAGATGAACGCCTTCAAGGCCCAGCAGCACCGCTGGACCAAGGGCGGGGCGCAGACGGCCAAGAAGCTGCTGCCCGGGATCCTCGGCTCGAAGCTGCCGCTGCGGATCAAGGTGGAGGCGTGGTTTCACCTGACCAGCTGCGTGGTGTACCTGTTCATGGTGGCGATGACGCTGCTGCTGTTTCCGGCGCTGTGGTTCAAGTTCACGCTGTTTCAGGACCACCTGTTCGGGCGGGTGCTGTTCGACGCCTCGCTGTTCATCATCGCCACCTGCAGCGCCAGCTCGTTTTACGTGGCATGCGAGCGGGAGCTGTCGCGGTCGTGGTCGGACAGCCTGAAGTACCTGCCGTTTCTGATGGCGGTGGGGGTGGGCATCTCGCTGAACAACTCGATCGCGGCGCTGAAGGGCCTTTTCGGCGAGTGCGGCGAGTTCGTCCGCACGCCCAAGTTCGGTGTCCAGCACCAGACCGACACCGCCTGGCAGGGCAAGATCGGCTTTTTTGCCCACAAGGGCCGGCTGCAGGTCCTGGGCGAGCTGCTCCTGGCGATCTACTTGACCGTCTGTGCGGTGATGTGTTTCGTCTATGCCTACGAGAAGCTGACGATCGGCGTGCCGTTCCTGCTGCTGTTCATGATCGGCTACTGGTATATCGCCCTGACGAGTATCCACGGCCAGCTCGCC
>JAWLBS010000474.1:0-3265 GCA_041687575.1 Phycisphaerae bacterium | reverse complement strand
TGCTCCGGATGAACGATCCTCGCGAGGAATTTGTCGAGACGCATACGGAGGTCGACGACCTCGGGCTGACCCACGTGAAGTACCAGCAGGTCTATAGGGGCCTGCCGGTCCGCAACCGGCAGGTCTGGGTCCACCTGGATGAGCAGGGGAATTCGTACCTGGTCGATGGGCGGCCTTCGCCGACGCCGACCGTCGCGACCGAGCCGAGGATCCCGGCTGCGCGGGCGATCGAGATTGCCGAGGGCGACCTGGGCGGCGGGCGGGATGCTGCCGCGGCCCTGATCGTGCACGTCGATGGCTGGGAGATCAGCCGGCTGGCGTGGCACGTGACGGTCCACAAGGGCTATGAGCGCTGGCACTACTATGTGGATGCCACGCAGGGGGCGGTGCTGGAGCGGACGAGCGACACGCGGTACCAGGCGGCGCCCGGCAGCGGCGTGGGCCTTTTCGGTCAAACGCGAAGTTTCTCGACCTGGCTGCAGGACGGCACGTACCACCTGGTCGACACGTCGATGCCGATCTGGGTGGCGAATCCGCTGCTGCCCAATGACCTGGGCCTGGGGAACCTGATCGTCTTCGATGCCCGCAACCAGGAGCCCAGCAGCCAGATGACGGCGTACTTCGTCACGTCGGGCTCGGCGACGGCCGGCTGGGACCCCGCGGCGGTCACCGTGATGGACCACCTCCGCACGACCACGCAGTACTACAAGAACACGTTCAACCGCGACGGCCTCGACGGCAAGGGGCTCAACGCGATCACGTTCATTCACGTGGGGACGAACTGGGACAATGCGGCGTGGACGGGGCAGGTGATGCTCCTGGGCGACGGGGAGTATTTCCTGCCGCTGGCCCGCAGCCTCGACGTGCTCGCTCACGAGTACACGCACGGCGTGGTCGAGCACACCGCCAATTTCGAGTACCGGTTCCAGCCGGGGGCGCTGCACGAGGCCTTCGCCGACATCTTCGGCTGCATGGTCGATCGCGACGACTGGCTGATGGGCGAGGACATCGTTCGCAGCGGTCCGCCGATGCGGAGCCTGGCCGACCCGCACGCCGGCATAGACCGCCTGCCGGCCACCATGGACGAGTACCAGAGCCTGCCGCTGGACCAGGATCTTGGCGGCGTTCACATCAATTGTACGATCGTCGGCCACGCCGCGTACCTGATGGCCGAGGGGATGGACAATTCGATCGGGCGGGAGAAGGTCGAGCAGATCTTCTACCGCGCCTTGACCTTGCACATGACCGCCCGCAGCAACTTCGCCGACTGCCGCCGCGCGACGGTGCAGAGTGCGGAGGAGCTATACGGCGCGGGCTCGGCCGAGGTGCAGGCCGTTAGCGCCGCCTGGGACGTGGTGAAGGTGCCAGCGGACGGCGGCACCGGCGGCGGCGGCGGTGGCGGTGGTGGTGGTGAGATTCCGCCTACCACCGGGCCGGACAATCTCGTGTTTCTCGCGTACGACGCGTACGGCACGCCGCGGCTGGCGTTCACCGCCAGCGACGGGGTGTCGTACTACATTTCGCCGGATGCGGTCAGCGAGACGCGGCCGGTCGTCACCACCGGCGGGACCGAGGTGCTGTTCGTCGATGCGGCCAACAACCTGCGGGTCGCGAGCCTCTCGCCGTACGACACCTACGAGGAGCAGCTGACGACCAGCGGCATCGTCCGCACGATCGCCGGCAGCAGGGACGGGCGGTACTTTGCCTACACCGATGCCAGCTACGACAACATGCTGTACGTGCTCGACCTGGACAGCGAGGCCAATGACGCGTCGTACAGCCTGTACCTGCCGTCGCTGGATGGCGGGCAGAGCACCAGCCTGCTGGTCTACGCGGACGTGGTGGATTTCGACATTTCGAACAAGCACGTGATCTTCGATGCGCTGAGCCGCTTCCGCCTGCCCGACACGCAGGAGTCGTACGAGTTCTGGAGCGTGGGGATTCTCGACCTGTCGAGCGGGCAGATCGCCAACCTGGTCACGGCCCAGCCGCAGGGCATCCAGATCGGCAACCCGTGCGCATCGAGCACGAAGGACTGGATCCTCGCGGTCGACGTGTTCGACGAAGGGACGGGGACCTGTCAGACGCGCGTGGTGAACCTGAACACCGGCAAGGCGGGGCTGGTCGGCGAGCAGTCGAGTGGGCAGTTCGGCTGGCCCAGTTTCAGCGGCGACGATACCGCGATCGCGATGCAGTACCAGGATTCGATCATCCGCGTGCCGCTGGCGGTCGATGCCGAGGGGACGGTGACGGGCAATTTCGGTGCGGCCGGCACGCTCGAGTCGCTGGCTTACTTCCCGCGGTACTACCGGACGGGGCAGGCGGGCGGCGCGCCGAAGATCTCGGTGTCGACGACGTCGCTGGACTTCGGGCAGGTGGTGGTGGGCAGCGAGGCGACCCGTCGCGTGACGATCGCCAACGACGGCACGTATCCGCTGTCGATCACGGGGTTCAGCCTGTCGGACGGGGAGCAGTTCTCGCACAACGGCGGGCCGGTGGACATCCCGGCCGGGTACGTGCTGGACGTGGACGTGCAGTTCTGGCCGGCGGCAAGCGGCGTTCAGTCGGCGACGTTGTCGATCCGTTCGGACGATCCGGACTGGCCGCGGGTGGACGTGCAGCTGGCGGGGGAGGGCGCCGACGCCCCGGGGCGGCGCGGCTGCTTCATTGCCACGGCGGCCTACGGCAGCTATCTCGAGCCGCAGGTGGTGGCGCTGCGGAGCTTCAGGGACTCGTGCCTGATCACCAACGCGCCCGGTCGGGAGTTCGTGCAGATGTACTACCGCTATTCGCCGTCGGTGGCGGCGGTGATCGCGCGGCACGAAAGCCTGCGGGCGGGGACGCGTCTGGTCCTGACGCCGCTGGTTCTGGCGGTGCAGTATCCCGAGCCGGCCCTGGTGGCGGCGCTGGCGCTGACGGGCGGCGGGGTGGTTCTTCGGCGACGTCGCCGGCGGTGATCGGCCAGAGGTGCCTCAGTCCTGCGGCGGGCTGATTCTCTGTCGATCCGGCGCCCATGGGTGCGTGACACGTTCTGCGGGAGATCCAGCCTGTATGCCCCTTGCCTGCGGAGGCGTCTGTTGCGTGGGGTCGGACCCCGGCAGCGGGGGTCAGAGGCGGGGTGTCGTGCAGGATATGCGGTCGTTGTTGGGGTACGGGAGCGTCCGCGAGGGGTACGACCCCGGTGACCGGTGCAGGGCGGGCAGTGCCGCGGATCCTGTCACGCCCAGCGCCCATGCGCCTGCGCGCGGAAGGTTTGCTTCGCCGC
>JAWLBS010000473.1:0-3268 GCA_041687575.1 Phycisphaerae bacterium | reverse complement strand
GTTTACGATCGCGACCTGTGCTTCTATGCATAACAGACGCCAACAACGGCGGGATTGTGACATTTCCCGCCCGATCACGCAAGGCTGCAGACCCTCGTCCCGGCAGCAGGTCAGGGCTACCGCATTTTCGCTCGCGCAAGCCCTGTTAAGACGTTTGCGATACCAGCGAGCAACCTGCGTTTCCGGCAAGCCACACAGGATCGGGCGGATGACTTGCCGAAGAATGCGGTCGGCCTGCCGTTGATCCCGGTGCGGAAGATGAAGCGGCTGAGTCGCGCCTTCGTTTGTCTGCCCGCCTGCGGGCAGCGACGCCATGCCCGGTCACCAGCGTTGCCTCCGTTGACCGCGCAATCCTCGAAAGCCTGCCCGCTTGTGGCCACATCGGTCAATTCGCCTTCACCCCGCAGGGGTGACACTATCCAGCCCGGGGTAAGCGGGTCCATCCTGCGCAGCCGTCGTTTGGCGGAGCAGGATGTGACTTGCGCCACCCCGGGTCGCCGGGCCGGCTTTCCCCGTTTGTCTTCCGTTTTTGCCGTTGAACCCTGTAAGGGTTCCATAACGGTCAATCCCACAGGTGCTCCTGGTCATGCGGAATATTGTACCGAACGAGGAGCCCCCGCAGCTCTTCGCAGAACGAGTCCTTTCGATGGCTATGGAACCCTTGCAGGGTTCCTGGAGAACAAACAACAAGGGCAATGGTTGCGTCGCGTACCCGGGGCGGCGCGGGTCGCAAACAGCGCGACCCGCTCTGCCCCGGGCTGGATACTCTCACCCCTGCGGGGTGAAGACGTTTGCGCTACCAGCGAGCAACCTGCGTTTCCGGCAAGCCACACAGGATCGGGCGGATGACTTGCCGGAGAATGTGGTTGCTCCGGGCAGCAGGTCCATCATGAAGGGTCGCACTCTTTCGCAGCACTCGCGATCGCCCTCAGGTTCCGCCAGGGGGCATCCAGCGGCAAGGCGCATTCCGGGCCGATGATGTCGATGCCGGCCTGGATCTTCTCTCGCACGTCGCGGGCGATCTGCTCGTCGTCCCCGTCGCGGACGATCCGCATGTTGTTCGTGCCGCCCATCAGCGCCAGGTCCGGCCCGGCCAGTCTCCGGGCCTCGGCGGCGGGGACCTTCGAGTCGAAGTGGAACAGCTCGATGCCCGTCTGGCGGATGTACCCCAGCCGGTCCGACGTGTCGCCGCAGATGTGCAGCAGGATCGGGCAGGCGATCCGCTCGTGCAGCTGTTTGTGGATGTCCATCAGGAAATCCCGGTAGGCCATCGGCGAGCACAGGTCGCGGGTGCAGTGGTCGGCCACAGTGATTACGTGGGCGCCGCTGTCGATCTGGGCTCTGGCGAAGGCGGCCGTGACTTCGACGAGCTGGTCGAGGACCTGTTTGACCCGGTCCGGCTGAAGGATCGTGGCGATCAGGAATTCCTCGATGCCGTAGATGTGATACGCCAGCGTCCACGGGCCGAAGACCTTGCCGGTGATGGTGGCCTCGTCGCCGAAGCGTTTCCGCAGGAGTTCGATCGCTCGCAGCGGCACAGTGCAGGCGGGCCTGGTCAGGAAATCGGCGGGGATCGATACGGTTTCGCTGATGGAAGAGCAGATGGACCGGCCCGTCGGCATGCGGTTCTTCTCGCCCCAGTCGACCGCACAGCCGATCGCGGCCGACTCGTGCCAGACGCTGAACAGCGGCATGATGTTGTCGAAGCCGATCTCGGCGTAGCCGGCGGCGGCGAGGGCGGCCATTTTCTCCGCGTCGAGATGGGCCTCGGGGAAGGAGGCGCCGACCTTGTCCATCAGGTCGGTCGTGACCATCGAGACGGCGCTGCCCGTGGCGACGCGCGGTGCTTCCTGACGACGGACTTTTGCGAGGAAGATGTCGTTTGCACGCATGTTTCACCTGGAATGCAGGTCTGGAGTACTGCCTGTTGCGTCTGATATGTATTCTACACAAACTCGAACAGCCCCGCGTAGTACACGCCGGTCACGCCTTCCAGCGTTACTGCCTTTTCCGGGATCGGCCAATCCAGGACCTTGTATTCCCGGCCGCAGACCAGGCCCTGGGCTGCAAGCGCTCGGCGGTTCTCCGGGAGTTCCTCGGCGCTCTCGTCGGTAAGATACAGGCTGATCCTCTCCTCCCCGATGTCTATGCCATCCACGCAGCGGAGTTGAGCGGTCCCGGAAGGGTCTTGCGCTTGGACGGGCAGCATCTTTGACATCCCGTGGAGCATGTCCAAACCAATGATAAAGGAATCGCCACCTTCCCAAGGCTCTACACGGCATGTCGGCCCCCTATCCTCGTGGAAATGCTCAAGGATCCGATAGATACGTCCCACGACTTCCTCTTGAGTGACCTTGCCCAGTTTGGTTATGTACCCGTACATGCGCGGAGTTGCCCCATACATAGATCCCGCTCCCACAGCCAGGCCGAAAGATTCCACATCGAACATGGCAGGTCACCTCCTGTGTCAATCGCCGATCCTGTCACATCAGGCACTGCCGGTTGCACGGCGGAACCTGAAGCGTGCAGATTCAGGTTCGGGCACGGTCTGGGATGCGGGCGCGACGCCTATCCGAGGGTTTACCGCGATCTTACGGTCGCGGCTCTTTCCCGCAAGATGCGGAGCCTTGCGCGCCTGCAGGGACAACGTTATTCTCGCTTACGCTTCGGGGCCGTTCCCGAAGGATGCGGAAATCTCTCGCATCCGGAACAACTCCCTCGCTTACGCTTCGGGCTCTTTCCCGCTCGCTTTTGAGCGGGCCAACCATCCGAGGAAGCACGGCCCTGCTCCCATCCTCGTCAAACGACGACTACGCCGTGGCGAAGACGCAGGACCGTGTCCCGGCGCTGCGCAGCTCGGCCACTCGCATCGCTTCGCTCGCTCGGGCGGACCGCCTGAAGGCGGGACTCCGAACGCCGCCTGAAGGCGGTACTCCGAACTTCTGGCGGGCGGAGCCCGCCCTACACGCGGAGCACGGCGCCGGTGCTGGCGCTGGTGGCCATGGCGGCGTAGCGGGCGTGCCAGCCGGTGAGTTGGCGGTCGACGGGCTTGAAGGTCTTCGCCCGCTCCTCGAGCTCGGCCGGCGGGACGTCCATGTTCAACTTGCCGCCGAGCACGTCGATCTCGATCATGTCGCCGCTGCGCAGCAGGCCGATTGGCCCGCCCGCTGCCGCCTCCGGGCTGACGTGGCCGATGCACGCGCCGCGGGTGCCGCCGCTGAAGCGGCCGTCGGTGATCAGCGCCACCTTGTCGCCCAGACCGCGGCCC
>JAWLBS010000472.1:0-3278 GCA_041687575.1 Phycisphaerae bacterium | reverse complement strand
CTGCTGGCGGTGGCGCCCTGCCTGCTGTGGGACGGCGCGACCTCGACACAGCTGCGCTTCGACGGGCCGGTGGTCGAGGCGCGGCGGCTGGGGCAGACCTGGCGACTGACGATCGCCGCGGCCGATGATCAGCCCCTGGCCGGCGAGTGGCTGCTGATCGCCGAGCGAGGCACCGCGAGCATCTCCGGCGTGACGGGTTTGCTCCATTTTACTGTTACAGACGCCTTGGACACCGAAAGCCCTGTCGAGTATACCCTCCGCATCGAACGGATGGAGTAGGGCGGGCTGCGCCCGCCAAAACAGCCCCCCTTTGGGTCGCTCCGGCAGTACTGCCGCTTTCAATCATGCCTCCATCGGTGCCCCGCTTGCGAGCCGAAAGGACCGCCGGCGGCGATATGGAGTGCGGTCCTCGACCCTGAGGCTCAAACCCGAGGGGCGCCGAAGACGCTGCTGTGGATCGAGTGGTCAAGCCGCGCCAATGCTTCGATTCGCCGGAATCCGCGTGCATTCGCGAGTCGACGGCTCTCTTGCCTTGCCGGCAGCACGAAAGGTTACTGGTCCGTCTCGCCGCCCGGGGCCTGGTCCTGCAAATCGGTCTGCCCACTGCCCTGCTCCGGCTGGGCGGGTTTGAGCTTCATGCCGCACTTGGGGCAGTTGCCGGGCTTGTCCGAGCGGACCTCCGGATGCTTCGGGCAGGTGTACTGCTGCTGGCCGCCCATGCCCCGCTCCTGCATCCTCTCGTGCATCTGCTGCATCATCTGCATCCGCTGGCTCATCTGCTCGTGGACCTGGCGGAGCTGCTGTTCGGCGGCGGCGAGGGCCTGGCGCATCTGGTCCGGGTCGCCGGACTGGCGGGCCTGCTCTACGGTCTGGAGCGTCTGCTCGACGTCCTGCACCATCTTTTTCTGCTGCTGCATCATCTCCTGCATGTGCTGGCCGCGCATGGGTGGCTCGCCCTGCATCTGGTCGCCCTGCATGCCTTGCATGCCGCCGCCCTGGCCGTGCATCATCTGGCCGCCTTGCCCGCGCATCATGCCGCCGCCCTGCATCCCCTGCATCCCACCGGCCGGCTGGGTCGCGGGCTGGGCAGCCGCCACGCCCGCCAGCATCGACACGACGGCGATTCCGCAGACCAACAGGTTTGTTCTGGTCGTCATTGCCCCGTTCTCCTTTCTTGAGTGGGTTCCTGGACGATTGTATGCCGGCGGAGCGGCGGGCGTCATGGCGGGGTGCCAAGGCAGGGGCTGTTTTCCGGCCATGGAATACTCCGAATGAGCGGGTCGCCGCTTTGCCCACTCCCCCTGAGGCTGTCATTCTGAGCGATAGCGAAGAATCTCTATTAAACGAGGTGCCCAGGATCGAGCGCCCCGCTCTGTAGAGATCCTTCGCGTTGCTCAGGATGACAGCGGGAGAACACGCGAAGCGTGAGGATCTGCTCCCGACTTCGCCAGATGACGACCGCGCACCGGAGACTGAGTCAGGGGGCCGGAAAGGTCTGCTCGAACGCGCGGGCGACAGCCGCGTCGTCGCGGAGGGCGACGGCCTCGGCGATCCGGTCGCGCCAGCGGGAGTCGTGACCCTGCAGGGCGGCGGCCTTGATCGCGGCCAGGGCGGCATCCGCCGGTTCGTCCGCGATCGTCTCGAACAGGGCCTCCAGGGCCGGGTCGCAGCGGGTCATTGCGATCGGCACCAGCAGCATCTCGCGCCAGGCATCGTCCGGCTGACTCGTCCGGGCATCACACAAGATCTGCCCGGCCCGCGGATCCTGCGAGGCGCCCAGGGCCATCGCCGCCTCGGTCGCAACCTGCAGGTCGGCCGGGTCGAGAAAACTCGCAACAAACTCCAGTGAGCCGGCCGGGTCCATCTTCATCAGCGCGGACAGACACTCGCCGACCACGGCCGGGTGCTCATCGCCGGTCAGCGCCTTGAGCCGCAGCAGCAATTCGCCCGCCTGCCCGCCGATGTAGGCCAGCGCCCGCACGGCGGCGGCGCGGGCGTCGGGCTCGGTGTCGACCAGCAGCGGCAGGACCTCGCGGGCGGCGTCCGGGTGCGTCATGCGGGCCAGTGCCAGGGCGCACCGCGCCCGCAGCGGTCCGGCGGTGTCGACGGGCCCGCCGTACGATGGTTCCATTTGCCTGTAGCGGACGCCCCGCAGGAACGGCACATCATCCGTCGAACCCATGGCGTCGAGGGCCTCGGCCAGGGCGGTCTTGGCAAGACAGCCCTTGTCGGCGGGACCGGCTCCGTCGAGCAGGCGGGCGAGGACCATGGCCATGTCCGCCTGAAGATCGCGCACGCCGCGTTTGCCAGCCACCCTTGCCGCGGCGGTCACCATGCGGGCGTTGGACGCGTGCAGGGCCTTGCGCAGCAGCTCGACCTGCGGACCGCCCAGCGAGGGCGCATCTGCCATCGCCGCAACCTGCCGAACCTTTTCATCGATCGAGATGCCCGCCATCGCCCCGGTTATTCCTTCAGCGGCGGGATCTTGCCGCGCTCTTCGAGCAGCTGGATCAGCCGCACGGCCGCCTCCTGCGGCGTGCGCGCGGCCGAGTCGATCACCAGCTCGGGCTTGTCCGGGGCCTCGTACGGGGCCGACACGCCGGTGAACTCCTTGATCTCGCCGGCGATCGCCTTTTTGTACAGGCCCTTGGGGTCGCGCTGGCTGCAGACGTCGACCGGGCAGTCGACGAGGACCTCGATGAAGTCGCCCTCGGCCATCAGCTCGCGGACCTTGTCGCGGTCGGCCTTGTAGGGGCTGATGAAGCTGGTGATGGTGATGAAGCCGGCGTCGGTGAACAGTTTCGCCACCTCGCCGATGCGGCGGATGTTCTCCTCGCGGTCTTCGGGGGAAAAGCCCAGGTTCTTGTTCAGGCCGTGGCGGACGTTGTCGCCGTCGAGGACGTAGGCGAGGTGGCCGCGCTGGACCAGGGCGTGCTCGAGGGTAAAGCCGATGGTGCTCTTGCCGCTGGCGCTCAGGCCGGTCAGCCAGATCGTCACGCCCTTTTGCTGGAGGAGCCTTTCGCGGTCCTCACGTTTGGCGTGCCCCTGGTGCCAGGTGATGTTGGTTGCGCGAACATTGGTCATTGCCGGTTCCCTTCGTACTGAACTCCTGCTGCGCCCCGCGCACCCGCGAGCGAGGCATCTCAGGGGGTATCGTAAGCCCCTGGCCGCGGCATGTCCCCCGTCGGCCGGTGGCGGCGGCGAGATCGGTGTCCCACCGGGCGGGCACGATACCATCTCGGGCAAGGGGAGACAATGGGGGTTGGACAGACCCGGGG
>JAWLBS010000471.1:0-3299 GCA_041687575.1 Phycisphaerae bacterium | reverse complement strand
CCCACGAGCACTACATCCATGCGCACGAGATTCTGCATCTGGCGGCGGCGCATTTCCGGCGGGAGGATTTCAAGGCGGCCGCCGGCTCTCCATACGACGAAAGCCCGATGGAGTACAACATCTGGTTGATGGGCCTGGACGGCTTTGAATGGTGGGACGGCATCGAGGTGCCCCCGCGGGCGCAGCGGCAAGCCCGGCCGCACGACCTGCGGGCAAGCGGGTTCCAGTTCCTGGGTGCCGGTCGCGGGCTCAGTGCCCACAGCGGCATGCTCGCCTGCGCCGCCACGCACAACCACGCCCATCACGACTTCGGGTCGATCGACATCTACGGCCTGGGTCGGCCGCTGCTGACCGACCCGAGTGTGACCAGCTACGGCGAGAACACCTACCGGCTGGAGCGATGGCACAACGTTGCGGTGCCGGTCCGGCGCGAACCGATGGGGCCGCGGCTGGATCTGCCCGATCACGCCCGCACGCTGTTCGTCACGCACCGGCCGGACCTGCAGGCTGCCTCCGTGGAGCACACGCTCTACGAGACGCACCGGATCCGGCGGACGCTTTGCCTGGTGAACGCCGCGAAGGTCCTGGGGATCAAAGCCGCCCGTTTTGATGACGGCGCCGACCTCCCGGTGTTCTGGGTGGTCATCGACCGCATCGAGCGGAGCGCCCCCAACCCCGGCGGGACCGAGCCGGAGGATTTTCTGGAAACCTACTTCCACTTCAACGCCCCGCAGACCGAGGCAGGCTGCGAGCCGGAGAGTCTGACCTGCTGGTCGCAGCATGATGCGAAGGGGCTGAAATTGCTGCGGTACCCGCCGACCGACGTGGCCTTCAAGCAGCGGCCGCACCGCTGCGACTTCGCGGCATACATGCGGGCCCACCAGTACGTCGACAGCGACGCGAATCTGCAGGTGACCGCCATCGTGCCGGATCAGCCGCGGTACCTGATGGACATGCGGTGCTTCCAGGGGTTCACCGGCGAGTACAGCGGGCGGGTCAAGCGGCCGGCGGTCGCGTACCGGTGGCGGGGCTTTTTGCCGTATGACGCGGCGTACGTGCTGGTGCCGTTTCGCGGCGTGCGGTCGGATCCGTACGCGGCGGTGCAGGGCCGGTGGACCAGGGCCGGCGACCTGTCGCTGACGGTGCACCTGCCGCAAGGGGTGGTGACTCTGGCGGCCAAGGCCCTGGTCGACTCGAAGCGGCCGGCCCGACTGGAGGTCCGCCGCGCGCGGTTGGTCCCGGCGGGGAGATAGGATCGTTGCATTGCTGCAGGGGGGCGAACTACGGGCAGGCGGCGCGCCGTCGGGCGGCTCACCTGCCCCGCTCCGATCGCCATCGCACCCGAATCGGAACTCGGCACCAGCCACACCTCCAACAGAAATCTGTACGTTTCACTTTCCGGCCCCAGCGGTCCAGGCTGTTCATCACCGCTTCGGCCAGTGTTCGGTTCACCGGCCGGTTGACCGCCAGCACGCTCCCCATCATCGCCGTCGCTCGATTTTGTCTTGTTCACGTGGTAAATTGCGGGGCATAGGGAGGCTGCTGCAAAATGAGCCGAGAACGCTCCAGAATCCTGCCGTATTACGAACAGGTCGCCAACGTCCTGCGGGCGCAGATTACCGGCGCAGATGACAGCGGCCCGCTCGCGCTCGAGTCGGAACGGCGACTATGCGACCTCCATGGTGTGTCCCGCATCACCATTCGCAAGGCACTGGATCTCCTTGAGGCCGAGGGGCTTATCGAACGAGCGCAAGGCAGTCGCACCCGAGCCGTGCCCCAGGCCGTCCAGCGCTACAAGCGCCTTCGACAGGTGCGCGTCATTCACATTGTGACGACCTGGCTTCCGCTGGCCCGTATTCCCATGAGCTACTACGGCCAGATCTACCAGGGGATCCTTTCGGCCGTGGAGCAGGCCGGTTATGTGGCGACGGCTACGGAATGGCAGGGCAAGCGGGGCAGTCATCATCTTTCCCCAAGCGTCCGGCCGCCCGCTGCAGATACGACTTTGGGGGTGATCCTGATTGGTATCAGCGATGAGCCCGTTATCCAGATGTTTGCCGAGGCCGGCTATCCGGTTGTATGCGCGGACTACTGGCCGACCAACCCGAAAGCCGATGCAGTCGTCGTCGATTGCTTCAGCGAAGGTCAGCAAGCGGTCGAGTACTTGCTCCGCCAGGGACACAAGAACCTGTGTTTCGTCGGCAACATACAGAGTGACGGCAGAAGAGAGGCAGATGCGGAACTGTTCCTGGCGGGTGTTCAGCGCGCCATGATGCAGGCAAATTTGCCGCCAATCTCGCCGGAACGGGTCCATTTCTGCCAATCCGTGCCCGAGCAGATTGAGCGGTATGTCAACTCGTTTCTATCGTTGCAGCCACGCCCGACGGCGGGCCTGATCTTCCAGGTGAGCGCCCTTGAGGTACTGGTCGCGGCCTTGAAGGACAAGGGCATTCGGTGCCCCGATGATCTGTCGCTGGTCAGCCGATCCTGGCCCGGGTATCAGACTGTCGCGACCTGCCTGCGGAGCGATGCTCTGGCGATTGGGGAACTGGCGGTGGAGTGCATCCTGAGCCGTGTCAACGGCCGCCGCAGCAAGCCGGTCAGGCTGTCTGTTCCTTCCCACTTGGAGCGCGGACGGACTGTGCGATATCTGGACGAGGTCGGCAACGGCCAGGCCTGAAGCATTCCGGACCGACCATCCGGCGGGTCCCGTCGTGCGGGTGTCGTCGTTATCGCCCTTCCAAACGCCCCGTATGCGGCCTCGGCGGCCGCCTGCCCTGGACAGAGGCGGGATAGTGGATATAACCAGTTGATGCCTCTGTGCATCATCCTCCTATCGTAGAGACATTCATCCCTTCTTGGGCATCCATACTGTAAGTACTATGTATGACGAGGCTTATATCTTGCCCGGCTGGATGTGCCGCGCGCCCGGTGGCCGTTGGCATGTAACTTGCTGGTGAAGGGTGTATGACCGGTCGGCTGGGGCCATAGATGCCAAGGCTTAAGGGCATGACGGGCGCAAATGGATATAAGGCTATGTCAGGACGCTAGTTAAGTCAGTCGCATCAGTGATGCCTCGAAAGGTGCATGTTGCGACAAGTAAACATTGTGGAGGAGATCGCTTATGAAACGCTTTGTACCGTGTCTTGTGGTTGGACTGATGCTGTTGCCGGCCGTTTCGGCATCGGCTGGGGTCATGTTGGATTATCAGGGTGCCTTCCGGGCGCTTCCCGCGTCGGCATACGTCTACAACGGGGATATGACGTTCTATGCCGCGGGTAACGGCGGCGCCGGCTCGC
>JAWLBS010000470.1:0-3315 GCA_041687575.1 Phycisphaerae bacterium | reverse complement strand
CCTGACCACGTTCGGGCGCGACTTTGGCGGTGCCGCCGGCCTGAGCGAACAGCAGCTCGGCTGGATCGGCACGCTGCTGTTCGTGGGGCTGACCGCCGGACTGCTGGGCAGCAGTCCGCTGGGCGATCGCTGGGGCCCGCGGGCCTTCGTGCTGGCCGGCAACGGCCTGGTCGCCGGCGGGCTGGTCCTGATGGCGCTGGCGCCGACCTACGGCGTCCTTCTCGCGGCCGCCGCGCTGCTCGGCATCGGGGCCGGCGTGCTCGACATGATCCTCAGCCCGATCGTCGCGGCGCTGTACCCGCACAAGCGGACCAGCGCGATGAACTGGCTGCACTCGTTCTACGCGGTCGGCAAGATCATGATCACCCTGCTGGCCTCGCTGATGATCGCCCTGAGCGCGGGGGGACTGGTGCTGGGCGGGCTCGAACTTCCCGGCTGGATGTTCGGCTGGCGAGCCCTCTGCTGGCTGGTCGTGCCGGCCCCGCTGATCGTGCTGGTGGGCTTCTGGCGGACGCCGCTGCCCGATCTCACCGCCGAACACGGCAAGCGGACCCCGCCGCTGACACTGCTGGGCAGCGGCATCTTCGTGCTCGCCCTTGTCGCGATGTTCCTGGCCGGTGCGACCGAACTGGGCATGGCCCAGTGGCTGCCCGCCTACGCCGAAAAGGGCCTCGACTACCCCGCCTGGGCGGGCAGCCAGGCGCTGACGGCCTTTGCGGTGGCGATGGCCCTGGGACGCTTCGCGGGGGGGTGGATCTCCAGGCACATCCGGCCGATGCGGCTGATGATAACCTGCTGTATCGCCTGCATCGCCCTGTACCTGCTGGCGGCGTACTGCCCGGTGCGGTTGGTCGCGCTGCTGTCGGGCGTCGGCGTGGGCCTGGCCGTCAGCGTGCTCTGGCCGACCCTGCTGGGCGTGACCGCCGACCGGTTCCCCTACGGCGGGGCGATGATGTTCGGCCTGCTGGCCGCAGCTGGCAACCTCGGCGGCACGATCAACTTCGCCATCGGCAGCGTCGCCGAGGCCCGCGGCCTGTCGGCCGCGGTTGCAACGGTCGCCATCTGCCCGGCCTTGCTGGTGGCGGTGCTGCTCCTGTTTGCCCGGGGGCATCGCAGGGCGGAGCAGCCTGTGGCGAGCCAGACGGCCGCGCCCTGAGCACCTCAACCACCGCTGCCGGCAGTGCAGCGGCAAAGACAAAGGCCCGTGAGCTTCGGACCTGAAACGGCCACGACAACAGCCACGCTACGCCGTTGTTGCCGTCAATCCGCGTTTCATCCGCGTTCATCCGTGGCTGATATCGTTGTTCTTCGTCTTCAGAAGACGCGGCCCTGCTCCCCGACCTGGCCGCACAGCGGCTGTGCTGTGACGAGGTGGCAGGACCGTGGTATCCGATCCGTTCCTTCGCGGCTTTGTTCTCGTTGCGCAGCTTTTCTCGGCCTTCCGTGGCTCGGCCACTCGCCTCGCTGCGCTCGCTCGGGCGGACCGCCTGAAGGCGGGACTCCAAGCGCCGGCTGAAGCCGGGACTCCTAACTGACCCCTGACCCCCTGCTTGCCACGGCGCAGCCGCCGTTTGGCGAAGCCGGGACCCCTGTCGTTGTCGTTCACTGGCAACTGGCAACTGGCAACTCTGGCGGGCGCAGCCCGCCCTACACAACTGGCAACTACTTTCCCTCATACCACCCCATCTTGCGGTTGCCGAAGCTGATCGGGACCGCCCCCGGCGGCGGGGCGCACCAGCGGACACCGTTGACGATCACCCGCAGCACGTTTTTGTCGTAGAACGTCGGGTACGTCTCGTGCCCCGGGCGGAAGTAGAAGATCCGCCCCGCCCCGCGGGTGTACGTCAGGCCGCTGCGGAAGACCTCCCCGCCGGCGAAACTGCTGATCAGCACCGTCTCCATCGGCTCGGGCACGTCGAAGAACTCCCCGTACATCTCCTCGTGCTCGAGGCTGAAGTGGTCGTCGATGCCCTCGACGATCGGATGGCCCGCCCGGCTGACCCACAGGACCTCCCGCTCGCCCTCTTCGCGCCACTTGAGGTTGCAGGTGGTGCCCATCAGCTTCTTGAAGATCTTGGAAAAGTGGGCGCTGTGCAGCAGGATCAGCCCCATCCCCTCCAGCACGCGGGCGTGCACCCGCTCGACGATCTCGTCGGCGACCTCCTTGTGCGCGGTGTGACCCCACCAGGTCAGCACGTCGGTCTCGGCCAGACGCTGCTCGGTCAGGCCGTGCTCGGGCTCATCGAGCGTGGCGGTCGCGACCTGCATGTCATCGTGGGTCCGCAGGTGCTCGGCCAGGGCCTCGTGCATGCCCTTGGGGTACACCTCGGCGACCTTGGGGTTCTTCTTCTCGTGGCGGTATTCGTGCCAGATGGTAACGCGAATCGGCTTTGCCATGATATTGATCTCCATAACCTGGTAAGCATGGCAGAATACCCCATCCGCCGCGCCGTGCAAGATGTCGGGGTGCCATGGCAGCGCTGTTTGCGGCCATGGAATCCTCCGGATGAGCGGACGCCCCCATAAGCAAACGGGAAAGAGCCCGAAGCGTAAGCGAGGGAGTCGTCCGGATGCGAAAGATCTCCGCCTCCTTCGGGAAGGAGCCCGAAGCGTAAGCGAGGGAGTCGTCCGAATTCGAGCGATCTCCGCCTCCTGCGGGAAGGAGCCCGAAGCGTAAGCGAGGGAGTTGTCCGGATGCGAAAGATCTCCGCCTCCTTCGGGAAAGAGCCCGAAGCGTAAGCGAGGGAGTCGTCCGAATTCGAGCGATCTCCGCCTCCTGCGGGAAAGAGCCGCGACCGTGAGGTCGCGGCGAACCCGCGGACATGCACCGCCTGCGCACCCGCCCCCACGCCGTTGAATAATCCCGGGTGCGTGACACTTTCTGCGGGAGATCCAGCCTGTATGCCCCTTGCCAGCGGAGGCGTCTGTTGCGTGGGGTCGGACCCCGGCAGCGGGGGTCAGAGGCGGGGTATCGTGCAGGATATGCGGTCGTTGTTGGGGGTACGGGAGCGTCCGCGAGGGGTACGACCCCGGTGACCGGTGCAGAGCGGGCAGTGCCGCGGATCCTGTCACGCACCCAATAATCCCCTCCAGGACCCGCCCCCGTTGACAGCCCGTAGACATACGTCATGATCGACATTCCCGGAAAACGGTTGCGGACCGGCGGCGGACTCGCGTCGCCGATCCCCGCGGCTGGCAGTCGACCGGGTCGGACCTTGAGCCCGATGTTCGCGAGTAAGCCAAAGGAGCCTGCCATGCGGTTTGTATGTGCCACCGTTTTCCTGTCGATCGCCGTCCTGTTGGCCGGTCCCGTCC
>JAWLBS010000469.1:0-3321 GCA_041687575.1 Phycisphaerae bacterium | reverse complement strand
CTTGGTCGTGCCGTACAGCAGCGGGCGGCCGACGTCTTCAGCGCGGCCGACGATCTTGACCAGCCCCAGTTCCCGCAGCCGGTTGACCACGTCGCCGCACGCCACGCCCCGGACCGCCTCGATGTCGGCCCGCAGGACCGGCTGCTTGTAGGCGATGATCGCGAGGGTTTCCATCTGCGTCGGGCTGAGCCGTCCCTCCTGCCGCGCCCGCAGGAGCTTGACCAGCCACGGCTGCAGGTTCGGCAGCGTGAGCATCTGGTAGCCGCCGGCGACCTCCTCGATCCGAAAGGCCCGCCCCTGCTGCTCGTACTGCTCGTTGAGGGCCTTGATGTGTCGCCGCACGTGCCGGCTGGTGCCGCGGTCGAGGATCTGCGCGATCTTGGCGGCGGGCAAAGGGTTGTCCGTGGTGAACAGCAACGCCTCGACGACCATGGCCGTGGTGACGCCCTCGGCCAGCAGGTCCGGTTCGCCAGACTCCTCGGATTCCGCTTGCTCGGCGTCTTCCGCCTGCGCGTCGGGGGGCGTCTCGTCTTCGGATTCGGCCTGCTCCCGGGCATCGCCCGAGGCATCGGGCTGGGCCTCGTTTTGGGATTCGTCCGGCTGGTCGGCCTGTGCCTCGACTTCGACCTGTTCGCCGGACTCAGCCGGCTCCATGAACTCGACCGGTTCGTCAGGTTCGGCCAGCTCGCTCGATTCGCTCGACTCGGCCGCGGCTGCCGGCTGCTCGTCCGACCTGTCGCCGCCGTCGAGCGGTACCGCCTCGCTATCCTCATCGGCCGGAACCGACTCCTCGGCTTCGTCCGCCGGAACGGGCGCTTCGGCTTGCTCGACCGCTTCGGTCATCTCGTCCGATTCTGCCCCTTCGGCGGCATCGATCGCGCCGTCGCGGACCTCGTCCGCCGCGACGTCCTCGATGGCCGGGTCCTCGGCCGGCTCCGGCGCTCGCTGCGCCGATGCGGCCTCGACCTGCTCGTCCTGCAATTCGTTGTGCTTCGGTTCTCGCTGTTTCATGAATGCCGATTCTCACGATCCACTGATGCCCGCGTACGAGCGGGTAGTGTATTGGTTCCGAGGCCGATACGAAAGCGGACAGCCGGCGGGGTGATCAGCAGCGCGGCCGCCACGAGAATCGCCAGCGCCGTTCCAGGCGGTCGATCATCGGCACCGTCATGTTCATCGCCACGACCGCCCAGTAGCCCGCCAGCATCGCCACCGGCAGCCACCGCAGCCCGACCGTCAGCGCCCCCACCCCCAGGCCGTAGAGGATCTGCCCGCGGTACGTCAGCGGGCTGGTCACCGTCTCGCCCGCCAGGATCACCGCCACGAACAGCGTCGAGCCGACGAACACCTGGTAGCCGACCCAGATCAGCCCCACCGGTTCGCCGCCGGCTACGAAGCGGATCGGAAACCACCCCGCCTCGCCGGCCGGCATCACCGCCGCCGCCAGCGTCGCCCCGGCCAGCACCGCCAGCGGCAGGACCCACCGCAAGTACCCCCGCCAGATCAGCAGGAGCCCCGCCGCCGCCAGCGCCAGGACCGAGCCCTGGCCGATCGCGGCGGGGGCCGCGCCGATCAGCAGGTCCCAGCTGCCCGGCAGCAGGTCCCGCACGGCCGCCGTCATCGGGCCGGTCGGGGGGGCGGCGTCGATGGCACGTGCCGGGTCGTCCGCGGCCGTGCCGCTGGCGTCGGCCTCTTCGGCTGGCTCCGGCTTTGCCGTCGCCGCCTGGTGCAGGACCGTCTCGGGCCGCGGCAGGGCGAAGCCTGTCGCCCCGGCCGGCAGGTGCGCCCGGCTCCAGTCAGGCAGGGCCGCCGCGGGCTTGAGCGATTGGGCAGACAACCCGCCGGAGGTCACATGCTCCGGCGACAGCAGCGGCCACCGCTGCGGCGCGACCGTGTCCGGGTGCATCGCAAACAGCAGCAGCACCCCCACCGCCGCCGGGTGCCATGGGTAGTGCCCCAGGCCGCCCATCAGCCACTTGCCGACCCCCACGGCCGCCGCGGCACCGACGGCCGCCGCGTACCACGGTACGGTGGCAGGCAGCATCAGGACCACGATCAGCCCCATCGCCAGACTGTGGGCGAAGCTGCTGGCCGATGACCGCTGCGTCACCCATCCGCAGGCCCGCTCGGTCAGCATCGCCGCAGCCGCGCCGATCAGCCCCAGCCACAGGACCCGCGGCCCGTAGAAGACCCACCCGACCAGCAGCAGGCCGGTTGCGGCGGCGGCGAGGTTCCACATAAGCATGTGGGCCCGCAGCCGGGCCCGCCACAAAGGCGCCGCCGCCGCTTCGAGGGCGAGCCCTCCGGGTTGGAGATCCTGGTTGCCCTTTGAGGCCGTCAAGTCCATAGGAAGATTCCACAACCAGCCCGCACACCGCCCGCCGCACCACAGCGGCAGGGACAAAGGAGGCAGCGGCTGAAGGGTCCGCCAGCCGCGACGAGTGGTGGATTCCTGATCCGCAGGCCCCGCCCACACAACCGCCGACGCCGCGGCGACCCGCCCGTCGGAGTCACCGGCGCAGGGTCCGGCCGACACACAGCCGACGCGACGGCGAGCGAGACGGAGGCAGCACCGGTTCTGCGCAGCCGCACCGCCGACCCGTCACATCGCGAAATGTTCGTACCGGCTGGCCTTGCCACTGTCAACGTTGGGGGGCGCCCGCCGCCGCCCCGGGGGGTGCGTGACAGGATCCGTGGCAACCGGCAGGCCGTAAGCGTCGGGGCTGGACAGTTCAGTCGTCCCTGACGGGACTCCAACAACAGCCCAATGTCCTGGGGGCCAGCCGACCCCGCCTTGAAAGGCGGGGCTACGTTCGGTCGTCCCTGCGGGACGCCAGCCCCCCACCGTAACAGCCAACCGCGACGAAGCTACAGGTCGGCCTGGCGGGGCTCAAAAAACAAAGACGACAGCCCCTGCACATCCTGGCGAAACCACCCGCGAAACATGTCACACCCTCCGGCTCCGGGGCAACCGAGTATGCACGAAAGGCACCGGCATTGACTGGCGGGCATTGTTTACGACCGGCCCTTCAGGGGGCATCGGCCCGGGCAATCGCCCGCCCCGGGCCACCCGCCGCGAGGGATGCCTTGCTGCCCGGCCGCGGGGCACCAACTTGCGGCAAGGCTGTTGACAGCCGCGGGTTTTGCCCCTATTTTTATGCGTACCGTGGACGTGACGGGCGACTTGTCGCCACCGGCGAGTGCGTCACAAGTCGCGTCCCCAAAGGAAGTTGCGTCGCTAGCTCAGTTGGTAGAGCAGCGGATTCTTAATCCGCGGGTCGTAGGTTCGAGCCCTACGCGACGCAGTCATAAGCCCCCGCA
>JAWLBS010000468.1:0-3343 GCA_041687575.1 Phycisphaerae bacterium | reverse complement strand
CGATCTTTTCCAGTGAAGGCGTGGTGCAGTTCAGGATATTTACCGGCAATTTCTGCCGCATGTACAGTGCATCCAGCTGCGTGAAAGGGAGAACCCATGTTCAATGAACTGTTGTTGTCAACGGTCCTGCCGCTTGCCCAGGACGCCAACATGCTCTGGTGGATTATCATCATTGTGGTGGCGGCGGTCGTGTTGGCGTTTTTCGCGATCATCGCGCAGTTTCTGGGCCTGTACGTGCAGGCGCTGATGGCCAACGCCAACATCAGCATGTTCGATCTGATCGGCATGCGGCTGCGGAAGGTCGCCCCGCGGGTGATCGCCGAGAGCAAGATCCAGGCGGTCAAGGCGGGGCTGCTGCACATCAGCACCAACGATATCGAAAGCCACTACCTGGCCGGCGGGCACGTGGTCAAGGTGGTTCGGGCGATGATCGCGGCCAACCGGGCGAACATCCCGCTGGACTGGAAGCAGGCGTGCGCGATCGACCTGGCCGGGCGTGACATCTTCGACGCGGTACAGACCTCGGTCAACCCCAAGGTGATCGACGTGCCGAATCCGGCGACGGGTCGCAGCACGATCGACGCGGTCGCCAAGGACGGCATCCAGGTGCGGGCCAAGGCGAGGGTGACGGTGCGGGCGAACATCCAGCGCCTGATCGGTGGGGCGACGGAAGAGACGATCATCGCCCGCGTGGGCGAGGGCATCGTCACGACGATCGGTTCGGCCGATACCTACAAAGACGTTCTCGAAAACCCGGACCGCATCTCGAAGCTCGTCCTTCAGAAGGGATTGGACGCGGGCACGGCGTTCGAGATCCTGTCGATCGACATCGCGGACATTGACGTGGGCGACAACGTCGGCGCGAAGCTGCAGGTCGATCAGGCCGAGGCCGACAAGCGTCGGTTCCAGGCCGAGGCCGAGAAGCGCCGGGCCCTGGCGATCGCTCGCGAGGCCGAGATGCGGGCCTCCGTCGAGGAGAACCGGGCCAAGGTCGTCGAGGCCGAGGTCCAGATCCCGCTGGCGATGGCGGAGGCCTTCCGGCAGGGCAACCTGGGGATCATGGACTACTACCGGATGCGGAACGTCCAGGCCGATACCCAGATGCGCGAAGGCATCGTCAAGGACGGCGGCGCAGGCGGTAAGGAGCAGGCGTAAGACAGTTGCCAGATACCCGTGGCCAGTTGCCAGTGAACGGCAGACAGTTGCCGGTGAACGACGGCGGCGACGGTTGCAGGCTGGGCTGTCGCCGGTGTGGTCTGGCCGAGGCCTGCGGCCTGAACGAGGACGTGAACGATGAACGGATTTGCCGCGTATATCCCTGATTTCTCCGGCCGGGGCCTGCTCGCCCAGGACGACTACGGCGGCCTGATCCAGCTGATCATCGTCGTGATATTCATGGTCGGCTCGGCCATCAGCGCCCTGATCGCCAAGAAGAAGCATGAGCAGGAGGACGGCGCCGAGTCGCGGCGTAGCCGGCCACCGACCGGCAGCACCACCGGGCCGACCATGTCCGAGCCGCGGCATCGCCCCCCCCCGCCCCAGCAGCCGCGGCCCAGCGGGTACGAGCCCCAGCAGGCGCCACCCACGGCCCGGCCGTCGGGCTCGCGACCGCCGGTGCATGGACCTGTGGCGACGAGGCGCGTGCCGCAGTCGGGCGGCGAGCAGGACCCGCGGGGTCGGCTCGAGGAGATGGAACAGGAGTCGCGTCGCCGGGCCGAGCCTCTCGGTCGGGACCGGCAGGACGAGCGGCAGCGTGGCCGCGAGCAGGCGGAACAGGCCCGGCGGCAGCGGCAGGAGGCGGCCCTGCGGGAGCAGCAGATGCGGGCGAACGCGGCTGCCGAGCAGGCGCGGCGGGCGGCCGAGCAGATACGGCGCGCAGGGCCGCAGCAGGTGATGGATCCGACGGTGCCGATCGCGGCGGCCTCGTCGGTGGACCGGCCGGTGCAGGGCACCACTCACGTCAGGCCGCTGCCCCCGCGACTGCAGATGCTGGCGGGCCGGGGAGACTGGCGCAGCGCGATCCTTCTGGCGGAGATCCTGAGCTCGCCGGCGGGGATGCGGGATTCGTCGGGCGGCACGGCGCCGCCGGGGTGGTAGGTCTGGCTACGGTCATGCAGGGCGGGCTGCGGTCATGTAGGGCGGGCTGTGCCCGCCAAAGCCGTTGTCTCCCATGCAGGGCGGGCTATTGCCCACCAGGACCTTACACACAGGTGCGACCCATAGTGCGGGCGTGAAGCTATTCGGCGACCTCGCGTGAGACAGCCTGTGGTATCTGCCTACTCCACGGTTCCGATGGACTCTCGCCCCCGCCGGGACCTGCGGACAAGGATGCTGCCCACGGCCACCAATCCCGAAAGCGTCAGCCCCTTCCACGCCAGCAGCCACCACGGCGTCCACCACGCCTGGCTTTCGTAGAAGTCGCTTGTGCCGAAGGCGATCAGGAGCATGATCAGGGTTGCCCGCAGTTTGGGGCCGGCCAGCGGACGCAGGGCAGGCCAGCAGCACAGGGCGACGGCGTACCAGATGAAGGGTTCTATATTGTTGTAGAGGTCTTTCAAGTGGTCGAAGTCGACGGCGAGTTGTGCGGGCATCCTGTTGTTTCCTTGTGAAGCATTGATTGCAGCGAGGAAAACGAACCTGTCGAGTCTCGCCGTCATTTATTGATGAACAGCCAATGACGCATTTGCTGTCGTTGCGTTAAGCCCCGAAGGGGGCGGGACACTATAAAGCCCAGGGCAAGCGAGCCGCGTTGTTTGCGGCTCGTGCAGCCCTGGGTGAAGGACCCCCCAGTGTTGTTTTTTTCTTTTCGTTGTTGAGCCCCAACGGGGCGAGATAATCGTTCATGAGCATCTATCTCGCCCCGTTGGGGCTTGAAAGACAAAAAAGACAGAAAAACACATTGTCTATTGCCCGCTTACCCGGGGCGGCGTCGGCCGCAAACGACGCAGCCGACTTGCCCCGGGCTGGATAGTATCCCGCCCCTGTCGGGGCTCAGGAAACGGCAATAACTGCGTCATTATCTACCCAGGCCTCGATAAAGCCGGTACTCCTGACGCCGCCTGAAGGCGGTACTCCGAGCTTGGCGGGCGCAGCCCGCCCTACAGCACGGCCCTGCGCTCGGCTTCGCCGATCAGCGCTTTCGCCGTGGCGAGATCTATCGCTCCCTCACGGTCGCGGCTCGTTTGCGCAGGACCGTGGCCCTCTGGCTTGCTGTCCCCTGTAGCTTGTCCCCTGCCGTCACTGGCAACTGGCAACTCTCTGGGCACAGCCCGCCCTACACCGCCAGGCGCAGCATGTTCAACGCCACCTTCGCCGCCCGGTCGCGGATCTGCCAGCGGAGCAG
>JAWLBS010000467.1:0-3356 GCA_041687575.1 Phycisphaerae bacterium | reverse complement strand
TCTGCAGGGCCCGCGCCAGGGCCGGCCCGGCGGCATCGACAGCGACATCGCTGCCGGCCTGGCGGCACAGCGTCAGCAGTTCCGCGAACTCGCCCGGCTTGACGCCGGGGGGCAGCGCGCCGCTGAAGACCAGCAGCGTGTCCCGGCCGGCGAGCCGACCCAGCACGCGGCGGAGCTTCTCCCAGTCGCCGGGCGACACGTCGAAGCCCCGGTTGCGCAGGTGGGTCTCCTGCCGGGCGATCGGGTCGACCAGCGTGATGTTCTCGCGGGTGGGCCCGGCGACCTCGACCATCTGCATCTGCACGCTCAAGCCGGCCAGATCGGAGGCGAAGAACTCCATCTCCCGCTGGCCGACCAGGCCCGTCAGGACGCAGTCTGTGCCCATCTGCCCCAGCGTGCGGGCGAGGTTGACCGCCTTGCCGCCGGCGTAGCGGGTGAGCATCCGGGCGGACTGGTGGGCGCCGAGCTGCAGTTTCGGAACCTCGAGCACCCGGTCGATCGCGGGGTTCAGGGTGACGGCAATGATTCGTGTCTTGCTGGTCATGGCGCGACGGGTTCCTTGCTGCGGACCAGAGCGAGGAACTCCGTGTAGGTCAAGACGCCCAGGGCCGCCTCGCGGGTGCGGGCATTGCGGAAGGTGCGGGCGATGTCGGCGAGGATCTCGACCTCCGAGCCGTCGTGCGGTTCGGGGATCAGGATCATGAGCACGATGTGGGCCGGCTGGGCGTCCGGGGCGTTGAAATCGACCCCGCCCGTCGAGAGGCCGACGGCGACGGCCGGTCGGGACAGGCCGCGGATGCGGGCGTGGGGCACCGCCATGCCGTTGCCCAGGCCGGTGGGCATGACCTGTTCGCGGTCGAGGACGGCCTCGGCGATCCGCTCGCAGTCCAGGCCGGTTACGGCCGCCAGCGGGGTGCTCAGTTCACGAATCGCAGCGGGGGCGGTGCCGGCGGTCATCGCCCTGACGAAGGTTCTGGCGGTGAGGAAATCGCTGAAATGCCGGGGCGTCCGCAGGTGCAGCACCCGCTGCATGGCGGGCCCGCTGGCCATCGAGGTGATGATGGCCATGATCACCAGGGCGACGAACATCTCGTCGCCGATGACGTTGTACTCCAGGGCGAGCAGGCCGAGGATGATCTGCATCGCCCCGCGGGCGTTCATCCCGAAGCCGATGCCCCAGCTCTCCCGCCGGCTGAGCCCGGCCAGCCGGGCGCCCCAGTAGCAGCCGGGCAATTTGCCCAGCGTGGCGATCACCAGCACGATCAGCACCAGCGGCAGGCTGAAGCTTTGCACGAAATCCACCTGCAGGCCGATGCTGGCGAAAAAGACCGGCGCGAACACGAACGAGGCGAACTCGCTGATGATCGTGCGGGTGCTCTGGCGCAGGTGCCGGCTGTCGCCGATCGCCACGCCCATCAGAAAGGCCCCGAAGATCGCGTGCACGCCGATCCACTCGGTAAACGCCGCCGCCAGCAGCGACAGCGCCATCGCAAAGCTCAGCACGCCGCCCGGCCAGCTCGTGTGGGCCTGCAGCCAGGGCAGGCTCTTGTGGATCAGCCATCGCCCGACGGTCAGGATGCCGACCGTAAAGCCCAGCGTCAGCAGGATCGTAAAGCCGATGTCGAAGCCGGCCAGGTGCTCGGCCTGCATCAGCCCCAGCACGACGGCGAAGATGATCCAGCCCGCCAGGTCGTTGAAGATCGCCGCGGCGATGACAATCATCCCCATGTCGCTGCGGTACAGCCCCAGGTCCATCAGCGTCTTGGCGATGAACGGCAGCGACGTGATTGAGATCGACGTGGCGAAAAACAGCGAGAAGATCAGCGGTTCGGCCGCCGGATCGCGCCACTGCAGCCCCGGCCACAGGTACGCCGGCGCGAAGGCGATGGCGAACGGGAACAGCAGTCCGGCCATGCCCACCAGGATGGTCGCCCTGCCCTGGCGCCAGACGATCGACAGGTCGACCTCCATGCCCGCGACCAGCAGGAACAGGGCGATCGCGACGTTGGTAAAGCCGGTCAGAAACGATGCGTTGGGGCCGGTCGCTGGAAAGAGGCCCGCAAACATGTCCGGGGCGACCGTGCCGAGCACCGTCGGGCCGAGCAGCACCCCGGCGAGGATCTCGCCGAGCAGCGCCGGCTGGCCGAACTGCCGCGCGACCTCGCCCAGCGCGCGGGCAAAGCCGATCAGCAGGCCGAGCGACAGGAACATGATCATCATTTCGTGTGCGTTCATACGTCGTCCGTTCTCCGGTCCGCCTGGAGGGGGATTATCCCCCCGTCCAGAGTGCGTGACAATGGAGGCGCAAGCGACCGCGCCGACCCGGTACCGGGCCGCTCGCCACGCCCATGCGGTGGCAGACGAGGGCTATTGCACCTTGACGAGCGCAGCGTTTCCGTTGTCGATCACAACGGTGGCCACCACGAGATTCACGTTCATGGTCAGCTGCCCCTCGATGGCGGTGCCCTGTTCGTTGAGCGTGCCTTCGAAGGCAAGGGTGCCCAGCAGCGGCGCGTTGACATAGATCTCTACCTGATCGCCCTGCAGGACCGTTTCGGAGGCGGGGTTGTTGCGGATGAGCTGGATGCCGTCGGCCGCCTGGATGACGATCCGGGTCACCTCGCCCTCGGCGTCGAAAGTGAGCGTGGTCGGGCCAAGGATCGGCTCGTCGGCCGTCAGGAGCCAGCGGCCCTGCAGGACCGAAGGCTCGGGCTGCTGAGGGGTGCAACCGGCCGCAGCGCAAAGACACAGCAGCAGCGACATGCCCGGCAGGACTGATTTCATAGGTTACATCTCCGATTGCGGGTCGATGCGGCCACGCCATGCGGCCGGTATTCGACAGCCCCGCGCCGCGGTATGGTAGCGGCGGCCGGCCGGTTCGCCAAGGGCGAGCAACTGTCGTCGTGCCGGCCGTGGCATGCCAATTGCAGGAAGGTCGAGATGTGTGATGTTTCACCGGGCATGTCGGGCAGGTCGTGCACGTAACCGGCCGGTCCGACGGCGGCGAATTTGGCGCAACTGATGAGTGGGGCGTCACTTGTGCCGCATCGCGACTGAAGGGCCGGCCTGGCGGTCCATTCAGCGGCGTGGTGAATCCGCAACATCATGTTGCCGTAATACGACGTTGCCGCCATTGACGCAAAGGGAGCAATCTGAACAGGAGCACGACGCATGAGTTTCCGGTGCATGGCTTTGGCGATCGGGATGGTGTCCACCTTGTGGGCTGGTTGCGCCTTCGGGCAAGTCGATATTCCGCTGCTGATCGAGGAGCATAACGGCCTCGCGCGGCAGGGCGAGGTCGTCTGCGCGGGCGTGCCGTTTGCCGTCGGTGGGCTCCACGACGCCCACATCGCCAG
>JAWLBS010000466.1:0-3380 GCA_041687575.1 Phycisphaerae bacterium | reverse complement strand
GCGGGATCAGAACCGCGCGTCGGGTTTGGCTTTGATCTCTACCTGCACGCCCAGTTCGCTCGCCACCGCCTGCAGGGGCTTGTTCAGGTCGGCCCGGTCGACGAACGGGGGCAGCTCGATCTCGATCGTCATCACGTACAGCGGCTCGGCCCGCTGGATCACGCTGGTCCGCAGGTTGGTGATGTTGACGTTCCGTTCGGCCAGCAGCGCCGTCAGCCGGGCGACGATGCCGGGCTTGTCCGAGCCGTAGACCAGGATCAGGTTGCGGGCGGTCTCGGCCTGCGGTTCGACCTCCTCGGGCATCAGGTCGGCGACGTTGACCGTCAGGTGCATCTGCCGGCGGACCTCGTCGAGCCGCTCGGCGAGCTGCTGGCTGGTGAACCCCTCGGGCAGGCGGAGCATCAGCATGATCGTAAAGTCCCCGCCGAGGCGGGCCATCGTCGAGTCCTCGATGTTGCAGCCGGCCCGAAACAGCACCGACGTGACCCCCGCGACGATCCCCGGGCGGTCCTTGCCGATCGTCGAAAGCAACGCATAGTTCGCCATGTCTGGGCCTCCTGGCAGTAATTGACAGTTAAAGGTAAAGCAGGGTTTTACCAGCCTGCCGGGGTGTTTGCCAGTGAGGGCGGGGGAATTGCGTACGGCAGGGCGCGTCCCGATATCAGTGGCAGCAAGTGCGCAGGGCGGGCTGAGTGCCACGGTCCTTGTAGGGCGGGCTGCGGCCGGGGCCGCGCTCGCCCAAGTTAGGAGTCCCGGCTTCAGCCGGCGCTTGGAGTACCTGCTTCAGCAGGCGTTCGGAGTCCCGCCTTCAGGCGGTCCGCCCGAGCGAGCGAAGCGATGCGAGTGGCCGAGCCTCAGGGTCGAGGACGCACCCGAAGCGCGCGAGCGCAGCAATGGGGACGTCAAGAGTCCCTGCTTCAGACGACCCCACCAGGGCGGCGTGCATTGTAGAGTGTGGGCTATTGCCCACCAAACCCTGATGCGAGGGCACGGTCCAGGATGTGGAAGACGCGCACATCCGAAACATTCCATGGCCGCAACCCGGCTTCGCCAAACGACGGCTACGCCGTGGCAAGCAGCGCGGCCATGGCACCCAAGGCACCGCTCCCTCACGGTCGCGGCTCGTTGGCGCAGGACTGCGGCACCCTCTTCCGTCCCTTGCGGGACGTTGGCGGGCGCAGCCCGCCCTACATACGCAGACCGAGAAAACACCACGGCCCCGCGATCTGTCGCGGGGCCGTGGCATTTGAAAAGCGCGATTCCAGTAGAAGCGCCTACCGCTGCGAAATGTCCTCGAACGCCGAGTCCGGGTCGCCGCAGACGCGCGGCTTGCTGGCGAAGGTGTCCGGGCCGATCGGCTTGCCCGTATCCTTCGTAACGAACAGCTTGACCACCGCGCAGTTGGTATAGCCGTCCATCGGCACCCGGATGAATGTGCCGTCGAACTTGAAGTCCACCTCGCGGAACTCCCTGTCGCCCGGCAGCATCATCCCCACGCGGGTCACGTCGCAGCCGCGCTGCACCCGGAAGTGCGCGGTCGGACGCTGCGCCCACTTGACCTCGTCGCCGACGTCGATCGCCAGGTTGATGATGCCCGCGACGTAGCCGTCAGCCATGCTGTAGATCTTGCCCCGGCTGCCCTCGGGGGCCCGAATCGGATCCGGTTCGAAGCAGAGGACCCGGCGATTGAACTGCCCGTAGAGCGGCAGGTACTTCTGGTAGAGCTTGATGTTCTCCTCGGTCGGCTCGGCCTCGCGCGGATAGCAGCCGTGCAGCACCGCCCGGCGGAGGTTCTCATCGAGCGACGCGTCGCCGTGGGTCCACATGAAGAACATCGGGTTGGCGATGCTCGCCCAGAAGAACTTCTCCTCGTACTGATCGCCATTGCCCTCGAGCAGCTGTCCGTCGCAGTAGCGCATCGAGCGAATGCTCATCGGCTTGTTGGCGAAGCTCGTCAGGTTCCGCGGCTTCATGATCTCGGTCTTGATCCGCCGCTCGATCTCGTCGTACGAGTGGTTCATGCTGTAGCACGGCTTGCCGTTGACCACCGTCACCCCGTCGTCGTGGGCGAAGTCGATCTCGTAGTGGCGGAAGCAGTCCAGGAAGAACCCCTTGAGGTTCGGGTAGGTCTCGAAGATCTTCCTGGCCGACTCGTAGGTGAACTGCCCGAACGACCACTGCGGGTCGGCGTTCATGTTGTGGCTCATGTACCAGCCCGAGGGAATAGGGTTGCCATCCTCGTCCTTGCTGATGCTGTCGGGCCAGGCCTTCTCCACCCGCGGGCGGTAGCCGTCGGTGTAGTTGAAGTACCAGTGGCAGGCGATGCCCGCCTCGTCGAGGACCTTCAGCCGGCGCTGGATGTCCTCGCGGCGATGGCGAACCCGCTCGACCGGCCAGCCGAGGTACTCGGCGATCTGCTCGGGGGTGTGCGTCGAGACGAACTCCTCGACCCGCTCGGGGATCCCCTCGGCATTGCGGACGTCGACCTGCTTACCTTCCTTGGCGGCCTCTTCCGCCATCTCCTTGACCCAGCGGTGCCGCAGGGACTCCTTGGCGCCGTTGCTGATCCACTCGTCCTTGCCGTCCTGGTAGTAGTCGCAATAGTCCTGGAAGTGGCCGTGCACCTCGAAGGTCTTCAGCCCCATGCGGCACCACTTCTCGACGTTGTCGGAGTCATGGACGCCACCGCAGCGGAACACGCCCTCGCGGTCGTAGATCGCGTCGTTGAACGGGTCGAAGAACTCCTGCCACCGCTTATAGACCTTGCCGACGCCCGGGCGCCAGTCGCCCTCGTGGAAGAACAGCATCATCCGCGTGGTCATCGGGCGGTCCTTGACCAGGCCGATGTAGTAGTTGATGCCCTCGAGCACCGGCACGTCGCGGATGTCCTTGTGCATCGAACCCCAGTTGAAGCACTTCTCGCCGTTGGCAAAGACGAACTTGGCCGCCGGCACGTTCGCGTCGATCGGGTCGACCATCGAATAGCCCACGCCGAGCTTGCGGTTGTAGTGGCTGACCATCGGCAGGATGATCTCCGACTCGGACACGTACGGGATCTGGGTGTACATGTGCTCGAACGGGGTCATGCCGTCGAAGACCCGCTCACCGGCGTTGCACGGGGCCCACACGTCCCAGCCGGCAATCAGCGGGAACATGAAGTAGACCCGCAGCGACCGGTCGGCGACCTTGCGGTTCTTCTTGGTGGCGACCACCTCCCAGTCGAGGCAGTCGTCGTCCATCTTCAGAGTGATGGTCAGTTTGAACGGGGCGTCCTTGAACTGCTTTTCAAAGGTGACCGCCTTGCCGCGCTTCTTCGCCTCGCCGAGTTTGAACGGCGTGTCGAGGTCGCTGTACCAGGCGCGGTCGTGCTCGTCGAAGAC
>JAWLBS010000465.1:0-3438 GCA_041687575.1 Phycisphaerae bacterium | reverse complement strand
ACTCGGGACCACGCTGCCGGCCAGGGCGTACACGCCCACGCCCGCTGTGCCCGTGGTCACTTCGACCGTCACAACCGTCTCCTGGCCGATAAGAATCTCTGTGTCAGCCGGCACGATCCGGACATTGACCACACCCAGACTCGGGGCCGCCAACAGACCAACCACCACCAATGCCATCACAATGTTCCGCATGCTCCATCCTCCTAGAGAAAGGGTTCCTCTTTGCTCACAATGAACAAAGAATATGTCCATTACGACGCGGCCTGTCGCGTCGGGCACCGCCCACGCAGACAACGGCCACGATCATGCCCACTGCTCCCGTGCGGGCGGTTGCCACGCCGACACAGCTATTGCCACACGCGCATTGCGCGAAAGGTACGTCTGCTCACCTGAGATGTCTGATCGACGTTGACTGGCGACTATCAAGACCCGATTCGCATGCGAAGCCAACAACCAACAACACTCCTGCTGTCAAGAGAAAGGCGTCAGACAGCCTTGCAGCTATCATCGTTTGCGAAAAGGCGTCCCTCCACACCTTGCGTGGCACTGGCGAGTGGCCACGTTGCAGGATGTTGACCGAAGCACGCGTCGCCCGGCTCACACCCTTCTACACATGTTAACCTGGAACCGTTTCAATTTCAAGTCCAGTTCCAAGCCTCGCCACCTCGGATACCGAAGCCCAATCAATCCAGTATCCTTACATAAGGATACTCCGTAGACCCGGCGAATGCAACAGCTTTTCATATCCAAATCGTGTGCTCTTGCTGCGGCCGTCCCGCTTGCGAACAGGATCGGCCCGATGGCAGGCGACCGGCGACGGAGATTCGAGATATTAAATATCGCCATGTCGGATGACGTCAGTCCTTTAGTGCCTGCCATCTGCCGGATACAACCGGCTGCCGCAAGTGTGCGTGCGATCGCGGGCGATGCGCTTGAGGTCCTCGTCGTTCAATATGATGTAACGGTCGTCCTCGTAGTTGTAGCCCCTGACGATCCGGTCCCAGGGCACCTCCTCGCCGGTCGCGGCGTTGACCCGCTTGTAGCGGATCCGGGTGTTGTCCCGGCTGTCGAGCTGGTTGAACGGCGTCCCCTGCCGGCGCTGGGCCGGAAACAGGGCCACCGGGATGTGCACCAGGCCGAATGCAATCTGGCCTTTCCATATCGCACGGGTCATACAGCACCGATACCTCTATCCAAGGCACACGCCGCCCCGGGCGCGCCCCGCAACAGGCATTTCGCGGAATTCCCCCGGCCGCGACGAGGACCCGTCACTTGCCCTCGCCAGCCCGCCCCATGCAGTCTCCGCTATCGGTTTTATCGGGGTGCGGCCCGCGAGGCCATTCATCGCCTTCGGCGGGTGACCTGCATTTCGTGCGATCTTCCGAGCTGTCACCCGAGTGAAGCGGGTGCCCGATGGGGCCATCCGTTATTCGGTAGCATCTGTCAGGGGTCTGACCCCTAGTCGCACGCCTCCCAGCGGAATCAACGCCGAAGCATCGTGGCGGCTGGGATACTTGTGCACGCATATGGGGTCTGACCCCGTGGCGCTGGCAGCGGCACGGCGGGGTTCACCGCTCCCTCACGGTCGCGGCTCGTTGAAGCATACCGCTCCCTCACGGTCGCGGCTCGTTGGCGCAGGGCACTGGCACCACTGCCACCCGCCCGGGCGTTTGCCCCAGGGGGTCAGACCCCGGTGAATCGTTCATGTATTGGTGCCGCCAAGGGAATTGGGACCGTGGACTCGAATGCGGGCACGCTGCCAGGGGTCAGACCCCCGTCAGGCGATGGCGTTTTCCAGGGGTCTGACCCCCGTCAAGCACCCGCCACCGATCGCCGGATGCGTCCGTGCCCGATGTCCGTCCCGGCCGCAGCATTGCTTTTCCACGCCGGCGCGATCATCATGCGGGCCTGCAAGCAAAGGGAGATGCCAATGAACGCCGCCTATGATCGGTTGCGCGAATACGTCTTCGGCCTGGAGATCATCGACACCCACGAGCACCTGCCTGCCCGGGAGGAATCGCGCGACATGCGCCGCGACGTGCTTGGCGAGTACCTAGTCCACTACATGAACTCGGACCTGGTCTCGGCCGGCCTGACGCGAGAGCAGCTCGCGATGGCCATCGACCCCGCCCGCCCGCTGGGCGAGCGGTGGCGGATCGTCGAGCCGTACTGGCAGGCCGCCCGCAACACCGGCTACGCCCGGGCCCTGGACATCGCCGTCCGCGATTTGTACGACATCCCCCGCATCGACGGGTCGACCATCGAGGCGGTCAACGCCGCGTTCGTCGCCGCCCGCCAGGCCGGCCGGACCTACGAGACGGTCCTCAAGGAGAAAAGCCGCATCCGCGTCAGCATTCTCGACGGTATCGGCGCGCCCGGGCTCGACTGCGACCGCCGCTACTTCGTCCCGGCCGTACGGCTCGACGCGTTCGTGCTGCTGCAGAACGTCGGCGATCTGCGGGCCCTGGCCAGCCGCGCGGGCATGGATGCCATCCACACGCTGGGCGACCTGGAGACGGCCTGCGAGCGGACCCTCGACGACGCGATCGACCGCGGCATGGTCTGCCTCAAGACCGGCGCCGCATACCACCGGCCGCTGCGGTTCGAGAAGGTCGGCCGCAGCGACGCCGAGGCCGAGTTCAACGTCCTGTTCGCCGACACGAACTACGTGTGCAAGGAAGGGGCGTTCCGCGGCAATACCTCGCTGCTGCAGGACTACATGATGCACCACATCCTGCGGCTGGCGGACCGGCGGGGCTTGGCCCTGCAGGTGCACACGGGCCTTCAGGAGGGCAACGGCAACTACATCTACCACAGCGACCCGTCGCTGCTGACGAACCTGTTCATGGAGTATTCGAACGTCCGGTTCGACTGCTTCCACATCGGCTATCCGTACCAGCAGGTGCTGGGGGCGCTGGCCAAGAACTTCCGCAACGTCTTCATCGACTTCGCCTGGGCGCACATCATCTCGCCGACCGCGGCTGTCCATGCACTGGTCGAATACCTCGATGCGGTACCGGCCAACAAGATCAGCGGCTTCGGCGGCGACTACGTCCTGGTCGACGGCGTCTACGGCCACCAGTACCTGGCGAGGGAGAACATCGCCCGCGCCCTGGCGATCAAGGTCGAGCAGGACGTCTTCGACCTCGACCGGGCCAGGGAGATCGCCTCGATGTTGCTGCACGACAATCCGAAGCGGATCTTCGACCTGAAGTAACCCGGATGCCGGGTGCCAGGATCCCTGCCGAGTCGCGACAGCCTTTGGACTGCGGCGCCGAAGACGCCGCTTTGCTTTTCGCACGGGCTACAGAGGCACGCAGCGTCAACAAGCGACGCCAGCCCTTCTATGAGTAGAAGCGGCCTGTCAAGAGAAAAAACTGCATTCTGTGGTTCCAACCTCGAGGCGGTTCATCCTTCTATTGCGGGTCAACAGCCCGA
>JAWLBS010000464.1:0-3441 GCA_041687575.1 Phycisphaerae bacterium | reverse complement strand
GAAATCCCCGAACAGGTCAAACAGGCGGCCGAAACCTTCCGCAACCAGTTCGAAGGCCTGCGCCGCGAAATCCAGAAGGTCATCGTCGGCCACACCGATATCGTCGAGGGCGTGCTGGTCTGCCTGTTCACAGGCGGCCACGCGCTGCTCGAGGGCGTGCCCGGCCTGGGCAAAACCCTGCTGGTGCGAACGCTTGCCGAGGCGATGCAGCTCGAGTTCAGCCGCGTCCAGTTCACCCCCGACCTGATGCCAGCCGACATCATCGGCACGAACATCATCGTCGAGGACCCCGCGACCGGCCGCAAGGAGTTCCACTTCGAGCGGGGCCCGCTGTTCGCCCAGATCGTCCTGGCCGACGAGATCAACCGCGCCACCCCCAAGACCCAGTCGGCCCTGCTTGAGGCGATGCAGGAAAAGCAGATCACCGTCGCGCGGCAGCGGTTCGAGCTCAAGGCGCCGTTTTTTGTGATGGCCACGCAGAACCCCATCGAGCAGGAGGGCACCTACCCGCTGCCCGAGGCGCAGCTCGACCGGTTCTTCTTCAAGCTGGTCGTGCAGTACTCCGGCCGGGCCGAGCTCAACGAGATCCTCAACCGCACCACCGGCGGCAAAACACCCCAGCCCGAGGCGGCGATGACGGGCGAGCAGATCCTCGCCTCGCAGAAACTCGTCCGCAGCGTGGCGATGGCCCCGCACGTGCAGGACTACGCCATCCGCGTGACAATGGCCACCCACCCGCAAGGCGAGTTCGCCACCGACACCGTCAACCGCTACGTGCGGTGGGGCTCGAGCCCGCGCGGCGCGCAGGCCATCGTGCTGGCGGCCAAGGTGTACGCCCTGATGGACGGGCGGTTCAACGTCAGCTTCGACGACATCCGCAAGGCGGCGGTCCCCGCGCTGCGCCACCGGATGCTGCTGAACTTCGAAGGCGAGGCCGAGGGCATCGTCACCGATACGATCCTGGCCGACGTCGTGCAGCAGACCCCGGCCGGCGCCGCCGTCCCAGCCGCCGGCGCGTGACCGTGGTAGGGCGGGCCGGCTTTGTAGGGCGGGCTGTGCCCGCCAAAGATCGTTGCCGTTTTTGTAGGGTGGGCTATTGCCCACCAACGCAGCAGTTAGGAGTCCCGGCTTCAGCCGGCGTTAGGAGTACCGCCTTCAGGCGGCGTTCGGAGTCCCGCCTTCAGGCGGCACGCCCGAGCAAGCGAAGCGATGCGAGTGGCCGAGCCACCGGTTGCATAGGATGGCCAACTACCGCGACCGAGTGTACCAGACGGTGATCAGCAGCGGTAAAGGAGGTGGTGGGCAATAGCCCACCCTACGGACTATGGACGCACCCCGACAGACAAATGCGAAAGACCAACCCCTGCTCGACCCCGCATTCATGCGCAAGCTCGAGCAGCTCCAGCTCGTCTCGCGCAAGATCTTCGCCGGCAAGTTCAAGGGCGAGCGCCTCAGCCGGCGAAAGGGCCAGAGCGTCGAGTTCGCCGACTACAAGAACTACACCGTCGGCGACGACCTGCGATTCCTCGACTGGTCGAGCTACGCCCGGCTGGACCGGCTGTTCATCAAGCTCTTCCGCGAGGAGGAGGACCTCGACGTCACACTGCTGATCGACTGCAGCACGAGCATGGACTGGGGCGAGCCGAACAAGTTCTGGTACGCCCGGCGCCTCGCCGCCGCCCTTGGCTACATCGCCCTGACCAACTTCGATCGCGTCAATCTCTACAGCGTCAGCGACACGGTGCTGACCTCGGCGACCAGCCTTCGCGGCCGCAGCCAGATGCACCGCGTTCTCGGTTTCCTGAAAGGCCTAGAGCCCGTCGGCCGCAGCGACCTGGGCGAGGCATGCCGCCGCTTCGCGATCCAGCACCGCCGCAAGGGCGTGGTGGTGATCGTCAGCGACTTCTACGACAAGGCCGGCTACGAAGAGCCCATCCGCTACCTGCTGGCCAGCGGTGCCGACGTCTACGTACTGCAGGTCCTCTCGCCGTGGGAGCTCCAGCCGGAGCTGGCGGGCGATTTGAAGCTGATCGACGTCGAGGACGGCGACGCCGCCGAGGTGACCG
Source organism: Phycisphaerae bacterium (assembly GCA_041687575.1). Lineage (GTDB taxonomy): Bacteria > Planctomycetota > Phycisphaerae > UBA1845 > JANYLN01 > JANYLN01. The sequence continues at coordinate 1,375 of JAWLBS010000464.1, read as the reverse complement.
TCACCAGCGCCCTGCTGGCCAGTTACAAAAAGACGCTGAACACCTTCTGCCAGTCGCTGCACAACCACTGCACCGCCCGCGGGATCACCTACATGCTGACCGGCACCGACGTGCCCGCCGAGCGGCTGATCCTGAATTACCTGCGGAGCCGGGGGTTGGTGCGGTAGCCATCGGGATCGGTTCTACGAGGACTGACAAATGGTTCAAACAATTACCCGCAACGGCAAAAGATACGTGCTTGTTCCCGAGCAGGAGTATGAGCGACTGACGGCTGGCCAGGCAGACGCATCCGAGTCCGATCTTCCGCCGCTTCCTGAGCAACTGCCTGACGGCAACTACCCCGTGCTGGAGTACGTCGCCGCCAGCCTGGCCAGGGACATCATCCGCGCTCGCCGCCGGGTGGGGTTGTCCCAGGCGGAGCTGGCGCGCAGGGCGGGCATCCGCCCCGAGACGCTCAATCGAATCGAACGGATGAAGGGGACCCCGAGCGTTCGGACGGTCGACAAGATCGACCGGGCGCTGCAACGAGCGGAAGGCGCTGCAAGCTCTCGTCGGAAACGGAGCGGGCCGGCGGCATCGGATCGGTGAACTCCCGTCCGGTCAATTGGCGGCGACCGTCGCCGTCGGCGTCGTTCCGCCTTTTCCCGGACCGGCTTCCATTGCCTGTGCACACACGCCAGCTCCCCCACCATCTATAACGCCCTCAATTCGAACGCGGCTCCACGTCGCGGATGCGCTCGAGATGCTTCAGCAGGCCCGTCAGATCGATGTCCGCCGGCGAGACCTCCTGCTCCAGGCTCATCGTGCCCATGGTGTAGCGCCTGCGAGTCAGAGATCCTTCCCTTCGTACAGCAAAACAGCCCGCTCACCCGGCCCGGCCGCTCGCCGGAAACCGCCGGTCCGTTGCCGTTCCCACGACGATCATGACCTCGTCAAGGGCCGTCACGCCTTCGGCGGCCTTGCGCACGGCGTCCGCCGCCAGCGTCGTCATGCCGCCTGCGACCGCCGCCGTGCGGATCTGTTCATCCGGCGCCCCGTCCCGCAGCATCGTCGCAACCTGATCGCTCATCGTGAGCGCCTCGGCAATCACCGTCCGCCCCGCATAGCCGATCTGCCGGCACCGCTCGCACCCGACCGGCCGGCGCCAATCCTTCGGCAGCGCCTTGACGTTCAGTCCGCCGCGCCGCGCCAGGTCCGCCGCCCGATCGAGAAACGGGGGCGACGGGTCGGGCTCGCTGCAGTGCGGGCACAGCGTGCGCACGAGCCGCTGCGCCACCACGAGCCGCACCGTGTCCGCCACCACCTGCGGGTCCGCCCCCTTGGCTAGCAGGCGCACTAGCGCCGCCGCCGCGTCGTCGGTGTGCAGGCGGGCCAG
>JAWLBS010000463.1:0-3484 GCA_041687575.1 Phycisphaerae bacterium | reverse complement strand
CCCTCGATCGCCTGGTCGTGGATGTCGTGCGGCGGCGTCGTGGCCAGGTCGAGCTTGCCCGCCCCGCGCCAGACCATCAGGTTGCGGTAGGACACGCCGCAGTGGAACTCGATGCCGTCGCCGCCGAGGTGGCGGTTCAGGTCCTGCACGATGCGGCAGCCCTCGTCGCTGGAGATATGCCCGCCGGAGAAATCGACCATCCGCCCGTTCTCGATCGTGACCAGGTTGCAGCGAAAGACCACGTCGGTCGGCGCCAGGTCGATCCCGCGGGCGACCGCTTCGATCGGCGCCCGACCGGTATAGCAGTCCAGCGGCGAGTAGCCGAGCACCGACAACGTGGCGATATCCGACCCCGGCGTCATCCCCTCGGGCACCGTGCAAAGAGAACCGACCCGCCCCCTGGCGGCGATCCAGTCGAGATTCGGCGTTGTGGCGGCGGCCAGCGGGGTCAGCCCACCAAGCTGCTCCAAGGGCTCATCAGCGGCACCGTCCGGCAGGATAATCGCATATTTCATCATTCAAGACCCGGAAAGTCACCCTACTAAAACCTGGGGGTTTCCCCCACGCACGTACCCGGCCTTGCACCCACACCCTGTGGACAACTATGTGGAAAACCGTGGATAACTTACTGGCGACCCATAATATCGCCGTGCGTGCCGTTTCGTCGACACGCCGGCCGGTCACGCGCCGCTCAACAGCTCGGCTCGGCATACTGCTCGACGATTCGGATGCGCACGGGTCTGCCCTTGACCACGCCGGTCTTCTCGGCCTCGGCCAGGGCGGCCTTGAGGTTGCCCTCTTTGGCCCGGTGCGTGGTGATGACCACCGGCACGACCGTCTTGTCGGTGCTGTCTTCGCGGACCTCGTGCTGGATCACGGCGCTCAGGGAGATGCTATGCTCGCCAAGGATGCGAGTCACGGCCGCCAGCGCGCCCGACCGGTCGTACATCATCAGCCGGACATAGTAACGCGATTCGATCTCGTCGGTCGGCATGAGCGGACTGACCGGGTGCTGGTCAGGCCAGATCCGCAGGTCCTCGAAGGCCCGCCGCGCGTTGCCCAGCGCCACGTCCACCAGGTCCGAGACCACCGCCGAGCCGGTAGGCATCTGCCCCGCCCCCCGGCCGTAGAACAGCACGTGCCCGACTGCGTGGCCGTAGACGCTGATCGCGTTGAACGGCCCGTCGAGACTCGCCAGCGGGTGGCCGGTCGGGATGAACGCCGGGTGCACGCGGAGGCTGCAGCGGCCGTCCTCGCACTGGCCGATCGCCAGCAGCTTGACCACGTAGCCCAGTTCCCCCGCGGCGTTGATGTCAGCCAGCTTGAGCGTGTCGATCCCCTCGACGCTGATCTGATCGAAGTCCACCTGGATCCCGAACGCCAGCGACGACAGGATCGCCAGCTTGTGGGCCGAGTCCATGCCGTTGACGTCGAGCGTGGGGTCGGCCTCGGCATAGCCCTGTTTCTGGGCGTCGGCCAGGGCGTGCTGGTAGGTGCGGCTCTTGCCGGTCATCTCAGACAGGATGTAGTTGCTCGTGCCGTTGACGATGCCGAACAAGGCGTCGATGCGGTTGGCGACCAGCCCCTGCCGCAGCGCCCCGATGATCGGCACGCCGCCCATGCAGCTCGCCTCGAAGCCGATGCACACGTTGTTGCGCCGGGCGGTCGCGAACAGCTCCGGCCCCTTGTGCGCCAGCAGGGCCTTGTTGGCGGTAACCACGTGCTTGCCCGCCTCCAGCGCCGCGGTCACCACCTTGAACGGGAAATCGACCCCGCCCATCAGCTCGATGACGATGGACGCCTCCGGGTGAGTCGCCGCGGCCATCGCGTCGGTCGTCAGGATCTCGCGGGGCACGTCCACCGAAATCTGCTCATCGAGGCTCTTGATCGCGATCGCGACCGGCTCGAACGACTGACCCGTCCGCGCCGCCAGCCCCTCGCCCCAGTTGTCGATCAGGCGATACACCCCGCTGCCCACGGTCCCGCATCCCAACAGTGCAATCTTGTGCCGACTCATCGTCTCACTCATCCTCGGTTAGCGAAAAGCAGTACCATATCCGTTTCCAACACCTGATGCCATCAGCACCAACGAATGCCATCCATCAACCCGTCTCAAAACCGCTCAGCCCGTAGCACATGGCCGGCTGACCCGGCGCCTCGTTCGTCCCCAGGACCATCCGCGTCAGCCGCCGCCGGGGCTGCAGTCCGCACGCCGTCAGCCATTCGCACCAGCCCGGGTTCAGGGCCGTCGTATCGACCATCACCTCGGCGGTGCCCAGTCGGTCCTCCAGGCCCGTCACGATTGCCTGCGCCACCACTGTTTCCGCGGCGACCACCGGCCCGATATATCCGCACAATCGGCCGGGGCGCACCATGCCGAACCCGACCACCCGCCCGCCTCGCACGGCGACCACCGCAAGATCCGCCCGCCGCCCCACCAGGTCCCGCAACAGCCCCTGCCGGTCGCAGCCAAACGCCACACGATCCAGCGAAGCGATCACCGGCCAGTACGACTCCGCCAGCGGCCGCAACGTCACCCCGCTTGCGGACATGTCAGCCATCTCGAAGCGGCCCACATGACGGACCACCCCATACTCATCGGCAAAGCCCTGCTTCGCATAAACCGGCCGGCCGTCGTCGGTGGCGTCCAGTTTGATCGCCCTGACGCCCAAGCCCTTGAGGTACCCCAGGCAGTGGGCGATCAGCCCCGAGCCGATCCCCAGGCGGCGAAACGCCGGGGCCACCAGCACCATGCCGATCCAGGCACAGTCGGTGCCGTAGGCGATCGTCGTCGCCGTGCCAGCCGGCTCGCCGTCCCATTCGGCCAGGAAGCAGCCCTCGGGCTCGACGCGGATCAGCCGCTCCCAGTCGCCGGGGAGCTGGTTCCAGCCCGCTGCCTCGACCAGCCGCATGGCAAACGGTATGTCCGACGACTTCAGCAGCCTGATACTGAGCATGATGCCATCCCGTCACTCGCCGGAGGGCCGATCAGGATCGTCCTGACCGCCATCGGCATGGTCATCCTCCGGTCCCGCCGGCTGGTCCCAGTCCTCGGGCAGACGGTGCTGCGTCCAGACATCCTCACTGGGCGTCGGCTTGCGCGTGGCGCGAAGATACGTCTCCCGATAGCGGCGCAGGCCCCGGACCACCAGGATCGTCAGGATGAACACCCCGAGCAGCACCCCGGCCGTCAGTAGCAGCAGGCGGTACAGACTCCGGGCCTTGGGCGTCAGAAACTCGTCCGCCGCGGTCGCGGCCGCCAGTAGCCGGGACAGTCCGTCCATGGTCGCTCCATCGCAAGGGGTTGCGCCCGCAGGGCACCGCCCGAGAAAACCACGAGGCGCGATTGTAGACGGCGAGCCGACGGGTTGCAATTCGCGCATCATCTTTCTAGGCTTTGCATTATGAACGAACAGCTAACCAAGGTCACGGTCGCCGCCGCCCAGTTGCCCGCCCGGCCGCTCGAACAAGCCGGCGAGGCGCT
>JAWLBS010000462.1:0-3492 GCA_041687575.1 Phycisphaerae bacterium | reverse complement strand
CCCAGTGGACCGAGCTGGCGGCCTCGTGCCGCTGGACCACGAACTGTCGGATGTCCGGCATAGTTTGCGCCCTCGAAACGCCGATAGATGTCCATTGTAACGGATATCGGCGTCCGGCGTGCGCCCAAGGGGGTCAGACCCCGGGAAATCGCGCAGCGCGGGGGCTGCCCCGGGTGATTCGGGCGTTGCGGCGGGTTCGAGCTGTGAGCGTCGGGGTCGGACCCCCGGAACCCCCGTTACCAGGACCGCGACCCGCCGTGGCCCTCGAACGCCATCGGGTCAGACCCCGGTGACGTGCACAGGCAGTCAGGCCGCCATGAGATCGCGGCGTTAATTCCGCCAGGAAACGTGCGACTCGGGGTCAGACCCCTGGAATCCGGCGCCCGGCGTGCGCCTCTGGGGGGCAGGGAAGGGATCGTCTGTTGCCTGGTGCCGCGGACGCTGCCCGCAAGCGGGCAGGCTAAATGGCCGCGTTGCGGGATCGGCCGCGGGAAAGTACTATCGCAGCGCCTGTCGGCGGTGTGGCCGCGGCGGGTCCGATGTGGTTCAAACGGCAGGATGTATTCTGATGAAGCTTCGGCGATCGATCGGTTCGGCAACTCTTGCGGCGCTGCTGCTGGCGGCGGGCTGCTCCAACGAGGTCCACCCCCGCATCCGCTACGGCGACGGCCTGCAGGCGTACCAGAAGGGCAACCTGACGGCTGCCACCGCCGATTTCCAGTCGGCCTACCAGAAGCGGCCGGGCCACGCCAACACCTGCTACTGGCTCGGCCGGTGTCACCTCGACACCGCCCGCAAGCAGGCGCAGGACGAGAGCCTGATCGCGGCGATGACCTACGCTGACAAGGCGATCTTCTACTTCGAGTCGGCGATCAAGATCGCCCCGTCGCACGTGCTGGCGATCAAGGGCCGGGCCGAGGCCGCCCGCCTCAAGGGCGACTATGCCAAGGCCCTGGCGACCGCCGAAGGCGTCGGCCACCTGCTGACCCCGACGGCCGACATCCTGATGGCCAAGGCCCGGGCCTACGCCGACGGCGGCGACATGGATCGGGCGCTGATCACGTGGCGACAAGCCGCGATCACCGAGCACGATAATCCCGCCGCCCTGGAGGCCTACGGGCGGGCGCTGCTGATCGCCGGCGAGCGGGACCGGGCGCTGGGCTATCTGCGCAAGGCCTACGAGATCCGCCCGAGCGTCGCCGTGCTCGAGACACTCTACGACTACGGGGCGGTGCCCGACCTGGCACCTGACGGCAATCTCAAGTCCGTGCCGATGCCCGCGGACCTGCCGCGGCCGGGTCCGTCGCGACAGATGGGATCCATGCCGCGTCCGTCGCGAGAGGCGGGATCCATCGAGAAATATGAACCCGCCGCGGAGCCCCCCCAGGCCGATGTCCGATAAGATCGTTCAGCCCGTCAGCCGCCCCATCGACGCGACCGTCCGCCTGGTCGGCTCGAAGAGCCTGACCAACCGCGCATTCATCATTGCGGCGCTGGCGCGGGGCACCAGCCGGCTGCATGGGGTGGGCCTGTCCGACGACAGCCGGTACATGATGCAGTTCCTTCAGGGGCTGGGCATCGACGTGAGCCTCGATGAGCAGACGCGCGTGGCCACCGTCAAAGGCTGCGGGGGGCAGATCCCCGCCAGCGAGGCGGACCTGTTCTGCGGCAACGCCGGCACGGTGGTCCGCTTCGGCACGGCCATGTGTACGCTGGGCTACGGGGATTACCGCATCGACGGCGTTGCGCGGATGCGGGCCCGACCGATCGGCCCGCTGGTCGATGCCCTGCGCGACCTCGGGGCGATGATCGGCTACGAAGCCGTCGAGGGCTATCCCCCGCTGCGGATCCAGGCCCGTCACCTGTTCGGCGGCGAGGTGACCATGAGCGGTGCCCAGTCGAGCCAGTTCGTCAGCGCGGTGCTGCTGGCAGCGCCGCAGGCCCGGACGGACGTCATGCTCCGGCTGGAAGGCGAGGTCGTCTCCGAACCGTACATCCGCATGACCCTGCGGATCATGGAAGACTTCGGCGCGACCGCACTGGCCGAGCCCGGGCGGTACATCGTGCCCGCCGTGCAGCCGTATACCGGCCGCGACTACCGCATCGAGCCGGACGCTTCGGCGGCGTCCTACTTTCTTGCAGCAGCCGCCCTGACGGGCGGGCGGGTGACGGTCGAGGGGCTCGGCCGCGACAGTGCGCAGGGGGACGTGCGTTTCGTCGACGTGCTCGAGCAGATGGGCTGCGGTGTGGAACAGGATGACGCGAGCACGACGGTCCGCGGGCCGGCCTCGGGCGATCTGCGCGGGGTGGATGTCGATCTGAACGCCATGCCCGATATGGCGCAGACGCTGGCGGTGCTGGCGCTGTTCGCCGCGGGGCGCACGACCGTCCGCAATGTCGCCAACCTGCGGATCAAGGAGACCGACCGCATCGCAGCCGTCGCCGCCGAGCTGGCGAAGTTCGGCGCCGAGGTCGAGGCCCGCGACGACGGTTTCTCGATCGACCCGCCGGCCGAACCCACCGGTGCGGCTGTCGACACCTACGACGACCACCGCATGGCGATGTCGTTTGCCCTGGCGGGGCTGCGACTCGACGGGGTGGTGATCAGGGACGCCGAGTGCGTCGGCAAGACGTTTCCGGAGTATTTCGACGTGCTGCGCGACGCGACGGGGTTGGCGTAGGGTCTGTATCTGTCGGGGCGCTTTCTGTTGTCATCCTGAGCAACGCGAAGGATCTCTGCCAGGCGAAGCGCCAGACCATAGGCACGCCCGCCACGGCAACAGCCCGGACCGGGCGTGGCGGGCGATTGTCACGCGGGACGGCTGGAAGTATGCGGTGCTGGCGAACATGCCCTGGCTGATGTTCAACCTGAACGACGACCCGCATGAGCATGTGAACCTGGCGCTGAACAGCAAGTTCAACGCCGAACGGCGACGCCTGCAGGACCGCTTGGCGCAGTGGATTGCGGATACGGATGATTCCTTCGCGTTGCCGGGGCTCTGACGGCCGCAACGGCGATGGCGGAATGCCGGCCGGAAAGCCCGCCTGCGATGTCAACAGGCGCCCCCGCGGCGCGGCGGTCCGGCCGCGCCGCGGGGGCTCGTTTCTCCTACTGCGACCGAATGAACATGTGATCGATGTAGATCGTATCCAGGCTGCGGTTGCCGGCCGTCCGGTCTGCATCGACCACCCGCACGTACACCGTGCCGCTGGTACTGGACGGCAGGCTGTAGGTCTGGGCGATGTCGTCGTCGCTGCTCTTGGTCACCGTCACCATGTTCGTCCATGTGCTGCCGTCGGTGCTGTAGGCGAAGACGAAATCGTCACCGTCGCTGTTGCTGGGGCGGTATGCCTCCAGGTAGAACGTCACGCTGCTCCCGCCGGTGACATTGAAGGTCCACTTGTGCTCGAGGTAGCTGTAGCGGCTGGACGGCTTGCCGCCGGACTCCTGCTCGGTGATCGCCTGATAGACATCGTTGCTGGACTGGGTGT
>JAWLBS010000461.1:0-3529 GCA_041687575.1 Phycisphaerae bacterium | reverse complement strand
ATCCCGAAACTTCTCTCGCCGATCACGCACAACCAAGTATAGCCCGCCGCCGGCTCGCCGAACAAGAACAACGGTATGATCCGCAGATTACGCAGATTACACAGATTAGATACAACAACGGCAGGGATCAGGGGTCAGGGATCAGGGGTCAGGGGTCAGGGGTCAGGGGTCAGGGGTCAACTAGCCACTGGCAACTCCGCCTACACCCCGCCGGCCGGCTTGCCGTCCAGCAGCGCCGCCACGGTCCTGCACCGCGGGACCATCCGCCACCGGTTCAGCGGGGGCTCGAAACGGCACAAGGCCCGGTAGGCGCAGTACCCGCACGGCATCTCGTCGCCGATCCGGTACGGCTGCACGTCCAGCTCCCCGTCGAGGATCCGGTCCACCGTCACCGCCATGCCGTCCCAGATCCGATCGATCACCCGCCTGAACGTCTCGCCGTCGGCCGCCATCGCGTTGGCGTACGGCTCGCCGTTGGCCTTGACCCGGATGTCCATCGGCCACGCGGCCGCCTCATCGTCCCGGAACGCCCCCAGCCAGTCGCTGTTGGAAAAACCCTGCAGCTGCCACTGGCTGCCGTCTTTGCACCTGGCCGGATCGACCAGGTCCCCCGGCGCCACCTTCTCCCATTGGGGGAGAATATTGAAATAATACATCCCCCCCGGCACCGCCGCGCCCGGCCCCAGTTTGCCCGCCGCAGCGGCGTCCATGGCCGCCTTCATGTACGCGATCAGCTGGACCTGCAGCCCCGCCGCGGCATGATCCAGTTTCAGTTTGTACCGGCTGGACCGCTTGTAGTCGATCACCGTGACGACCCGCTGCTCGCCGATGCACGCCAGGTCGATCCGGTCGATCTTGCCCCGCAGCACCGCCCGCCGCCCTTTGGGCGTGTCGATCGCCAGCGCCGGCAGACCGTCCGGCATCCCGAACGCCGCCTCCAGCACGGCCGGCTCGAACGCACTGCTCCGCCACAGCGCCACGTGCCCCCGCAGGGCCGCGCCGATGTCGGTCCGCGCCCGCTCGAGCAGGTACCGCTCCCGCCCGCCGGTCATCGCCAGTTCGCCGGCGATCCGCGCCAGCTCCGCGTCGGTCGTCTTGTTGACCAGGTCAGTCAGCACCTCGGGCGAGACCGTCCGCAGCGAGTGCCCGCCCCGCTGCACCTGCGTCGCCAGGTGGTACAGGATCCGGTGATAGAACGAGCCCAGCTCCACCGCCGCCAGCTCGAAGACCGGCCGCTCCCGCAGACGCAAACCGTACGAGACGAAATACCGGTACGGGCAGGTCGCATACTCCTGCAGTTGCGAGACGCTCCACTCGCCCCGCCCGCCGAAGAGCTGCCCCGCCTGGTCCGGCCGGACCGAACAGCCGTTCGTGTAGTCGCACGCCGAGGCGACCCGCTCGACCCGCTCGGCCAGGGACGTATCCGCCTGCGCCCAGGCCCACAGGTCCATCCACGCCGGCATGGCCCCGTCAGCGGCCCCGCCGTCGCCGTCGCCCCGGACACCCGAGCCCGTCGTCTCACCTGCGCCAGCCGCTCCTCCCTTCTCGCCAGAGGCACCAGCCGCCCCGCCGGCGATCGCAACCTCGCCGTCGCCGCCGTCGCCCCCGTCACCGCCCCTGCCGTTGCCACCATCCCCGCCGGCAGCATCGTCGCCCCCGCCCGCGCCGTTTGCACGGCTGACAGCGCCCTTCGCCGCCAGCACGATCCCCGTGGCTGCCTGCCACAGCGTGCCGATATCGGCCACGTCCAGCGACACCATCGCGTCCGGCAATCGCCGCGCAATAATCCCCTGCCGCGCGGCCGCCTCCGCCGCCTCCGGGTCCCGCTCGGCCGCCGCCACATCCAGCCCCGGATGCACCGCGCGAAGCGCCCGCAGGTACGGTGACGGCAGCAGCGCCCGGCCGGTCTCGTCCGCCATCGCGTAGCTGAGCCACACGTACGACGACGCACGGGTCACCGCGATATATGCCAGCAGCCTCTCGTCGAACAGCCGCTGCCTGCATGTCATCAGCTCCAGCGGCGCCGTCGCGCCCGCCAGCGCCTCGCGCTCGGCGTCCGAGAGCATCGCGTCCTGCGCCGCCCGCGCCGGCAGCAGCCCATCGTTCAGGCCCAGCACCAGTGCCGCGGCGATGTCCGGCTGGCGGCTCCGCTCGATGCTGCCGACGACCACCTGGTCGACCACCGGCGGGATCAGCGGCAGGCTGAACGCCTCCAGCCCTGCCTCCAGCGTCGCCTGGAACTGCTCGGTCTCCATCGGCTCTTCGCCCAGCCCGACAACCAGGTCGTCGAGCAGCTGCATCAGCAGCGACCAGGCCCGCGCGTGCTGCTGGACCTGCTCCAGCGCCGCGCCATCCCCCGACCGCTCCGCCCGACGCTGCCCCCGCCCCAGCCGGCGCGAGACCTGCAACCGCTCCAACGTCCCGTACAGCAGGTCCGCCCACTCCCGCCCCGTCCGCGCGACACGCTTCTCGTCAGCTGCCCCGTTCCACTCCCCCAGCAGTCCGCACAGCGCCCGCCGGGCCCGGTTGACCCTGGCCAGCACCTTGTCCTCTACCGGATCGGTCTCGACCGCATCCTCATCCGCACCGATCAGCCGACGACGATACGTCCAGTCCCTGCCCCGCCACGTCCGCCAGCCGGATACCCCGTGCGCCAGCAGGTAGTTCTCCAGCAGATCCGCCCGCCCCGGCGGGATCGGCGTCAGCCCCGTCTTGAGCAGCGCCGCCACCGCATCGATCGACCAGTCCTCCCCGACCAGCCGCGGCAGCGCCCGGACCAGTTCCACCAGCGGGTGGTGCGACACGCTTCGCCGGCGATCGATGAAGCACGGGATCCCGTGGGCGGCGAACACCTGCTGGAATGTGTCGTGATACGGCTCGAGGTCCCGCACCAGCACCGCGATTTGACGATAGCGGAGCCGCCTGCCCTCCGGCGCGACCCGCGCCAGATCGACGATCCGGCGAGCAACCGCCTCGACCTCCGCCAGCCGGTCCGGGGCCTCGACCAGCTCGACCTGCACCGGCGGCACCCTGCCTCGCCGGCTGGACGCATCCGCCGCAGCGCCCTGGCCGTCCGCGTCGTCCCCGAAGTCATCCACCTCGTCGAACGCTTCGGCATCGTCAAAGGCATCCGCATCGTCGAGATCGTTCGCGTCGAACAGATCCAGCTGCCCGCCCCGCACCTCGCCCTGCGCTGCGCCCCGCTGGGCGCCCTGCCGCGGCGCCGGCGTACCGAACAGCTCCGCCTCCAGCTGCGCCAGCGCCGGTGCCCTGGCATACCGCGGCGGCGCCGGCGGCGTCAGCAGCACCGGCTCGAGGACGTCAACGTTGGCCTCGCCCAGCATCTGCTGCAGCTGCCACACCGTCGCCCACGTGCGGTAGAACAGGTCGTACGGCTCCGGCTGCGCCCCGTCCGTCGCCACCGCCGGGTCGAGCAGGATCGCGATCTCCACATGGTCCGCGACCGCCGCCAGCCGGGTCAGCGCGTACCGCTGCTGCTGCGAGAAACTGGCGAACCCGTCCACCCAGA
>JAWLBS010000460.1:0-3530 GCA_041687575.1 Phycisphaerae bacterium | reverse complement strand
GACCGTGTCGTTCTTTGGATGCACCTGCGGAACTGGAATCGAGAAACGCAACGGACGAACTGAAATGATCAAGACACGATTCGCCCCGTCGCCGACGGGTTATCTTCACGTGGGTGGGGCCCGGACGGCCCTGTTCAGTCTCCTGCAGGCCCGCAAGCAGGGCGGCAAGTTCCTGCTGCGCATCGAGGACACCGACGTCGAGCGGCACCAGGAAGAGGCGGTGCAGCGGATCGTCGATGCGCTGCGCTGGCTGGGCATCGAGTGGGACGAGGGTGTTGACGTTGGCGGCGAGGCTGGTCCTTATCGCCAGTCGCAGCGGCTGGAGATCTACCGCGAGCATGTCGAGAAGCTGCTCGCTGGCGGCAAGGCCTACTACGCCTTCGACACCGTCGAAGAGCTCGACGCGATGCGCAAGCAGGCCGAGGCCGAAAAACGTAACTTCCGCTACCCCCGCCCTTCGCCCCTGCCCAGCGAGCAGGACGCGCAGCAGGCCCGCGAGCAAGGGCGCCCCGTCGTGGTGCGGTTTCTCAACCCGATGCGGGACGTCGTCTTCGACGACGACGTGTTCGGGCGGATCGTCACGCCGGCCGCCGAGCAGGACGACTTCGTGATCGTCAAGCACGGCGGCTACCCGACATACCACCTGGCCAACGTGATCGACGACGCGCTGATGGGCGTGACGTACATCATGCGCGGCCAGGAGTTCCTCGGCCAGACCTGGCGGCACGTGCTGCTGCGCGAGGCGATGGACTTTGCCGAGCCGGGGTATGGCCACCTGCCGCTGATCCTGGACATGCAGGGGCGCAAGCTCTCCAAGCGCGACGGTGACGTGGAGGTCGACGCGTTCCGCCGGTCGGGCTACCTGCCGGAGGCGCTGGTGAACTTCATCGCGCTGCTCGGCTGGAACCCCGGCGAGGACCGCGAGAAGATGACCCTCGACGAGATGGTCGAGCTGTTCAGCCCGCAGCGGATCAACAAGGCCAACGCCAAGTTCGACCGGCAGAAGCTGCTGGCGTTCAATACCGACGCCATCGCGGCCGCCTCGGAGGACCGGCTGGTCGCGGCGCTGACCGATTTCCTCTCGCTCAACGACACCGCCATCCCGGCCGGCGACGAGGCGGTGCTCCGCCATCTGGTGCAGGCCAACAAGGGCATCCGGACGTTCGAGGACGTGGTCGCCAAGTGCGAGGTGCTCTTCAAGGCGGACGACGGCTACGAGTTCGACCCCGAGGCCGTCAAGAAGGTACTGACCCGCAACGAAAAGGCCAGCCTGGCGGTGCTGCACCAGGTGCGGACGATGCTCGCGAACGCCGACTGGACCGGCGAGGGGCTGGAGAAGGCCTTTACAGAATTCTGTGAGTCCAAGGGTCTGGGCATGGGCAAGGTCGCCCAGCCGGTCCGCGTGGCGGTCACCGGCACGACCGTCAGTCCCGCGATCTACGACACGCTGCTGATCCTCGGCAAGGACAGGACGCTGGCGCGGATCGACCGGTGCCTGCGCGTGGCGGTGACGGACTGACGCAGGGCGGCTGCGCCCGCCAATGCCGTTGACAAAGAAATGCAGTGTGGGCTATCTGCCCGCGAATGCCGCCGGGTGCCACGGCCCTGCCGCCGTTGGCAGGGCCGTGTCGGGCGGCGAAAGCCTTTGGAGTGCGGCGCCGCAGACGCCGCTTTGCATTTCATACGGGCTCCCATGAACGCACCGGCGCCGTAGTGTACGGCCGCCCCGAACGGCGACAGCCTTTGGCGTGCGGCGCCGCAGACGTCGCTGCATTTGTGCTGCCGGGCGGCTGCTGACCAAGACTTCTGCCGTCCCTGCCGGGACTTGAACAACAGAAACCAATACAGAACAGGGGCCTGGAATCTGAAATCCCAGGACTCGCGTCCTGGGCTATTCCCTGTCGTCCCTGACGGGACTTTGGCGGCAACAGCCACGGTGGTTGTCGCCCTTTGCGCGACTCCAACGGCAGTGGCGGCAGTAGCGGCAGTAGATGGAATGTCCTTTGCCGGTTGATGCGTCCATCGAAAAGTTGCCTCCATCCGGCTGGCACGGAAACCGGCGCTCGGGCCTCGCCGGCTCAAGACGACCCGTCGCTGAGGATCCGATCAACCACCAGCTGCCGGAAGTCCGGCGATAGCGCGGCGAAATAAGCCGTAAAGCCCGTCACCCGGACGACCAGATCGGGAAACGCCTGCGGGTCCTTGTGGGCGGCCAGCAGCTTGTCCTTGTCGATCACGTTGACGTTGACCAGCGTGCCGCCCATGTCGAAGTGCGTCCTGATCAGCGTGGCCACGTTCGTGTACCCGTCGCGGCAGAGGCTCGGGTCGATCTCCAGCTGCATCGGGCAGGTGTTGCCGTAGCCGCACTGGATCGCGGCGATCGCGCTGGCCATCGCCGTCGGGGCGCTGTCACGGCGAAAGCCCGGGTCGGGGTTGGCGCCGTGCGAGATCGGGGCCTTCGCGCGGCGGCCGTTGGGCGTCGCGCCGACCGTCTCGCCCATCTTGATCGTCGCCGACCAGCTGAACCAGCCGGGGATCATCCGCCGCCCGCCCGGCGTCGGCTTTTCGGTCACCAGCCGCGTCAAACACTGCGAGACCTTCAGCGCCCACGCATCGCCCAGCGAACCGCCGCCCTGGCCGTAGCGCTCGGCGGTCTTCATCATCATCTGCACCCGCCGGCCATCGGGCCCGGCGTAGTCATTGGCCAGGTGCTCGGCGATCTGCCCCCAGGTGAGGGCCTTTTCCCGCTCGATCCGCTGCTCGAGCGCGGCAAACGAGTCGGCCGTCGTCGCCAGGCCCGAGCCGTCCACGCACATGTTGTAGAACTCCACGCCCTCGTCGCTGACGTCCAGGCCCTTTTCGATCGGGCCGTGGCACAGCAGGTTCAGCAGCAGCTCCGGCTGGTTGTCCTTCTGGTGCCCCAGGTGGAAATCCAGCCCCTCGCCGACCACCTCGACCGCCTTGCGCAGGTGCGCCTCGAACCGAGCGAACAGGTCGGCGACGCTCGGTTCGGTTGACTCGGCCATCATCTCGCCAAACGCTACATCGAGAACCTTGGCGGTATTGATCTTGACGATGTCGTTCATGGGGTATTCGCGGCCGGGGATCGCCATCCAGTGGCACCCCACGGCGATCCGCTCGCGGGCGAGCTCAGCGGGGTATCCGTTGCGCATAAAGCCCTCGACCAGCCCCTTGTCGCCGGCGTAGCGGGGCCAGCCCTTGCGGTCCTCGAACAGGTGCTGCACGCTTTTGAGGAAGAAGGCCTCGTCCTGGCCGGCGTGTACGCGGACGGTTAGGTTGTTGCTCGAGTCCAGCCGGTGCGCCGCCTCCAGGACCAGGTACGACACCTTGCTGACCAGATCGCGCCCGTCGGACCCGGGTCCGCCGAGCTGGTAGTAGTGCGGGTCGTTGAGCAGCAGGCAGGCGATGTAGAAGATCGCCTCCTCGTCGTCGAGCGCGGCGGCGGCAACCTCCCGCTCGTAGTGCGGCCGGAGGATCTCGTCGAGCTGCCCGCCCGCCCCGTCGCGGTT
>JAWLBS010000459.1:0-3546 GCA_041687575.1 Phycisphaerae bacterium | reverse complement strand
TTTTACCTGCGGGCGATTCGCGAGACGCAGCAGGCCCGCGGCACCGAGACCATGCGCAGACTCGATGCGCTGGAGGGCCGCGTGATGACCATGGAACGGACCGTCGAAGACCTCGCCCGCGACTACACCACCAAGGAGGAGTGGCTCCGCGAATCGATGCTCGCCCGGCGTCAGCTCGAACGCCTGACCGAGATGGTCGCGCGAATGCAGGCCCAGCTCGAAGACGGCCAGGGACTGATCGGCCACCTCGCCCGCGCGACCGAGGCGATGCTCGAACTGGCCCGCAGCGGGGCGGCGGGGCGGTGACGGATCGCGCCGATGTGCCGCCGCCAGACGCCCATTACAACAGAACAGGAGACGCGGAACATGACCGAACAGGGACACGGCAGACGGATCAAGCGGATTCGCGGGGAGATCCTCGTGGCGCTCAAGATGCTGTATCCGGCCGCCATCCAGGCCGAGGCGCTGCTGCGGAGCCTGCTGGCGATCCTGCCGCAGCTGGAGTGGGAGTACCTCCGCAAGGACCTGACCTACCTGGCGGAAAAAGGCTACATCCGCCGCGTCGTCTGCGACGGCGAAGACGACGGCGCACTGACGCCCTGGCGGAAGCGCTACTTTCGGCTGACGGCGGCCGGGGTGGAGATCGCCGACCGGTGCGTCGAAGACCCGGCGCTGGAGGTGTAGCCATGGACCAGCGACCACCCGACGACGTGAACAGGGAAGTGGAATACCTGCTGAGCCAGACGCACCTGGCCCAGCGCGTGCCGCTGCCGGTGCGGCGCCAGATCGACCGGGCGCTGCGCCGGGACGACCGGCCGGCCCTGGTGCAGATCCTGCGCGCGATGGACCTGAAGAAGCGATTCGGCGTCGGCGAGCGGGCTTTGCACGCGTACGCGCGGCAGGTCCGCGCGCTCGACTGCCACGCCCTGCAGGGCGAGATCATCCGCGGGTTCGCCTCGCTGCTCGCCACACCGCTGGAGTGCGACCGCCAATTGCTTGAGCGGGGCCAGGCGCTGGTGCTGGCGCGGCTGGCACAGGTGCTGCAACAGGATGACCTGCCCCCGGCCGAACTGCCGAAACTGGCCGACGCCGTCGCCAAGGCCCTGACCGCCAGCGCCCGCCTGCAGGCCCAGCGCCTCGCCGAGCGGCGGTTCGAGCGCCAGGCCGCCGCCGCCCGCCCCCGGCTCACGCCCGAGCAGGAGGACGCCGAACTGGCCGAACGGGTCCGCCGCATCTACGGCATCACGATACCGGACGAGCCGGCCGCGCCCGAGCCGCCCCGCGGGAACGGCGGGCAGGCCCCTGATACTCCGTCCGACGAGGATGTCGCGTCCCATGATGATATTGTGCCGCAGGACGCTGCGGAGCCGGACAACCGCCCCCAGCCGGGGCAGGATGACTGAGCGGATCAGAACTCGGCGCCCGAAGGAGATACCCTGTGCGGGGACGGCGCCGCGTAGGCCTGTTTTCTCTCACCACTCTCGCCTATCCGGCACGCTGCGTGCGATAGGATGCGGACTTCCTGCGACCGATCTGCTACAATCACGCGGTCGCCGTTAGCAGGTACGTTATGTGTAAGCAGGCAAACAGTCCCGAAGCCCTGATGGACCTCCCCTTCGACGCCCTGCCCGCGTCGGTCCGGCGGCGCGTCTTCGGTGTCGAGTACGCCCGCCTCGACCTGCCCGGCGCCGGGGAGTTGTACGTCACGCCGGACGGCTGGCCGGTTGCACGTTCGTTGCTGCCGGATGGCTGGTACGTCGACGCGCAGTACGCCCGGCACGGCAGGCGTCTGGCGGGCGGATCGGGCTTCGTCTATTACGTTGACGTTCCGCACCCGGTGCTGCGCTCCGTGGCGATCGTCGTCAAGTTCTGCCGCTTCGCCCAGGAGGTGCCGCTGAGCGTCTCGACCGAGATCCTCGCCGAGATGCCCCGCGCCGCCTTCGACGCCGCCCGCTTCAACGGGCCGTTCGAGGAGTTCGGCATGCTCCAGACGCTTCGCCGCAAGGTCCAACAGACGCCGGGCGTGCGCGTGGCGACCAAGCGGGGCCTGGCGATCTACGTCCCGCCGACGCGCTACCCGCTGTGGCGGTCCGGGCGGTCCCGCGCGACCTTTCGCCGCCAGGCGAGTGCCCAGGCCCGCGATCAGGCGGAGGTGGTCGCGCAGCAGCAGGTTCTCCTGGACATCGAGCGCGACTACATCCTGCTGTTCGGCTGGGTCGACGGCCTCGACGCGCTGGACATGCACGAGCTGGGCCTGCTGAGCGAGGCCGAGATGCGCGGCCTGACCCGCCGCGCCGTCCGCGAGTTGCAGGCGGCCGGCTTCGAGATGCTCGACATCAAGCCGCGCCACCTGATCCTGCGTCGCCGCCGCCGCGACGGCACGCTGCTGCGCTGCGGCGGCGAGCTCGTCTATGCCTTGATCGACTTCGAGCTGCTGCAGCCGTGCACGCAGCAACGGGGTTTATCCGCAGATTGCGCAGATTAGTCCGGTCAGCGCGTGCTGCGGCGCGGGGCGGCCTTACGAGCGCGACCTTTGTCAGCGGCCTTGCCGCCCTTGTCGCCAGGAGCCTTGCCGCCGGTCAGCCAGGCGCTCAGCAGGTCCACCGTCGCGGCCAGGTCCTTCTCGTGGACGGTCTCGGTGATCGTGTGAATATAGCGGGTCGGGACCGAGACGGTGATCGTGCGGTAGCCGGGGCCCGTCCGCTGCATCGCGGCGGCATCGGTGGCGCCGCCGCCCATCACCTCGAGCTGGTACGGAATCTTGTTCTTTTCGGCGACCTGCACGAACTCGTCGACCAGCTCGCGGTGCGAGATGCTGCCGCGGTCCATGATCTTGATCGCCACCCCGCCGCCGAGCCTGCTGACAGACTCCTCCTCGGAGACACCCGGCGTATCGCACGCCAGCGTCACATCCAGCGCCACCGCAACGTCCGGCTCGATACCGAACGTGCCGGGCCCCGCCCCGCGCAGACCGACCTCTTCCTGCACGGTCGCGACGTAGTAGATATCGTACAGACTCTTTTCGGCCACGCGGCGAACGGTGTTGATCGCCACCCAGCTGGCGACACGGTTGTCCATCGCCTTGCCGTTATACACCTCGCCCATCTTCTCCAGCGGCTGGATCAGCGTGACCGGGTCACCCACGCGGACCAGGCCCTTGACCTTCTCAGCCGGCAGGAACAGGTCGATGAAAAACTCGTGGATCTGCGGGACCTTCTTGCGCTCCTCCTCGCTGGCCAGGTGGACCGGCTTGCCGGCCGGGTTGAGCACCCCGAGCAGGTCTTCGCGTCCCTGCACGAGCACCCGCCGGGCGAAAAGGTTGCGCGTGTCGAACCCGCCGACATTCTGGACCCGCAGCCGCCCGTCCTTGTCGATCGCCCGCACGTAGAACCCGATCTCGTCGATGTGGCAGGCGAACATGACCTTCTTCGCCCGCTCGCCGCCTTTGGCGGCCGCCTTGAAGCAGATCAGGTTGCCCATCGCGTCTTCGCGGACCTCATCGAACAGGTCGCCGGCCTCGCTGCGAATCAGGTCCTTGATCCGCTC
>JAWLBS010000458.1:0-3559 GCA_041687575.1 Phycisphaerae bacterium | reverse complement strand
AAACGCCGCCCGCGGCCCCAACGGGGCCTTCCCTATGTGTTCGGCCCCCTTGGGGGGGCCTTCCTCAAACCACCTGCTCTGCAGGTGGTCGGTGATTGCCACCAGACAACTGATGCAACCCTGCGAAGCAGGACGGTCACACCCGGCTTGAAGTCAACCCACAAACGCCGCGATGGCGATGATCAGCCAGATGACCACACCGATGACAAGTTTGATGACCGTCCCGAGGAACCGCCCGATGCCGGCCCCCCAGCCGGCCCGCAGGCTGGCCTCGGTCGGCATGCCGCCGCGAACCTCCATCACGATCGTGCCGGCCGCCGCCCCCAGGCACGCCCCGATCAGGGCCCCCAGAAACGGCACGGGGATCATCACCGTTCCGACAATCCCCCCGATCAGCCCGCCGACGATCGCCCCGACCGCACCGCTGAAGGTGCCCCCGGCACTGGTCGCGCCCAGCATGCCCGCCAGGAACTCGAACAGCTCGCCAAGCCCGGCCAGCACTGTGATCGTGATCAGTGTGCCCAGGCTGAACATCGCGCCCGCCCCGGGCAGGTACCACTCGAGAATGACTGCCGAGGCAACCATCAGCCACGTGCCGGGGATGCCCAGCACGATCGAGAACAACCAGACGGTGTTCAGCAGAATCAGGAAGACTGGCCATGTGTAGTCCATAGTACCCATTATTTTAGGACCGACCGCGGCGCCGGACAACGCTCTGCCCTCGTCACGGGTGCATCCGACGATCGGTGGCGGAGCGGGCGCCTCCGGGGGCTGACCCCCTTGGGGAAACGCCCCGGTACCCGCCCCGCGGTGGCAGATCCAGGGGGTCAGACCCCCATCAATCGCTGGCGTTTTCCAGGGGGTCAGACCCCGTTGGACCCTTCAGGTATTGGTGCCCCCACCGGAATCGCAGGCGGGGATTCGGGTGCGGGCGTGCTGCACGGGGTCAGACCCCCGTCAGGCGCTGGCGTTTTCCAGGGGTCTGACCCCGAGTCGCACGCTTCCTGGCAGAATCAATGCCGTGATCTCGTGGCGGCCTGGATATCTGTGCACGCATAGTGGGGTCTGCCCTGTGGGGTTTCGAGCGGCACGGCGGGGTTTACCGCTCTCTCACGATCGCGGCTCGTTGAAGCATACCGCTCCCTCCCCTCACGGCCGCGGTTCGTTGGCGCAGGACCGTGACACGAGGCCTGGACGGCAAATGCAGCGCAGGCCCTTGCCAGCGCGGGGTTGCGGCTGGACAATGCGGTTTTGGTAACGTGTGTTACGCCGCCAGTCCCAGCCGAGGAGCCTGCCGTGGATCAGAACGTGCTGTCCTGCCGCCTGGCCAGTTACAGAAAGTATGCCGATGACGCCTGGACGCACCTGCCACATCTGCAGGTGCACTGCATCGAGGCCCCCGTCCCCGACGGCGACGACGCGGCCGGACAATTCGCACAGCGGCTGGAGGCCAGCGGCCTGAAGGTCCGCAGCTTCCAGGGAAAACTCGACCTGAGCGGCGCCGAGCCGGCCGGGCAGCTCGGGCCGCAACTCGCCATGTGTCGCCGGTTCGGGGTCGACCGGCTGTTCCTGAGCGTCAAGCGGCAGGACCTGCCCGAGGCGGCTGCGTACGACCGACTCCGTGTCGCGGGCGATGCCGCCCGCGAGGTCGGCGTCACCATCATCCTGGAGACCCACCCGGACCTGGTGACCAACGGCGAGGTGGCCGCCGCCACGATGCGGGGCGTCGACCACCCCAACGTGCGAATCAACTTCGACACCGCCAACGTCCACTTCTACAACGAGAACGTCACCAGCGTCGGCGAGCTGGCGAAGATGCTGCCGTGGGTCGAGGGGGTGCACCTCAAGGAGAGCCTCGGCAAATTGAAGGACTTCAACTTTCCCGCGCTCGGGACGGGAATCGTGGATTTCCCCGCCATCGTACGAATGCTGAACGAGCGGCGGTTCTTCGGACCGTTCACGATGGAGCTGGAAGGCACCACCGGCGTCGAGTTCACCCGCGAGCAGACGCTGGCGCACGTGGAGGAGTCGGTGCGGTACCTGCGGTCGACGGGGTTGTTTTAGAACGCTCCGATGTTTTCATACTGAACGGCCCGTCTCTGGCGTCGGGGTTTTCCCGGTTGCGCATGCACACGTCCGGATACGTAGAATCCAGTAGCCGTTGCTGTGGTGAGCATGGTTTGGGATGTGCGGCTGATGTGAGGGATGTGCATGGTGTGCAAGTGGTTGCAAGCAGTGCCCGTTGCGGGCAGGACGTTGCTGTTGCTGTCGATCGGGGCGTTTGCCGCAACGACCGCCGGCGTCGGGGGCATCGGGGTATGGCCCGACCAGGCGGCGCTGGCCGCCCGGGCCGAGGCCGACTCGAAGGCCGAGCGGTCGCGAACCTACGCCCGCTGGATCCTGCAGGACGCCCTGGACAAGAGCCGGCAGCTTGACGGCTACAAGACCTTGTTCTACTTCCGCGAACGGACCGGCCTGTTCAGCACCCTCGACCCGTGGTCGAAAGTCGAGGCAACCTACCGGAGGCAACCCAGGTCCATCAAGATGGTCTGGCTCAACAAGGACAGCGACTACGCCGAGAGCGTCTACGTCGAGGGCCGCGATGACGACCAACTCCGGGTCCTGCCTCGCAAAGGCCTGCTGGGAATGCGGCCAAGCGTAACCGCCATTGACCCGCAGACAGCTGTGACACTCGGCAAGACATTGCGGCCGATCACCGACTTCGGCCTGGCCGAACTGATCAGCACGACGTTCGAGGAGATCGACCAGGCCCGCCAGGTCGGACGGGTCCGCATGTGGTATGCGGGTCGGTCGTCGCCGCCGCACATGGATCAGCAGGCCCGGAAGGTCGTCATCCAGTTCCCGGAGGAGTACGAAGATGGCGTCCGGGAGGACATCTACATCAGCACGGAGACAGGCTACCCGATCGCGGCGTACTTCTGGGAGCCTGACGGCGATTTGCTGGCGGCGTACCTGTACGGCGAGCCCGATCCCACGCTGCCGCCGATGAGCGCGTTTTGGCTGTCGAGAGACAGGTGATATCCTGCTATAGTGACGCATCCGATGCGCGGCCGCCGCGGATCGAGCAGCCGATCGGAACAGCTGCAACCAGTACCAGGACAAACGTGCAGTGGCCCTCAATATCTCCCCCAACCTGCCTCGAACCGCCCAGCCGCGGTGCCCCTACTTCGGCGAGTGCGGCGGCTGCGCGATGCAGGACGTCGAGTACACCGAGCAGGTGCGGGCCAAGCAGGCGGCCCTGTCCGACCTGCTGGGGCGCGACGTGCCGGTGACGCCCAGCCCCGAGCCGTACAACTATCGTTTCAAGATGGAGTACGTTACGGCATTTGGCCGGATCGGCCTTCGCCGCATGGGCGACTACAAGCAGGTCGTCGACCTGCGGGAGTGCCACCTCGTGCAGCCGCGGGTCAGCAGCCTGCTGGCGGACCTGCACCGCTGGCGCGATGAATTCGAAATCGAGACGTACGACTATCTCGCCCACCGCGGCGACCTGCGCTACATCGTGACGCGCCACGCCTTCAGCAGTGACGAACTGATG
>JAWLBS010000457.1:0-3572 GCA_041687575.1 Phycisphaerae bacterium | reverse complement strand
ACGATTCTCTCCCCGATCTGACTTTCCGCACGCCACTATCAGGAAACCGCGCCAATAGATGATGATGCGGCAGCTGTTCTACTGATCGATGCCCCATCTAGCAAGGTGCTCAAGCTGCCGCATCACCATGCGTCCACGCAAGCGTGGACATGCGGAACTGTGATCATCTTGGCGCGAGGGTGTGACAGGTACGGTCGCAGGCAGGGGAGAATCTTTTTTTCTTGCGACACTCGCGCTGCCGGGGATATACGCCTCGCCCGGGACACAGGCCACAGCCCCGGGCGCCCCCGACGCCCGCCCGCACCCGATATCCCCGCCGCAGAAGGTAAATCAAAGGTGGACTGCAGGACCGGTAATGACCGATAGGAAGGCATGGCGGTGCAGGAAGCGGCGACCGCGCAGATCAGCTGGGCTTTCCGGCTAAGCCCGGCCACGTTCTGCCGACACGAAAGGGAAAGGAGTCAGGCGTGCACTGGTATCTGGATGTACTGAGGAAGTATGCGGAATTCACGGGGCGGGCCCGCCGCCAGGAATTCTGGATGTTCGTGCTGGTCAATTTCATCATTATGGCCGCATTGAGGATGTTCGGCCTCGACATGATCCACACGCTTTATTCGCTGGCGGTGCTGGTACCGAGCCTGGCGGTTGGGGCCCGACGGCTGCACGATACCGGGCGCAGCGGCTGGTGGTTGCTGCTCAATCTCATTCCGGTGATCGGTTGGATCGTCCTGATCGTCTTGTTCGCGCAGGATAGCCAGCCGGGCGACAACGAGTACGGCCCCAGCCCGAAGGAGACGTCCGCCTTTCCGGCCTCGACGGCGGATTGAGACAACCGCTGAGGTCTTTCGAATCTTGCACAAACGGCCATTGCCGGGTAAGCATAACCCAACCGGCAATGGCCTTTTCTCTTTCGGGCCCTCGTCGTCGGACATAAAGGAGCAGCACGACAATGTCAGCCAATCCCTCCGGGGCCGCAGCAGGCCAGACGAAGAAATACCTCCGCGGCGACCCGGACCGCCCCTTCCCCAAGGACATCGACGAACTGAACCGCCTCGCGGCCGAGACCGTCTTTCCGACGCACGAGCCGATCTGGTTCTACCGCAACCGCGGCTCGGCCAGCCCTGCCGAGGAGCACCGGGCGATCGCCTACAAGACGGTCGAGAACGTCGAGAAGATGTGCCGGCTGGGGCTGCACATGCCCAAGCGGGCGCAGTTCTTCAAGGGCTTCGGCCTTGTCCGCGAGCGGCCGTACATCGACGAAATCGTCGCCTACGCCAAAGAGCTCCACAAGCGCGGCATGATGATCAGCGTCTACGTCGGCGGCACCATGTTCACCGACTACTTCTTCAAAGAGGTCCCCGAGGCGATCGACTGGGCCCGGCGCGACCAGCACGGCCAGCCGGTCACCTACAGCGGCGGGCAGCTGCAGCGCTGGTTCCCCTGCCTCAACAACCCCGACTACCGGGCCTATACAAAAAAGGTCCTGGACGTGGCGGTGCGGGAGATCGAGGCGGACGAGATCTTCTTCGACAACCAGATCCTGCGCCACGAGCCGCGGTCGTGCCGGTGCGCACACTGCGTGCGGCACCTCCGCGAGATGATCAAACGCAAGTACACCCTCGCCCAGTGCGAGCAGCGCTACGGCCTGGCCGAGTACCCCGACGTGCAGCCGCCGATCTGGAGCCAGGCGTGCCCGCCGTGGCACCTCGACCGGATCCGCATCCCGCAGCTGCACGACTGGATCGACCACCGCGTCGCCTCGGTCGTCGAGTTCTACCGCGACATGGCCGACCACGTGAAACAGCAGAAGCCCGACTGCGTCGTCGGGATGAACATCAAGGGCGTGCACGGGAACAACCGGGCCTTCGACCACGCGATCTGCCACGGGGCCTTCGCCGACATCCTCGACTTCTCCTGCATCGACGGCTACCAGCCCGGCGTCCACGACGGCGCGCTCCACAGCGAGGTCCGCTTCTGGAAGAGCTCGCACAGCACCCACGTCACCGTCGTTGACGGGCCTGGCTCGGAGCTGGCGGCGGTCGAGGGGCAGGTCTACGGCTACCGCAAGTTCGTCGAGGGCCACGGCTGGCTCAACGATCTGGCCGAGTGCCCGGTCTTCACCCCCCTCACGCAGTTTCTGCGGGGCAACCAGCGGCTCTACCTCGACCGCCAGCGCCTGCATGACGTGGCGGTCCTGCGGTACGAGCCGGCGACCAACTACAACTGCGCGACGGTCCACGAGCAGCTGATGGCCTTCGAGCAGACCCTGGCGATGGAGAAGGTGCCCTGGGGCATCATCTATGACCGGCAGATCGGGGACCTGGCAAGGCATCGCATCATCGCGCTGCCGGAGATCCAGCCGCTGTCGGATGCGTGGCTCGACGCCCTGGACGCCTTCATGCGGGCCGGCGGCGGGGTGATCGCCTCGGGCGAGGCGGCGGGCTACGACGAGTGGTATCGCCCCCGCGACCCCGAGCACGCCCTGACCCGCTGGCTGGGGCACCGCCCGGCCGGACAGTACGAGGTCGCCTCCGTCGGCAAGGGCCGGTTCGTCTACGTGCCCACCTGGGACGCCGGCACGAAGTGGGACTTTGGCGACTGGTTCACCGTCTGGCACGGCAACGTACGTCCCGTCCGCAACCGCGAGACCTTCCGCCGGGCGATCGCCGATGCGACCGTCGGCCGGCCGCTGACGTATCGCGCCGCCGGCAACGACTTCGTCTTCATCGAGGCCATCGCCGCCGCCGAAGGGGCCGACCGCGGCGTCGACCTGCACATCATCAACTACGACCCGGCCAACACCGAGCCAGCGCTGAGCGTCCGCGTGGGCCTGCCGACCGGCAAGACCAGTGCGAAGGTCGTGCTGATCGACCCGGAGCAGCTGGAGGCGACCCCCTGGGATGTCGGCTGCCGCGTCAGCGACGGCGAGGCGGCCTTCACCGCCCCGACCCCGCGGGTCTACCTGCTGGCGCGGGTGACGTTCGGGTAGGCCCTACTGAAACTTTTCCTTGATGTGGGCGGCCGTCCGGGCGCGGGCGATGCAGCTCCACTCGTCCTCGGGGACGTCGTTCTTGAGCAGCAGGTCCGGCTCGGCGATGATCGCCTCGCGGAGCACCCGGTGCAGGTCGCGGACCTTCATCAGCGAGACCGTCGCCTTGCCGACCTGCGTGCGGCGGATGATCCCGCTGGCGTCGAGCACCCGGGCGCTGCGGGAGTTCTGCCGGTAGAAGTCCCGCGGGCCCGAGGGGAACTGCGTGCACGTGCGAAGCATCGGCTCGCCATCCGGGCCCTTGACCCAGGCGCTGGCCGTCTCCATGTAGGGCAGGCCCATCCACTCCTCCACGACGTGGACCGTCGTGTTGGTCCGGTTGTCGGTGCCGAACCAGCAGACGAAAGCGTCCCAGTCGTACATCTTGCCCCAAGGACCCCGGCGATCGAAGGTGCTCTGATCCTCCGGGGCAGCGCACAACTCCGCCGCCCGCTCGCCGATCGCGGCGACCGAGTGGGTCGGGTGCAGGCTGCGGACCGCGCCGGGGCGCTGGCGAAACAGGTTCGTAATGCTGCCGACCCGG
>JAWLBS010000456.1:0-3575 GCA_041687575.1 Phycisphaerae bacterium | reverse complement strand
TCGAGATCACCGTCAAGTACGCCGGCTACCTGGAGCGAGAGAAGCGACAGATCGAGCGTTTCGCCGAGTTGGAGCGGTGGAAGGTCCCTGCCGACTTCGACTACGCCGCCGTGCCCCACCTGCGCCACGAGGCCCTTGAGCAGCTCTGTGCCCACCACCCGGTCAGCCTCGGCCAGGCCCGCCGGATCAGCGGCATCACCCCGGCGGACATCACCGTCCTGATGGTCCACCTCGAATCCCGCCGGCGGTCGAAGACCTCGGCGTGACACGACAACAACGTCTATCCGCAGATTACGCAGATTACACAGATTAGAAACAAAAACGGCAGCTGTAGGGCGGGCTGCGCCCGCCACAGACCGTCATCCTGAACGAAGTGAAGGATCTCTGCCTCGCGAGGCGCTAAACCATGAGCGCGCTGTCCAATAGAGACTCTTCGCTGCGCTCAGAATGACAGCTTTGGCCGGTCCATCAGAAAGGCGCACCTCGCATCCGTAGGTCTACCGCGACCTCACGGTCGCGGCTCCTTCCCTTGCGACTGCGGGGGCAGACCCTCTCGCCACCTGGCGGCGAGATCGTCAAGGACGGCATAGATCTGGCGGAGGATGACAACATCCGGCTGAGCCGCGCAAACCTGTGGCCCGGCCCTTTGCCGCGCCGCCGGCAGTGCGGGTATACTCTGCCGCCATGAATACCATAACCGCCAAATGGATCTGGAACGCCCAGCGCGACTACAACGTCTACAACGATACCGTCGCCGCCCGGCGGGAGTTTTCCCTCCGGGCATTCCGCCAGGCCGTCATGCGCATCACCGCGGACAGCTACTACCGCCTGCGGATCAACGGCCGGTGGGTCAACGACGGCCCCTGCCGCGCCTGGCCGGAACATTACCAGTACGATCAGATCGACGTGACCCCGTACCTGCAGGTCGGGTCGAACGAGGTGGAGATCGTCGCCTCGTACTACGGCGTGGGCACGTTCCACCAGCGCCCGCAGCAGGCCGGTCTGCTCGCCCAGATCGACGTTGAACTGGCCGACGGGACCAGCAAGACCATCGGCACCGACCGCCAGTGGCAGGTGGCGCCCCTTGCGGCCAAGGCATCCGACACCGCCAAGGTCAGCGCCCAGATGAGACCGTTCGAGTGGTACGACGCCCGCCTCGACGGACGCCACCGGTTCCGCCCGGCGGCGGAGCTGTTCGCCGCCGATCAGGGCCCCTGGCAAGGCCTGCACCCCCGCGACGTCGCCCTGCTGACCCGCCGGCCGTTCGAGTTCAAGTCGTTCCTCGGTGCCAACCTGATCCGGCGCCCCAGTGACCTGCACTTTTGCCTCGCCTCGGGGCAACTCGTCCACCCCGGCCTGGTTGAGGCCAACTCCAACACGCTCGTTCCGGCCGGCATGGCAACGGTGGTGCGTCTCAAGAAGCGTGCGACCCTGCGGATCGAAGGCGCCTTTGAGGTCTCCATCGGCGGCCGACCCATCGGCAACAAGCCGGTGACGCTTACGTCCGGCAAGCACCTGCTGCTGGCCACCGTCGCCGGCATCAACTACCACTACCGCGACAAGGAGATCCTCCTGCGCGACGTGCCCAAGGGCTTCACCCTGGAAAACCCCCTCGACCGAACGTCCGAAAACCCCTGGTGCTTCGTCTCCTTCGCCGAATACGCCCCGATCCAGGACGATATGGTCTGGATCAGCCACAACGACGCCACCCGCCAGACCGTCCAGCAGTACGAGCAGGCCGCCGGGCAGATGCATCGCCAGGCCGTCGATGTGGAGGCATTCCTCGCCGCCGCCGGCGACAGGGCACAAAGCGTGCCCTCGCACAAGATGTTCGTCCGGCAGTCGCACTGGCAGTTCCTCGACCGCGATGTCGTCGGCCGGGCCGATGCCTTCGTCGACAATCCGGCCGCCCTCATGCACGACAACCCGGAGATGACAACCGTCCGCCCCGCCGGCGACCACGACATCGAACTGGTCTACGACCTCGGCGAGCAGAACTGCGGCTACTACGATTTCGAGCTGCTGGCCGACGAGGGCGTCGAGGTCGACTTCTTCGGCATCGAGTACATGAGCCCCGCCGGGCAGCTGCAGCACACCCGCGGCAACCACAACGGCATGCGCTACCTCACCCGCGGCGGCCTGAACCGCTACACCTCCTTCACCCGCCGCGGCGGGCGGTACGTCTTCGTTACCCTGCGGAACCTCAAAAGCCCGGTGAAGATCCGCATGGTCCGGCTGATCGAGTCGACCTACCCGGTCGACTACGTGGGCAGCTTCTCCTGCAGCAATGAGAACCTGCGGCGGATCTGGGAGATCTCCGCCCGCACGCTGAAGCTCTGCATGGAGGACACCTTCACCGACTGCCCCGTCTATGAGCAGACCCTCTGGGTCGGCGACGCCCGCAACGAGGCGATCTTCGCCTTCGACGCCTTCGGCGCGACCGACATCGCCCGCCGCTGCATCCGCCTGGCCGCCCAGTCGCTGGAGCGCTACCCGCTGGTCGGCTGCCAGGTGCCGTCGAGCTGGGATTGTTTCCTGCCCGCCTGGAGCTTCATGTGGGGCATGAGCGTCTGGGACTACTACTTCTACGCGGACGACAAACAGTTCCTGCGCGAATGCTGGCCGGCCGCAATGGAAAACCTCCGCAACGCACAGAAGCTCTGCACCGACGACGGCCTGTTCACCGGCCCCTTCTGGAACATCTTCGACTGGACATACCTGGACCAGGACCGCCACACCGTTCTGCACAACAGCATGCTGCTGGTCGGCGCGATCGATGCCGCCCTGCGCTGTGCCGACGTCCTGGGTCGCGCCCGCGACACCGCCTGGCTTCGCGAGTTCGGCCGGGATCTCCGCAAGGCGATCAATGCCCGCTGGGACGCCTCCCGCCAGGGGTACCCCGACGCCATCCTGGAAGACGGCTCACCCAGCCCCGTCTTCAGCATGCACACGAGCCTGCTGTCGATCCTGTACGACATCGCCGGCCGCGGTCAGAAAGCCGGCACTCTGCGAAATCTGCTCGACCCGCCGGCGGGTGTCGTCGGCCTGGGCACCGGTTTCGTAATGCTCTACTACTTCGACGCCCTGGAAAAAGCCGGCCATCCGGAGCGGATCGTCGAGGCCATCACCCGCGATTACCAGACAATGCTCGATGCCGACGCCACGACCGTCTGGGAGGTCTTCCCCTGGAGCCCGACGCGGCCCAAGGGCATGTACACCCGCAGCCACTGTCACGCCTGGTCGGCCACCCCCGTGCACTATCTGCCCCGCGTGATCCTGGGCATTCGCCAGACCGCCCCAGGCGGCGCCGCCTACACCATCAGCCCGCGCCCCTGCGGCCTGACCCACGCAGAAGGCACCATCGCCACCGCCCGCGGTCCGCTCCGCGTCGCCTGGCAGCTCGACGGCAAGACCCTGAGCGTCGAAATCGACGCTCCGCCGGAAACCACCGTCCGCTTCACCCGCAACGACACCCACAAGGGCCTGAAGATCAGGAGTCGTGTGCGCTAACGAGCCGCGACCGTGAGGGAGCGGTAGACGCGAGGAGGGGCAGTGCTTTCCTCTGCGCAACACCA
>JAWLBS010000455.1:0-3589 GCA_041687575.1 Phycisphaerae bacterium | reverse complement strand
GCCCGCTATTACTACAATCTCAGAAAACTGATGAGCCACCTGGCCGAATCCGGCCACCAGCACCGCTCCCAGTGGCTCACGCAGCTCGGCCGCGAAAAGCGCGAGCACATCCGCCGCCAGCTCGAATCGGGCGAGGCGACGATCGAGGCCGTCGACGACGAGGACGCCGCTCACGGCGACCAGGCGATCGGCACCATCCACGCCATCGCCAACGACACCGGCCGGCTGGAAGTCGCCAACGTCCACAACAACGGCACGGTCCCCGAACTGCCCGACGACGCCGTCGTGGAGGTCGGCTGCATCCTCGGCGCCCACGGTGCCAGGGCGGTCCCGGCCGGGTGTCTGCCGCCGGGCGTGGTCGGCATGGTGCGGGACGCCCACGACTTCGGCCGGCTGACCGTCCAGGCCGCCATGCAGGCCGACCGCAGGCTCGTGCTTCAGGCGGTCATGGCGCACCCCGCGCACCGGGATCTGGATGCGGCGGAGAAGGTGGTAGCGGACCTGTTCGAGGCCCACCGGGCGTATCTGCCGCAGTTTTTTGGTTGATCGGGGCTTTGGGCAGCCCCCAGTCCAGGCGCAGCGTGTGGCACCTGGCATCGGGTTTCGGGTTTCGGAACGGCAGGTTGCAGGGGACAGGGGGGCAGGAGGCATAGGTCAGGAGGCGCTTCGCGGGGTGCCACGACATGTCGCGCCGACCGCCGCGCGACGAACTGCAGATGGCTGCCCCGCCCTGGCGGGATTCGCGTCAATCTCCCGCAAGAGGTCTTTCAGAAGGGCCTGGGGTAGTCGCCGGCGGCGTGCCGGCGGGCAAGTTCGATGTACTTGTCGGCGGCGATCTGGATGTTGGCGATTTCGTCGGCCGTGGTGTCGCGGACGATCTGGCCGGGCGAGCCCATGACCACCTTGCCGTCGGGCACGCACATGCCCGGGGGGATCAGCGTGCCGGCTGCGATGATGCACTCGCGGCCGATGATCGCCCCGTCGAGCAGGATCGCGCCGATCCCGATCAGCGAGCCCTTGCCGATCCGCTGGCAGTGGACGACGGCCTTGTGGCCGACCACGGCGTCCCCCTCGATCTCGAGGGGCTGGCCCATCTGGCAGTGGAGGATGGCGGCGTCCTGGACGACGGTGCGAGGCCCGAGCATGATGCGGGCGACGTCTCCGCGCAGCACCGCAAAGGGCCAGACGCTGCACTGCGGGGCGATCTGCACGTCACCGACGACCACCGCGAGGCGGGAAACCCAAAAGTCCTCGTATTGCTTCATCTGGGCTGGATCGGACATCCGCTCGCTCCTGTGCAAGGCCCGCAGGCGGACCCGCCAGGCCGCGTCCAGTTTACCGCGCGGGCTTGCGTGCTGTAAACATGGAACTGCGGTATATTATGGCCTCAGCGGCCTTTGTGGCGGCGCCGGGCGCTGGCGGGTGCATAGCGCTGCGGCGGCCGCGTCCCGTGACGGACCGCTGGAGGAACGGACCATGACCGACACGACCTCACCGGGCCCGCAGTTGACGCCCGAGCAGCGAAATGCGCTCAAGGCCTTCAAGAAACGGCTCAAACTCGCCCGTCTCGACGACGAGTCCGCCCTGGGCGGACGCCATATGTCCAAGGGTGGCCAATCCGGTATCGTCGGCATCCTGCCCCCGGCGCAGTATCCGCCCGGCGTGTGGGAAGAGCTCGTCCAGCTCGGCCGGCTCCGCCACTCCGGCGGCGGGACGTACGAACTGGTCCAATCGTGACGGCTTGCGCCACGTAGGGCGGGCTGCGCCCGCCGTGGTTGTCACGGTGAACGCAGTAGGGCGGGCTGCGCCCGCCGATTTCGCAGCGTCACGACTTACTTGCCGAAATCCCGGGCGAGCGTCAACAGGTCGATCCCATTGATCCAGCCGTCGCCGTTGAAGTCGCAGCGCGGGTCATAGTTCGGCAAGCCGGCCGCGGAGTTGAAGGAATTGGCCACCATCAGCAGGTCGATGACGTTGACGATGCCATCGTTGTTGGCGTCGCCGTCGTAGATCGGCCCTTCAAACGCGCCGATGTCCAGCGTCGCGTCGACCAACCGGATCCGCGTCCCCGCCAGGGCGACGTATTCGGCATCCGGCACCAGGACCTGCCAGATGTACGAGGGCGTCAGGTATGCCGGTGCGGCCAGCCCCGCGTTGCGCAGCGGGGAACTGGTCAGCGGGCGGTAGTCCTGGCCGGCCAGATCCACGACCATCGGATCGTAGCCGAACAGGCTGCCCGTCACGCCGGCCGGCACGCTCGTGCCGCCGCGGAACCAGTTGTGGCTGCCGCTGATGGTGCCGCTGCCCATCCAGTAGCTCGAATCGAAGATCCGTGTTGACGGCCCGATGAAGGCGTTGTTGTACAGGACGACATTCGTGCTGCCGACCGGGGCCTCGAAGAAGCAGCGGTGGCTGGTGCTGGTGGTGACGATGGTGTTGTTGATCATCGTCAGCGTGCCGCGGGTCGGGTCGCTGCTCGTGCCGTCGGACAGGCCGATGATGCGGTTGTTGGTGCTGTTGGGGCTCTTGATGATCACGTTGCCGATCATCACGGTGTTGCCGGCGTTGTTGCTGGCCAGTTCCCAGTCGTAATTGGCGGCGTTCTCGACCCAGTTGTACTCGAACCGGACGCTCCCGCAGCGGCTTTTGAAGTTCTGGCCCTCGGTGCTGTTGTGGATGTAGCAACCGCGGACCGTCAGCGACTGCGCCCCCATGTAATGGTTGTGCGTCATGTCGCCCGACCCGATCTTGCCGTTGTAGGCGGTCTCGCAGTACTCCAGGAGGGTGTTCTCCGCGGCACTCGTGGCAAACCAGCCGTTGTCGTTGTGGTGCGAGTAGCAATTGCGGAAGGTGATGTTGTCGCCACCGATGTAGGCGGCTGCGGCGTTGTTCGGCCAGTAGTTCTGCCCGCGGGCATTGCGGAATTCCAGATTCTCGATGACGTAGTTGCTGGTGTAGTCCCAGATGTAGAAGATGCCTCGCTCGATGGGGGTGCCAGTGGCGTCGAAAACCGGCCGCTCGCCGTTGGGGCCGTCCAGGCCGACGATGCGGATCGGGTTGGCGACGGTGCCGGACCGCTTGAACCAGCGCTTGTGATCATCTGACGAGCGGACCTGATAGACGCCGTAGTGAATCCGGATCTCGTCGCCGGGCAGCGCGGCGCCCAAGGCGTTTCGCAGGTCGGCAATCGAAGTGACATCCCGCACGACCGCCATGGCCGACATCGGCATGGCCAGACACAGTATCGCTACGGCAAACATCCTGCGCATCGCTTCTCTCCTCCTGTTCGCCGAACAGCTCGCGTTCTCAGGCGGGGAAACGACCTCTCGAGGCCGGGCCGGTCATGGCGATGCCGTGCGGACGACTTTTTCCCAGTATAAGAAATTCGCTCGGGTGAATCTACCCCGGTTTCGCCACAAGCCCTGCGAAGGGGGGCCACGGTCCTGCAGAAACGAGCCGCGACCGTGAGGGAGCGGTAGATTCGGGTTAAGCCTGCAACCATTCGGGGTCTGACACGGCCCGTACAGCTTGATCCAAAGCGGCATTGCAGTCGGCACAAAGAAAGGGACGGCGGGGACCCGCCAAACCT
>JAWLBS010000454.1:0-3598 GCA_041687575.1 Phycisphaerae bacterium | reverse complement strand
C
Source organism: Phycisphaerae bacterium (assembly GCA_041687575.1). GTDB lineage: Bacteria > Planctomycetota > Phycisphaerae > UBA1845 > JANYLN01 > JANYLN01. The sequence goes on along the minus strand of JAWLBS010000454.1, from coordinate 3,597 downwards.
CGTTCCATGGTCATCACGCGGCCCTCCAGCGCATCGAGTCTGCGCATGGTCTCGGTGCCGCGGGCCTGCTGCGTCTCGCGAATCGCCCGCAGGTAAAAGGTCATGACCGACATCGGCACGCCGACCAGCGGCGCGACGACCGCCACAAGCGTCGCCGTCATCTGGAAATCCATCTGTTTCGCCTCCCCCTTCTGCGCCGTGGCGGCCATATGGAGTGCGGCGGCGCAGACGCCGCTTTGGATTTCTCCAGGCGTCCCCCGGCAAGCGTCTCGCACAAGGGGGTCAGACCCCGGTGGCGTGAACAAGTATCCGGGCGTCCACGAAAGCCTGGAGTTGATCCCCGCCGGATACGTGTGCTCGGGGTCAGACCCCCGGAAGCTGCCGCACCATCGCTGAGTGCGGCGGCAACAAGTTCGCTTTCTCAAGGCGAATCGGTAGCCTTGCCCACCAGCAGCGGCGGCAGCACCTGCCGCAGCAGTTCCAGCACCGCCGCGACCGTCCCCACCGTCAGGCTCTGCGTCTCGAGCTCGCGGCGAAACCGATCGAGCGCCTCCGACCCGCGAAGTCGCTGCACGGCCGTCTGCCTGGCGGCGGCGGCCAGTTCGCGGTCGATCGCGTCGGGCAGCGCCGCCCGCGGCGCGCCATCGAGTATGGCCAGCACGTCTTCGAGCAGACGCGAGGCGGACGTGGCCGGGCTGTTCATGGACGCGTCTGCCTGCTCGGCGGCGTTTTGCGCTCTGGCTGGTTTGGTGGTCGGTGACGCCGTGGGGCGGGCATCGATCTCGTTGCCCCCGACCGCTTCGGCTGCGCGGTCGAGTGCGCCCACAAGCCGGTCGGCGAAGGTGGTCTTGCTGCCGGTCTCCGTCGGCGCCTGGGTGGCTGGCGACTGGCCGGTCGAGCCGCAGGTCGAACCGGGCTGGCACCCGCCCAGCCGATCAAGCAGGCCGGCGATGCGTCCGCGGTTGCGGGCGAGCGTTGTCAGAAGATTCGCAATTCCCATCGTGTGTCCCCTCATCTCGGTTTGTGTTGGTTCGTTCTCATCCTGCCCGCTGGATGCGGTGCCTCGGACAGATCCTTACTGCTGGCCGGTCTCATCGCGGAGCAGGTCCCGCAGCCGGCCGAGCCGCTCGCCGTAGCGGCGCAGCCCGCCGGCGACGTCGCGGAGGACCTCGACGTTGTCCATGGCCGCTTCGTAGCGCTGGCGGGCGACCTGGCGGTCGGCGGCGATTTTTTCGAGGGCAGCCAGCAGGGCGCCCGCGTGGGTGTCGACCTGCTCGGCGCCGTCGCGTTTGACCCGCTCTGCCAGGCTCTGAACGACGGCCTCGCGGCGGGCGGCGTCGACGGTCTGCAGGTCCCGCTCGTATTCGTCCAGCACCCCGGCGGTCTGGCGGGCGACCAGGTCGAGCACGTCGGCCCCGGCCGTCTCGACCCGGCCGGCCCCCATGCATCCGCTGCAGCCCGCCCACGCGACGACCGCCGCCGCCAGGGCGCGGACCCGCGCCAGGCGGCGCCTCGGCCGATTCCAACGGTTCTTCATCTCGCGTCCCTCCCGGTTGGAGAAAAAGGTTTCCTCTATCAGGGAGTAGGCGCAGGTAGCTGCCCCCGGGGGGCGGGGCGAAAACGACTTTCCGCAGATTTCGCAGATGGACACAGATTGACAAACGGCAACTGCGGAGGGCCGATGACAGGGCAAAGGGGGCGGCAACGAGTGCGCCTGCCGCAATCGATACTCGTGTGGCGGCGTTGAACCCGGGGTTCGGGCGTCGCACAGCTCGACGGCGTTGGGTGAAAGCGGCGTCACGGCCGCCGCAGTCCATACTGTCGCCGCGCGGCCCGCTCGGGGTCGCGGGCGTTGGCGCCGATGGGGGCTTGAGTGAAAGCGGCGTCTTGGGCGTCGCAGTCCAAGGGCGGACACCCCTTGTGGAGGTCGCATGCCTTTGCAGCCCGTGGGAAAGGCAAAGCGGCGTCTGCGGCGCCGCACTCCAAAGTCGCGCGGCGGCGCTTCGGCCGAGATTCAGGAATCGCTCAGCTGCGCAGCTTGATCCAAAGCGGCGTCTTCGGCGCCCCTCGGGCCCAAGCCTCTGGGTCGAGGACCGCACTCCAAGGCTTTCGTCGCTCCGCACGGGCCGTGGCACTCGGCACGTTTACCGCTCCCTCACGGTCGCGGCTCGTTGGCGCAGCACCGTGGCACCCGATCGCTGCCGTTCGACGCCGGGTGTGTCCCTGACCCCTGCCTGCTGTCCCCTGCTCAGACCACCGGCTTGCTCGAGACCTCCGCCAAGGCCAGGCCGGCGGCGCCGATGAAGCCGGCGTCGTTGCCGAGGGTGGCGAAATCGATGCTGGGGTAGTCCTCGGCGGCCTTCCAGGTCAGCTCGAGGAAATACTTGCGGACCGGTTCGAGCAGGCGGTCGCCGGCGCCGATCATCCCGCCGCCGAAGAGGATCTTCTGGGGGTTGCTGAAGTGCTGGACGTTGATGCAGGCGATCGCCAGCAGCTGGCAGGTCTCGTCCCAGATGCGGGCGGCGTAGGCGTCGCCGGCGTAGGCGGCTTCGATCACGTGGGGCGTCTCGACGGGCAGATTCTGGTCGAGCCGCTCCTTCAGCGAGGAGGCCTCGCCGCTTCGGATGCCCTCGACGGCGCGGACGGCGGTGAAGTTGGCCGAGGCATACGCCTCGATGCAGCCCCGCTGGCCGCAGCCGCACAGCCGCCCGCCGGGCTGGACGATCATGTGGCCGAGCTCGCCGCCGTTGTCGAACGAGCCACGGACCAGCTGCCCGCCGATGATGATCCCGCCGCCGATGCCGGTGCCCAGCGTGAAAAAGACCATGTCGGTGGTGCCCTTGCCGCCGCCGATCCAGAACTCGCCGTAGGCGGCCGCGTTGGCGTCGTTTTCCAGGTTGGCGGGGATGCCGGTGCCCTCGGCGATCCGGTCGCGCAGCGGGACGTTCTTCCAGCCGGGCAGGTTCGGCGGGGTCAGGATCATGCCGTCGGTGTGGCTCATCGAGCCGGGCGCGCCGATGCCGACGGCCGCGACGCGGTCCTTGTCGACGCCGGCCTGTGCGATCAGGTCAAGCGTGGCGTCGCACATCCGCTTGATGACGTGGTCGGGGCCGCCCTGGCCCTCGGTGGGCACGGAGATCTTTCTGACGACCTGGCCGGTCGTGGTGATGATGCCCAGTTTGATGTTCGTGCCGCCAAGATCGACGCCGACTACGTGATCGCGAGCCATATCCATTTGCCTCCTGGTTGGAAATTCGCCGGCCATGGTAGTGGCCCGGCCGCCGGCCGGCAAGGCCGGGGGGATTCTGGGGGATATGGGCGCATCCTGTGTCTGGTTGCAGTGAAGGCCGTGGTGGCGTTTTCCAGGGGTCTGACCCCGGCGCGTACGTTTCCTGGCGGAATCAACGCCGGGGTTTTCGTGGGGGCCTGGATGCCTGTGCACTTCACCGGGGTCTGACCCCGGTGGATCTTTCAGGAATTGGTGCGGCCAAGGCGATTGGGGCGTGGGCTCGAATGCAGGCGTGCTACAAGGGGTCAGACCCCCGCAGACGCCCCGCCCTGCCACTGCAGCCAGCGGGGGGAGTCGGGTCGGGCCTA
>JAWLBS010000453.1:0-3628 GCA_041687575.1 Phycisphaerae bacterium | reverse complement strand
CGGAGTCCAGTTGCGGGAGGCTGGCGGGCCTTTGGACGCGAGTGCGTTCGAACGAGATGTGAAACCGGGTATTGGGTAGTAAAGGCCCAATCTTTTGAGACTGTGTCCAGGGAGGCGCGGTAACCATGGCGACCACCACAAAGAACAAGAAAGAGTCACGTTGCAGGAACTACGAGGCAGACGTCGTCGGACCGACGGACCGGGAGTTGGCCAGGCTGGGTGAAGAGGATGCCGAGCTGCTCCTGCGTGCGATCAGCGAGCCGGTCGAATACATCGATCACCCGACGTTCCGCAATCGCGGGACGGAAAGGGCCCTTTTCGGGGACAACCCTGCGGCGTTCAGCCCGCAGATGGCGCATTTCGCGCCGATGCCGACGTTCGTGACCGACTCGGACCTCGACAAGATCGAGCACGTGACGGTCACGACGCTGACGGCCGAGCAGGAGCAGCTGCTGTTCCAGCGGTTCAACTTTGCCCGGTGCAAGGTGTTCCGCATCCTCAAGGCCCACAAGGGCAAGCGGCTGAAGATGGACGAGATGCGGGCGCTGGTGATGTGGTTCAAGATCGCCAACGCCGCCCGGGCCCAGATTGTCCAGGCGAACCTGCCGCTGGTGCTGGCGATGGCCAAGCGGACCAAGCTGACCGGCGTGGACTTCTCCGAGCTGATCAGCGAAGGGAACATGGCCTTGCTGCGCAGCGTCGACAAGTTCGACTGCTCCAGGGGCTTCAAGTTCAGCACCTACGCGTGCCGGGCGATCCTCAAGTCGTTCAGCCGGGTGGCGATCCGGTCGAGCCGGTATCGCAGCCGGTTCCCGACCGAATTCGACCCGGCGCTGGAGAAGAGCGACTTCATCGAGCGTAAGCGGAAGGAAGTCGAGGAGTTTTGCGTCGATGAGCTCAGGTCCATACTGACAGAGAACTTAGCGGAGCTGAACGACGTAGAAAGAAGGGTGATTCGGGCAAGATTTGCCCTGGACGCTATAGATTCTGACCAGGCCCAGCCGATGACATTGGAGCAGGTAGGAGAAATCATCGGCGTGACCAAGGAACGGGTCAGGCAAATTCAGAACAAAGCGCTGGATAAATTGCGGCAGACGCTTGAAGATGGCATTCTGGCCGCCTAAATTCGGATAAGAACAGATACAACGAACCTCCCCTCCCTCCCAAGGACGTCTTGGGGCCGAAAGGCACCTGGACGTCCTTTTTTTGCGCCCTTGCCAGCCGGTCGCAGCGGCCGCGCCGCAGACAACGGGTCGCGGAGCGTTTTGCCTAAGGGTCCGACGCCATTGGATCTTCCAGGTGCCGGTGCCCCCAAGACGGTTGGTGCGTGTCAGGGGTCTGACCCCGTGGCGCACGCGTCCCAGCGGAATCAACGCGGGGATTTCATGGCGGTTTGGCTGCCTTGTGCACGTCATTGGGGTCTGACCCCGTGGGGCGGGTGTGAGGGGCTTTCGTTACCGGGGGGGGGTTACCGCTTCCTCACGGTCGCGGCTCGTTGGTGCTCGCTTGTGGAAGCAATGCCCCAACATGACAATGTGATGACGATGACGGACCTGACGATCGACCAGCTCGTTCTTCTGCGCACCCTGCAAGGCCAGACCGCACTGGAGGCCGCCGCGAAGGTTCAGGCCGTCGATCCGGCGGCCGTGACCCGGCTGCGTGGGCGGTTCGAGCCTGAGCTCGTGACAGCCGCCCTGCGGCTGGCGGACCTGCGGCGGCGGGCGGGCGAGCGGTTCAGCCGAGCCGATGGCATGTATTTCGCCGGCGCCGACCTGCTCGAGCAGGCGACCTCCGAGCCGGTGGCGGTCCACAAGGCGGCGAGGTACGCCGGGTTTGCCCTGGTGGCGGATCTGTGCTGCGGGGCCGGAGGCGACGCCCTGGCCATTGCAGGCGCAGCCGGCGGGGCAGTCGGGGTGGACGCCGACCCGGCGGCGGCGTGGTGCCTGCGAGAAAACGCGCGTGCCTACGGGCTGGCGGATCGGGTCCGGGCGGTTGTCGCGGATATCGACCAGTGGGTTCCGCAGGCCGAGGCGCTGCATATCGATCCGCCACGCCGCGCTCGGGACGGTGGTGGAACGGGAGCCGGCGGATATGGGGGTAGACCTCAGTCAGGGGGCGGGCATGAAGGAAGGCATCCGCCCGGCGGCGGGATGGGAGGCGGGCCTGCGTCTGGCGCCGGCAGGGCGGAAGGCGGACCGGCGTTCGCCGCCGGCGGCACTGGGGGCCGGCCATCACCGGGTCGCGGGCGAGCGAGTCGAGGCCGCAGCAGGCGGCAGTTGTCAGCCGAGGAGTGGGCGCCGTGGATCGAGCGGGTGCGACTGCTTTCGGCATCGCGCCGGCACGTGGGGGCGAAACTGAGCCCGGCCGTAGATGTCGACGCCCTGGACTGGGCAGACGAGGTGGAGCTGATCAGCGAGAACGGCGTGCTCAAACAGGCGGTGACCTGGTGCGGCGGGCTCGCCCGGTCGCGTCGATCGGCAGCGGTGATTCGCAGCACGGACGGGACGAGCCGGTCGGTCGAGACGCTGGCGAGCGATCGGCCGGTGCGCGAGCCGGCCGGGCATCTTTCGATCGCCGCGGGTCGGGTGCTGTATGAGCCGGATGCGGCGGTGGTGCGGGCGGGGCTGCTGGGGAACCTGGCGGAGCGACTGGACGCGGGGCTGGTGGACCCGCATCTGCCGCTGCTGGCAAGGGAGGGCGAGCCAGTGGGCGATCCCCTAGTGCGGGCATACCGGGTGGTGGACGTTCTGGATTTCTCGATCAAGCGGCTGAAGCAGACAGTCCGGTCGCGGCGGTGGAAGGTGGCCGAGGTCAAGACGCGGGCATTCGCGATGCAGCCGGAAGAGATCCTCGGGGCACTGCGACAGGTGGCCCTGCCGGCCGATGCATTGCCGGTGACGTTGTGGGCGGTGCGGCTGGGGGCGAAGCCGGTGCTGATCGCGACGCAGCGGGTTGTAGCAGGGGAGGAGTAGGTCGGCCCCTTTGCTATCATCCTGAACGAGCTGTCATCCTGAGCAACGCGAAGGACTCTGCCAAGCGGAGCATCCTCCGCTTGCGTTTTGTGCCCTCTCCGTTGTCATCCTGAACGAAGTGAAGGATCTCTGCCAAGCGGGCCACTCAACCATGAGCGCCCCGTGCAGTAGAGATTCTTCGCTGCGCTCAGAGCCTGTGAATTTTTCGGCTTTCACCCGCGTTTTTGACCCTGAAAACGAGGTTTTCTGCCGATTTTTCCCAGGCTCTCAGAATGACATCCTTGGTCGGCTATTCGACAAGGAGCACACCACTTATCCGAGGAATTCCATGGCCGCAACCCGGCTTCGCCAAACGACGGCTACGCCGTGGCGAGCAGCGCGGCCATGCCACCCGGCACCCGGCACGCTTCAAAATGCGAGGATTCTGCGTTCGGAACGGGAACGACGACGATAGCCAAATAGCCGGCGCGACAGGACCTGGGCTTTCTGTGCCTGTCCGGGTTTAGCGGCTGGAAACAAAAAAAAGCGATCGCCTCGAGGCGATCGCCTTTTTTGTCTACTGCCCGGGACTGGAATCGAACCAGCACGGGTTTTACCCCACATGGCCCTCAACCATGCGCGTCTGCCAATTCCGCCACCCGGGCGTCAGGTTGTGT
>JAWLBS010000452.1:0-3640 GCA_041687575.1 Phycisphaerae bacterium | reverse complement strand
CCCGGCAACTGGGACCCCGACGGCGTGCCCGGGGCCGGGCAGAGCGGGCTGCTCGACAGCGGCGGCAACTACGCGCGGGCCAACGTTGACCTGGCCGGCTCGCCCGCCATCGAGGTCACCTCGGGCGGGCTGGTCGTGCAGGGCAAAGGCGTGACGCTGACCACGCCGGTGACCCTTTCGGGCGGCACGTGGCACATGGGGGCGCAGTACCAAGATGACGGCGGCGCCGATCGCTCCCTCAACGCGAGCTTGACCGTGACCGCCCCCTCGTACATGAAGGGCCGGCGCGCGCAGCACATGCGGATCAACGGTCCGGTGGCCGGCAGCGGACTGCTTACCTTCGAAGGCAGCGATTCCTACCAGGGCGACGGTCCCGACTGGTGGTTCTACGCCGCCGACAGTGCCTTCTCCGGAGGCATGCTGCTGGAGAGCACGAACTGGCCGACCGTCCGCGCCCTGGCCAGCCAGGCCCTCGGCACCGGCGACATCACGGTTCGCACCAACGCGACGCTGGTCTTCCACGCGAGTCAGGACTACACCGGCGCCGCCAGAACGCCGGTCCTTTACCTCGAGGGCGGACGCGTCGCGATCGAAGGCAACAATATCGCGCTGCCGTTCGACATCGTCGTACAGGCGGCGGGCGCCAAGATCGACGCCGGCCACTGGGACACGGGCAATACCTGCACCGGCACTATGACCCTCAGCGGCAACGTAATCCTGGCCAGCGCCCGCGTGTCCAACTCCGGCAACGGGCTGATTCTGGCGGGCCCGATCGTCGGCAGCGGCGCCGTCGTCATACACACCTGGGACGTTTACCAGGGCAGCCGCGGCACGGTCGTCATCGACGGTACGAGCAACACGTACGCCGGCGGCACGATCGTGGAGAAGGGTTACCTGCGGCTGACCTCCGAGGCGGCCGCCTCGACCGGACCGATCACGCTGCACCGGCCCGACGAGTACACGAAACTCTTTCTGGACAAGACCCCCAGCGACAACTGGTCGCTGGCGCACGACCTGACCGCCAGCGGCCCGATCCAGGTCGAGGACGGCTCGGCGAATTACACGCTCACCTGCCTCGGCTCGACCGTCACCGTCGGCACCGACACCGCCGCGGGCGCCACGATGGCCGTCACCGGCAACCTCGCCTTTGCACAAGACGGCGCGACGCCCGTCGCGCTGAACATCGATGTGATCAAGTCGGGCGACCCGGCTGTCGTCACCAATGATGTGCTCGCGGTTTCCCGCTCGGTCAGCGGCCTGTCGAACGCCGTTTTGAACATCGCGATCACGGACGCCGACTTTGTCGATCTCGCTGGCCAGACCTTCACGATCCTCACCTGCAACAACGACCTGTCGGCCGAGGCCTTCTCCAGCGTGGTCTACCCGGCCGGCTGGAAGGGCATCGTCACCTACGGCAACGGCATCGTGCAGCTGCAGCTGGCGCCCGAGGGCGAGGACCGGCCGGTGCTCGACGTGCAGCCCGACACGCTGAGTTTCAGCATCAAGTCGACCGAGCCGAACCCCGCGCCGGCCGCCGTGCAGGTGCTCAACGTCGGCTTCGGCGCGACCGCCTGGACGGCCGCCGTCCGCGCCCCCGCGCCGTCGTGGATCTCGCTCACCAACACGACCGGTACCGACGGCGATGCGTTCAGCGTCCACGTCGATCGGTCCGGCCTGGCGGTCGGCACGTACACCGCCTACGTCGACGTGACCGATGCCGGCGCGGCCAACTCACCGCAGACCCTCACCGTGATCCTGCAGGCCCGGCCCGAGGCGGAGGCCTCGACGCAATCCTTCACCAACAGCAGCCGCGGCACGCATCCCGGCACGCTGTCGGTCAGCGGCGGCACGATCACGGTCGACCTGTCGGCGTTGCCGGCCGGCACGCAGGTCTTCCGCGCGGTCCTGGTTCCGCACGCCAGTGGCAGCAAGACCAGCCCGCTGAAGATCCAGGCCGCCGACGCCCCCGGCGTCTGGCTGGAGACCCTCGCTCCCCGCTACCGCAACATCGACTGCACCGCCGCGACGCAGCGGGCGATGGCGGGCAGCGGGACGCTGGAGCTGAACGTCGTGTCGCTGGGCGGCGGGCTCGGCTCGGAGGTCCGCCTGGACGTCTGGTGTGACGCCCCGCCGGTCAGCTCGATTCAGCAGGTGACCGGCCTCACCTCCATGCACCGCGACGGCGACACGATGCTCACCTTCGCCGAGGTCAACCCCCCCGTTACGCACACCGACCCCACGCTGACCGAGCTGAACAATGCCAAGGCAGCCATGGACACGCCCAACGAGATCCGCTACCGGATCTACCGCTCGCCTGAGCCGATTGATGCCCTGACGATCCGCACCGCCGAGCTGGTCGATGAGATCGGCCCGATGAGCGGCTGGAACTGGAACATCACCACCACCTCGATCATCCCGACGCTGCCGGTGGACGACATGACCCCCTCGGCGCCCGGCACCGGCATCTACGTCCGCCGCGCCGAGGCGGCCGAAAGCGCCTACTACGCCGTCAGCCGCGTCGTCGACGGCGAGGAGGACCTGTCGCTGTGGGTCCCGACGCAGAACAGCCTGGCGGCGGCCGTGACGGAAGAGACCGGCCCGGGCATGGTCCTGCAATACAGGGAAATCGGTCCCGCGTCGTTCCAGTACGTTAACAACGCGATCCGGCAGTACTTCATCCGCTGGGAATGCCCGCCGACCTGGAACGTGCCCAGCACCCCGCACAACTACCTGGTAGGCATCCCGCCGGTGCAGGTCGAGCCGCGTCCGATCAATGTCGCCCTGCACTGCTGGGGCGGCAGCATGGACGCCTGCTACGGCTGGTGGTACGAGGCCGAACACGGCGCCCTGCTGGTGGCGACCAACCAGATTCCCTATGACTGGTGGACCGCCTGGCACGAGAACCGCGGCACGATCAAGCCCTGGCTCGATGTCGAGGGCAACGACGGCGGCGTGATCCGCAACTACAACCAGAAGCGGGTCTGGTCCTTCGTCGAGGACTTCGTCATGAACCGCTGGGTGGTGGACTTCAACCACGTCATGCTGGCCGGCAGCTCGATGGGCGGCAGCGGCGCCAGCATGTGGGGCATCCGCGCCGGCGAGAAGTTCGCCTACATCCACAGCTGGGTCGGCGTGCACATCCCCGCGCTGACGCCGGGTTTCCTGAGCTCGTTCGAGGGCGTCTACGGGACCCGCTCGTGGGACTGCCTCTACGAAGACACCGGCATGAGCGTCTGGGACTACTGGGACAACGACCGCTGGCTGCGCAGCAACGTCGAGATCGACACGCCGTTTATCACCTTCGCCAACGGCAAGAACGACTCCGGCATTGGCTGGCCCCAGGCCTGGATGATGGCCAAAGCCCTGCAGGAGACCCGCCGGCCGCACCTGTTCAAGTGGGGCATGAACGGTCACCTGGAACGGGCGGCCATGCCCGGCACGCTGAGCGACCGGTACATCGACATCAGGATCGACCTTGATGAGACCTTGCCGGCCTTCACGTACTGCTCGCTGGACCACGACCCCGGCGACGGCGACCCGAACGTCGGTGACGCCAGCGGCTACCTCAACGCCTACATGCTCTGGCAGCCGGAAGACTCGGTCGATACGGCCGCCACGTGGGAGATGACCTGCCTGCTGA
>JAWLBS010000451.1:0-3660 GCA_041687575.1 Phycisphaerae bacterium | reverse complement strand
CCGGCCGACCACCTGTTCTTCGGATACACCTATCATCTCGGCGAAGGCCTGGTTGCACAGCAGGTAGACGCCGTCCATGTTCTTGTAGAACACGGGCACGGGGATCGCGTCGATGAGCGTCTGAAGGAATCGGTACTGCTGGCGTATCTGCTGCTGGGCGCCGTTTCTCTCGCGCATGCGGTGGACCAGCGTGGCCGTCCACAGGACGATGCCGGCGATCCCGCCGATCCAGGCCAGGCCATAGCCGATCATGACGGCTGAGGCCGCGCGCCGGGTGGACGCCTCGAGGTGCTTGAGGGGCACGGTGACGCTCATGCCGCCGCGGACCCGGCCGATCGCCTCGGCCGGCCCGTTATGGCACTTGAGGCAGGCGGCGTCGGTGTAGATCGGGCGCATCAGTCGCATGTACGGCTGGCCGTCGATCTGCCGGAATTCGGCGACCTCGTCGCCGCCGGCATCGAAGGTCCGCAGTGCCTGCGCTTCCCAGTCATCGGGGCCGTTGTCGGGCCGGCTCGCACGCAGGCTGGTGATGTGGATCCGCCGCACGGGCAGGGGGGGCTGCTGTGCGTGGACCATCCGCGTCATGCAGTCGGCGTTGATCAGCGTCAGTTGCCGGCCGCAGGCGGTGGTGATGTCCCGGTCGGGGGTCTTGAGATGAGGATTCGGCGTCACGTTCGGCCCGACGGCCGCGTAGACGCCGCCGAGCCTGACGATCCACTGGCGGTAGAGGTCGTTCTCTTCGTGGCGGGAGGCGGCGTAGGTGTAGGCGGCCTCGCGAAAGGCCTCGTTCGCGTGACTGCGGTACCACAGCAGCAGGAGTCCGATCAGCAGTGACCAGAACAGCATGGTCAACACCGCATAGACCCACAGCGAATGGCGCAGCAGGGGAGCGCATTCCTGGTTCGTGGCGGATGGCTGCTTCATGTCCTGCAACTCCTGATGTCGTGCCCCACGCCCGCGCGTGCAGGGAAGCGACAGCCTTTGTCAGGCTACTGCGTACGGACCGTCCCCGAGTATGCATCGGGTCACTTTAGGACGGGCTTAAGTAGAGATGCCAATCCACGGACGGCCCGGCGCTCCGAGGGGTTTTCCGGGGGTCGGACCCCGTAGCGCACGTTTCCCAGCGGAATCAACCCCGACGCTTCTTGGCCGTCCGGCTGCCTGTGCACGTCACCGGGGTCTGACCCTACGCGGGGTTTGCCGCTCCCTCACGGTCGCGGCTCGGTACCGCAGGACCATGGCACCCGCCGCAGCGGTCTGCCCAGGGGGTCAGACCCCGTTGGATCGTTCATGTATTGGTGCCGCCAAGGGAATCGAAGCGCAGGCTCAAGCGCAAGCGTGCTGCCAGGGGTCAGACCCCCGGCAAGCGCCGCTCTGAACGGGTCCCGGGAGCACCCCCAGCCGGGCGAATGGCTGGTTCGGCGGCTGTACGCCAGCCACGTCAGACGTTAATTTATGGGCGGCACAAGAACAAAAGGAGCCTGACCCATGGCCGGATACGATAAGATGGACCTTGAGAACCAGGCACAGCGGATCTTGAATCAGGCGGTCGACCGCGGCGGCGATCCCGAGGCCCTGCTGGGGCGCCTCACGAGCCTGCGGATCGAAACGCCCAGCTGGGGCTTTGCCGACACGGGCACGCGGTTCGGCAAGTTCACCCAGCCGGCCGCCGCCCGGACCACCGAGGAGAAGTTCGAGGACGCCGCCGAGGTCCAGCGCTGCACGGGGATCTGCCCGGCGGTGGCGATCCACGTGCTGTGGGATTTCCCCGACGGCTGGGACCCGCAGGTCGCCCGCCGCGCTGGCGATCTGGGGCTGAAGATCGGGGCGATCAACCCCAACCTCTTCCAGGACCAGTGCTACAAGTTCGGGAGCCTGGCCAATCCCGACGCCGAGGTCCGCGCCCGGGCGGTGCAGCACTGCCTCGACAGCATCGAACTTGGCACCCAGGCCGGCAGCGCGCACCTGAGCCTGTGGCTGGCGGACGGGACGAACTATCCCGGCCAGGACGACATCCGCGCCCGCAAGCGGCGGCTGGGCGAGGCGCTGCGGCAGATCCACGCCGCCCTGCCGGCCGAGATGACGATGCTGGTGGAGTACAAGCCGTTCGAGCCGGCGTTCTACCACACCGACATCGCCGACTGGGGCATGGCGCTGCTGTTCGCCCGCGAGGCGGGCCCGCAGGCCAAGGTGCTGGTGGACTTCGGCCACCACTACACCAGCCAGAACATCGAGCAGATCGTTGCCTGGCTGCTGGATGAGAACATGCTGGGCGGGTTCCACTTCAACGACCGCAAGTACGCCGATGACGATTTGACCTTCGGCAGCATCGACCCGTACGCGGCGTTCCGGGTGCTCAGCGAGATCGTCGCGGCCGACCGGCCGGGCAGCTCCCCTGCCGATCTCGCCTACATGGTCGACCAGTCGCACAACCTCAAGCCCAAGGTCGCCGCGATGATCCAGACGGTCACGACGATCCACGAGCTGTTCGCCAAGGCGCTGCTGGTGGACCGGGCGGCACTGCGGGACGCGCAGGCCCGCGGCGACGTGGTGGCGGCCGAATCGGCGGTCCGCGACGCCTTCGCGACCGACACGCGGCCGCTGGTCGGCTACGCCCGCATGCGGATGGGCCTCGAGCCGGACGCCCTGGCTGCCCACGCGGCCAGCGGGTATACGCAACGGGTCGCCGAGGAGCGTACCGCCCGCCACGGCGTTTCGACGGGCGGATCGTACGCGTAGGTGCCGCAGATGCAGCCGAACGAGCCGCGACCGTGAGGGAGCGGTAACTCTGCGGATGAAGGGACGCTGCCTGCACCGGGTGCCACGGTCCTGTGAAGCAGGGCCGTGTCTCTACGGATGCACGGTACTTCCAGGGCGCATGGGAAGGAGCCCGAAGCGTAAGCGAGGGTGTTGTTCGGACACGCAGCGGTCGCGCATCCTGCGGGAAAGAGCCGACCGTAAGGTCGCGGTGAACCTGCGGATGAGCGTTGCGCTCGGATCCCGCACCGCATCCGAACGAGCTCGAAGATTAAGCGAAACTGTCTGTCAAGAATTTATGATATCATTATGACAACCATCGAACCTCGTACACTCGCCTCCCACATCGAACACACGATCCTCGCCGCCGAGGCCGGCCCCGAGGAGATCGACCGCCTCTGCCGCGAGGCGGCCGACTACCGCTTTTGCGGCGTGTGCGTCAACCCGGTCTACGTCGACTTCGCCGCCGAGCGGCTGGGCGACACGCTGGTACGCGTCGTGACGGTGTGCGGCTTTCCGCTGGGGGCGACCTACAGCACCGCCAAGGCAGCCGAGGCGGCGCAGTCGGTCCGCAACGGCGCGGTCGAGGTCGACATGGTCGCCTGGGTCGGCGGGCTGCTGGCGGGCCAGTACGACATCGTGCGGTCGGACATCGCGCGGGTGGTCGAGGCGGTCAAGTCGGTGCGGACCGATGCGGCGGTCAAGGTGATCCTGGAGACGGCCGCGCTGGACGAGCAGGCGATCATCAAGGGCTGCGAGTGTTGCCGGCTGGGCGGGGCCCAGTTCGTCAAGACGAGCACGGGGCTGCACAAGGCCGGCGGCGCGACGGTCGAGGCGGTCCGGCTGCTCCGCGAGCACGCCGGGGGCATGGGAGTCAAGGCGGCCGGCGGCATCCGCGACCTG
>JAWLBS010000450.1:0-3662 GCA_041687575.1 Phycisphaerae bacterium | reverse complement strand
ATCGCCGCGGCCAGCACCAAGCCGTTCGGCTTCCAGCCGTTCTACCCGGGCCCGGGCCTGGGCGGGCACTGCATCCCGATCGACCCGTTCTACCTGTCGTGGAAGGCCCGCGAGTTCGAACGGTCCGCCAAATTCATCGAGCTGGCCGGCCAGATCAATACCTCGATGCCTGATTTCGTGGTGGAAAAGGTGGTCCGGGCGGTCAACGATGCCGGCAAGAGCATCAAGGGGGCCAGGATCCTGGTGCTGGGGCTGGCCTACAAGAAGGACGTGGACGACCTGCGCGAGAGCCCGTCGGTGGTCCTGATCGAGATGCTCGGCAAGCGCGGGGCGAAGGTTGACTACAACGACCCGCACATCCCCCGGACCTGGCGCCAGCGCGAGCACGATCTGCAGATGAAGAGCAAAAAGCTCACCGAGAAGATGCTCGGCGAGTATGACTGCGTGCTGATCGCGACCGACCACAGCAGCTACGATTACGACTTCATCGTCAAGCACGCGAAACTGGTCGTCGACACCCGCAACGCCACGGCCAACGTCCGCACCGGCCGGTCCAGGATCGTCAAGGCATAGTCTTGCGTCTGGCCGGCATGGTCTTATAATGCTCCTCCAGGGCGCCCCTACCTGTTTCGGGTCGCACTGGAGGACCTGCCGCCGGGAGTCAGAACCGCAAGCATGCCCAGACCGTATGGATCAACCGGGGACCAGCAGGCATCGCCGCAACGGGACCCGCGTCTGCTCGCGCTGCACCCGACCTGCGTTGAGGGCCACTGGGACCTGCGGGACCAGACCGGCGAGTTTTACGGCCACCTGATCGGCCTGGGCGAGCCCGGGGTGCATATCGAGCCGGCGGGCACGTTGCTGCTGGTGTTCCGCAACGATGGGCCGGACCTGCAGGTCAGGCTGACCGACCAGCCGGTGATCTGGGCAAACCGTCCGCGGGTGGTGGTCGAGGTGCCCGACCTCGAGCAGGTCCGCCAGCGGCTGATGGCCGCGGGGGTGGAACATCAGCCGATCTCAGGCTGGTCCTGGGCGGACCGGCGGATCGGCATGTGGGACCCATCAGGCAACCGCCTGGAGGTCAAGCGGTTGTGGCCGAGCTGGTAAGGCGGGACGAAGTCGTGGCCTGCCTTGCCGAATCCGCCTTAAGGCCGGGGACGGACCAGCCGATAGAATGGCGCAAGTCCGGCGACCGCCCTCGAGAAAAACACGCAGCCTCGGCCTTGCATTCGCGTGACATGCCGTGTACGATACTAGTGCCTCCAATGGCCAACCGGTATGCCGAAGCAGTTCCCCGGCAAGGTAAGCACTGATAAGGGCGGATTCCGGCCAATTAGACACGGCGATGGCCAGTAAGCATTCCCGGGTTCGCTCAAAATGAGATTCCTTAGGCCGGTAATCGGAGTGGTTGGCGGGATCGGGGCAGGCAAGAGTGTTGTCGCTCGGATCCTGGCGGAGTCGGGAGCTGCATGGATCAGTGCCGACCAGTTGGCTCACGAGGCATATGCCGCGGATGAAGTGAGGGCGGCCATCCATTCGATCTGGGGTCCAGAGATCTTCCAGGCGGACGGACAGGTGGACCGGCAGGCACTGGCGCGGACGGCCTTTGCCGACGAACACGAGCTTCGTCGGCTGGAGATGGTCATCCATCCCTGGATACGTCGACAGCGCGATCGGATTTGCGCAACGCTTGCCGGGCACGAAGAGGTCAGGGCCTTTGTGGCCGACAGCCCTTTGCTGTTCGAGGCGAACCTCGACGACGAATGCGAGTGTGTGGTGTTCGTCGAGTGCCGGCGAGAGATCCGGGCCCGAAGGCTCCACGAGAGCCGGGGATGGACACCGGAGCAGCTCGACCGGCGAGAGGCCCGCCAGCTGCCCCTGAACTTCAAACGGGACCGTGCCGACATCATCGTGAACAATGATTCCGATATCGAGGCGCTGACCCGGCAGGTTCGCGGCATTTTGCCGAACTTGCTGCCGTGCACGAATAGGGGCCCGGCCGGCAAGCACGGTGTGGATTTGTGGGGTTCGGTCTGACCGTCATACCGTACTCAGCACGCACTCGCGATACAGGTTGACTTTTGTGTTTTTGCCATTCTGGGATACTAAGTAAGTAAACCCTTTACAAGGATAGGTTTGCAGGAGGATGTTCAAATGGCCAAGGCCAGTAGCACCAAGGCCCGGTCCCGTAAGCGCACGACTGCCAGCGAGACCGCCGAAGAGGTAACCAAAGAAAAGAAGCAGGCCGCCGAAGCCGAGGCCGAAGAGACGACCGCTCCGCAAGAGCCGCAAGAGGTTGTCGACGAGCAGCAGGCGGAAGAGGCCGCGCCGGACCAGGCCGTCGCCGTCGAGACCGATCTGGACGACGAAACGCATCAAAAATATGAGCAGATCAAGCGCGGCGAGCTCCACCTGAGCGAACTGCAGAAAATGACCGTGCCCGACCTGCACAACCTCGCCAAGGACGCCGGCCTGGTCGAGTACAGCTCGCTCAAGAAGCAGGAGCTGATCTTCCAGATCCTCAAACGCCGCATCCAGGCCACCGGCATGATGTACGGCGAGGGCGTGCTCGAGGTCCTGCCCGACGGATTCGGCTTTTTGCGCAGCCCCGAGTACAACTACCTGCCCAGCCCGGACGACATCTACGTCAGCCCCTCGCAGATCCGCCGCTTCGGCCTGCGGACCGGCCACATCGTTGCCGGCCAGATCCGCCCGCCGAAGGAGTCGGAGCGCTACTTCGCGCTGCTGCGGGTCGAGGCGATCAACTTTGAGGACCCCGATGTTGTCAGCGACAAGACGATCTTCGAAGACCTCACGCCGCTGCATCCGGACGAGCGCCTGTTCCTCGAGACCAGCGACACCGAGATCAACATGCGGGTCGTGGACATGGTCACGCCGATCGGCAAGGGCCAGCGCATGCTCATCGTCGCCCCGCCCCGCACCGGCAAGACCGTCCTGCTCCAGAAGATGGCCAACGCCGTCGCCAAGAACCACCCCGAGACCTACGTCATCGTCCTGCTGATCGACGAGCGCCCCGAAGAAGTGACGGAGATGGAGCGGGCCACAACGGCCGAGGTCGTCTCCAGCACCTTCGACGAGCCGGCCAGCCGGCACATCCAGGTCGCCGAGATGGTCAGCGAGAAGGCGCGGCGGATGGTCGAGTACGGCCGCGACGTGGTGATCCTGCTCGACTCGATCACGCGTCTGGCGCGGGCGTACAACACCGAGGCACCGCACTCGGGCAAGATCCTGACCGGCGGTATCGATTCGAACGCCCTTCAAAAGCCCAAGAAATTCTTCGGCGCCGCCCGTAACCTCGAAGAGGCCGGCAGCCTGACGATCATCGGCACCGCCCTGGTCGACACCGGCAGCAAGATGGACGAGGTCATCTTCGAAGAGTTCAAGGGCACCGGCAACAGCGAACTGCACCTCGACCGCCGCCTGGTCGAAAAGCGGGTCTGGCCGGCCGTCAACATCAGCGAGTCCGGCACCCGCAAGGAAGAGCTGCTGCTGGATCCGAAGGAGATGGAGCTGGTCTTCCGGCTGCGCCGCGTGCTCAGCGACATGAACCCGGTCGAGGCGGTCGAGCTGCTGCGGGCCCGCCTGGAAAAGACCAAGTCCAACGGCGAGTTCCTGATGACGATGAACCTCTCGTAGGCGTC
>JAWLBS010000449.1:0-3677 GCA_041687575.1 Phycisphaerae bacterium | reverse complement strand
AGCACGCGCATGGTCGGATATCTCCGGCAGTGCGAGACGGACCGGCTGGCGTCACTTTCCGCGGACGACCCGCGACCGAAGACGGAGCCGGCGTTATGGTCGGCCACACTGCCTGGCCGGACCGATGCGGTGGAACCACCCCTGCAAGCCGCACCATCTGCCCCGGGCACTGCCGGGCCGGGGCATCGGAAGGACTGGTTTTACGGCATGCGGCGGTGATTGGCAACGCAGAGCCCGCCAGCCGGAAAGAAACGCACCGCCCCGCCGGCACATGCAGGGCGGGCTGGGCTTGCCAATCAGTGCCGTTGGCACCTGGTGTAGGGTGGGCTATTTCCCACCAAACGCTTGCGGGCGGGCACAACGCTCATCGGCCGACCTGCCGCTCCCTCACGGTCGCGGCTCGTTTGCGCCTCTCTCGCTCCCTCACGGTCGCGACCCATTTGCGGAGGATTCATCGTCGCCACGCAAACAAAAAAGGGGTCGCCGGACCACGTCCGGCGACCCCTGAGTACTGGCTCGAAAGCCGTACCGTACTTGTGCTGCCGTAGGTATCCACCCACCCCCGACACATCGGGAGACAAGGCAGCCTGCGTCTTTGCTACCTTGCGGCAGCACTCCTGCTAGGTTTACAGGATGACACTGGACCACCTCCTTTATAATGGGACGCACCACCCCGGACTCGTTCCCTGCAAGAACAAGCCACCCGGGCTGATCCACCCGCGGCACGCCTGCCGCCGGCTCATCGCCCGGCGCCCGAGCCCGACCTTTTGTTGCCCGCCGGTGTTGCGTCCACCCGCACGGACGGCCGTTTGCGGCTCGAACCACCGCTCGGCCCGGCCTCGCCGCAACCAGGACCTGTCCCTGGGGTCCACAGCGGTTAGCGCCTCAGCCGGACGCCCTAAGCCTAGCATTTGGCAGAGCCAAGTCAACGAAAAAATCCCCATTTGACGCAGGATTAACGACTGTGAAATGTACGCGCCTCGAAAATGAAGCGGAAGTGGTCCTGGCCACCCCGACGCCTGATCATAACTCTTTTACACGACAGGACCTAAGACTCGACCGCCCGGACCCTGGCAGCAGGGGTCCGGCCCTGCCGGCCCGGCCGCCCGCTTGACGGGCAGAAAGGTCGGCCCCATAACCGTTGAATGACCTGCCGGCGCCTCGCGTCAAAGAGGTTGGCGGCGAGGGACCTGCGACCAGCGGATGACCCGCCCGCACGACGACCGGCGGGCCTGCTGACGAACCAACACGACCACAGGAGGAGTGCGAATGACTGGCAGCAAGATGCGATCGGGAATCCTGGCGATGGTGGCAACGCTGCTGCTGGCCGCCGCACCGGCAAGGGCCCTGGATATCCTGGTCGCCGACGACTACTACAGCGACGCGGCCGGCGAGTCGCTGGCGTTCCTCGAGGATGTCCTGGCCGGCCACCGGGTCACCTGGCTGCCCAACACCGACGACCTCAACCGCCCGGTCCTCACCAATGACTTGCGCACGCTGAACCGCTACGACGTGGTGATCTTCTACAAGTCCGGCATCGACCACGCCGGCCGCAGCCTGACCGAGGCCGAATACAACGCCCTGCTGGACTACGTCGAGGCCGGCGGCAACCTCATCGTCACCGGCCCGACGGTGCTCTGGTCGCCGCTGGGGCTGGACCCGTTGGCCGCCGACCTGATCGGCACGAAGATGATCAACAGCACCGTCAGAGCCGATTACTGGGTGGCGGTCGACCAGGCCTTCTTCCCCGTCGACGGGCGCTTCGGCAACGTCCGCGGCGAGCAGATCAACATGGCTGTCGCCACCGAACATGACGCCCTGGCGGCCGATACCGATGCCGGTGTGGTCCCGGTGGGCTACATCAACGACACCGGCTACGCCAAGGTCCTGTTCTCCGCGCTGACTTCGCCGGGCGGGGTGATCGTCGCCTGGACGGGCAACTGGTTCTGTGACGACTGGCACCCGGACGTGGCCGACGGGGAGCTCGGGCTGATCGTGCTGCGCAACCTGCTGGTCGACAAGGACAACGACGGCGTTCTCGACGGGATCGACAACTGCCCTGGCACCTTCAACCCCGACCAGCGAGACCGCGACAAGGACGGCGTCGGCGACGCCTGCGACAACTGCCCGACCGTGTACAATCCCTCTCAGGCCGACAGCAACGGCAACGGCATCGGCGATGCCTGCGAGGGCTCCGATGGCGGCAACAACGTCAACATCCGCTGCGGCGCGGGTGCCGCGCAGGCGCTGCTGCCGATCATGCTGGGGCTGGGCCTGATGAAGGTCGGCGTCATCCGCCGGCGCCGGCGGTAACGGAGCAGCCGGGATGGAAAACCCTTGGAAAGGCTGGAGCGCCGAGCAGCGCGTGTAGGGTGGGCTATTGCCCACCAAGGCCTCGCGCATGGGCGAGATCCAGGATACGAACGCAGCGCTCATCCAAAGGATTTCATGGCTGCAACCCTTGGACAAGCCCAGGGCAAGTCGGCATAGCATACCATTTGGAAAGACTACACGGAGCGGCCGGCATGGAAAACCCTTGGCAAGGCTGGAGCGCCGAGCAGGCGAGGCAGTGGGAGTACAGCCACCTCGAAGGCGTCGAGGGGCTCCGCATGCGGCTCAAGCGGGCCGCCCAGTGGGATATCATCGCCGGCCACCTGCCTGCAAACCCGTCGGGACGAGTGCTCGACCTCGGAGCCGGCACGGGGGTCTGGTCGATCCGCTTGGCCGCCGAAGGCTGCGAGGTGACGCTCACCGACATCTCCGAGGGCATGCTCGCCCGCGCCCGCGAGGCGGTCGGCGCAGCCGGCGTCGCCGAGCGGGTCACGATCGAGCGGGTCGACATGGTCGACCTGGCCCGCTACCCCGACCGGGCCTTCGACCTGGTCCTGGCGATCGGGGCGCCGCTGTCGTACGCCAGCGATCCGGCCCGGGCCGCCGCCGAGGTTTTTCGTGTGACCCGCCCGGGCGGGGCCTTCATCGGCGACGCCGAGAACCGCTACCTCGGCGCCCTGTTCCGGCGGCGGGCGCAGACCTGGGCCGACGCCCGGCGGATCCTCCTGGAAGGCACCGGCCGCTGGCCCGACCCCGAAAACCCCGCCCCGATCCACATGTTCCACCCCGACCAGGTGCGGGACCTGCTGACCGCGGCCGGCTGGCGGGTGCAGGCGATGTACGCCAGCGACGTCATCGAATCGCTGGTCAACGACGACATCATCAACGAGATCGCCGCCCGGCCGGGCCTGTTCGGCGAGGTGCTGGCAGTGGAAAAGCAGCTACGAAGCGAGCCGTACCTGCTGGCGTCCGGCCGGGACATCCAGTTCGTCGCGACCCGGCCGGCGCCTTGACCCCCCGCAACAAGAACGACGGGTAATCCGCAGATTACGCAGATTACACAGATTAGAAACAACAACGACAGGGATCAGGGGTCAGAGGTCAGGGGTCAGTCAGGAGTCCCGGCTTCAGCCGCTGTAGGGCGGGCTGTGCCCGCCAAGTTAGGAGTCCCTGCTTTAGCAGGCGCTTGGAGTCCCGCCTTATGCTTTTTGACAGACTAATCCGGTAATGCTCGCTGGTGGGCCGCACCACGGCGCACATTGGCGCCCATGGGTAAGAGGCTTTCCGCCTGCGGCACAACCAGATTGTCAAAAAGCATCAGGCGGTCCGCCCGAGCGAGCGCAGCG
>JAWLBS010000448.1:0-3702 GCA_041687575.1 Phycisphaerae bacterium | reverse complement strand
CGCCTCGGCGTCCGCCTTCGCCTGGTTCGCCAGGCGCACCTGGTCGTTGTGGGCGGCCCGCTCTGAATCCTCGTCGCGGCGGCGCATCCCGCTGCCGCCTCGGCCCTCGTGGATGGTGGCCAGCCGGTCGACGCCCTGGTCGACCAGGCTCCGGTGGTCGATCCGCTCCGGGCGGCCCGCCTGGGCGAGCGCATCGTTGGCGATGCCGGCCCAGTCGCGGCGCACACCATCGAGCCAGTCCGAGGGCTTCAGGCTCCCGGACTTCTGCGCCCCACCTTTGTGCGGCTTCGCCCGGTTGAACCGCTTGAACCACTGGCTCGGCTGGCGCTCGATCCCGTCGTTGATCCGCTCCGAGATCATCAGGTGGCAATGCGGGTTCGACCGATCCGGCCCGCCGGCGTGGATCGCCAGCGTGTACGGCAGGGCCTCGTCGTCAGTCAGGTGCCGGGCGAACCGCTCGGCCAGCTCGACGTTCTGCTGCTCGGTCAGCTCGACCGGCAGCGAGAACTCGAGCTGCTTGAACAGCCGACCGTTCGCCCGCTCGTGGGTGTCGGCAGCCCGCCAGTAGGCAGATGGACCGAGCGCCCACGCCCAGGCCGGCATATTGCCGTGGGCGACGTGGGTGGCCGGATCGTGCCGCTGACCAGGGCGATCGGGACTCGGGGCGTACTTGCCCGACCGGGTGATGTAGTCGTGCTTCGCCCCGGCGGACTGGCCGCCTTTGCGAGATCCGGTCGAAGCTGTCAGGTGGTAGATCGCCATGCCGATACATCATCAGGTTGCCCCGATTCGGGGGGAGCCATCGGCGGGGGGCATCGCCCCCCATGAGATCGCACTCGCCCGTCAGGGTGGCCGAAGGCCAGTTTCTCTGACGAGAAACCGGTAAGTGCGCCCTCCGGGATATCCGGCACTGCCCCATCCGGGTCGTGTGCGCCTGTTACGCTACCGAGTGTAGCTGACAAACAGGAGAAATCGGAATGACGCCAGAGCAGATCGAGGAGAAACAGCGGAAAGCGGCCGAGGCGAGAGCGCGAGCCGAACGGCTCGCCAAGCAGGCGAGCGAGGCCGCCCGAAAGGCGGACACCAAGCGCAAGCTGCTGGCCGGTGCCTACCTGTTCCACGAGATCGAGAACGGCCGCGGCGGCCGCTGGTCGTCGATCGACGACCTGGTGAAAGGCCTCGACGGCTTCCTCAGCCGCAAGGCGGATCGGGCCGTGTACGGCCTGCCGCCGATCGAAGACGAGAAGCAACCCAGCAGCGAGCAGGAGCCGGCGGCTCCGGCCGAGCCTCGACGTCGCCACGCGCCGGTCGACCTCGACGGCTCCACCACCCCCGGCGGCGGCGCTTCGCGGCCCTGACGGGCCACACAAGCGGTTCTCGGACGTGCGCGGGCATGGACGCGGCCCAGCCGCGCCCTGAGCCGCTGTGCGAGCGTCTGGCGGGGTATGGGTCTGCGGCGAGGGAGTGCGGCGGAGCCGTCGGCCCCGGTGCCCGCCCGCCGGGCGGGTTTCGCCTGGTGCTCAATTTCGGCCGTTTTTGATAAGAAGCCTCGCGACCTTTTCAAAAAAGCCGATTTTTGAGAAGGAGCGGATACAGCCCCTCAGACGCCGCCTCCCGGCGATTCACGCTCACTGGCACCCCGAAGGGGGCAGCCGCCAAGGATGGCGGCTGACAGCCTCTCAGGCGCCACCACGGCCCACGGACGGCCGCAGGCCATAGGAGGGCGACAGGCAGGCGCTGGCACGGCGGCTAGTGCGCCGCTGCGCTGATCGTAGCCGCGATCACTCACTCGCTCCCGCTGAACCATCGCCGTGTCAGCAGTCGCCGGCGATCTCGATGTGATCGAGCACGGCGCTCGATGCGCCCGCCGTCGATTCGACAGCCGCCGGCAGGCGGCGCATTTCAGCCGACCGCCAGGTCGGCTTAGGCCGGCCCGCCAGGGCCGGGGCAAGGCCCGTCAGGGCCGCAGGGCAGGCGCGCCGTCAGGCGCTTTTCCTTTTTTATATCCTTTGATCTTGTTTTTAGGGGTTTTTGCCATTCGCCGGAAACCCGCATTCCAGTGCGGGTTACAGCGTTTTCTTGAAGACCAAAGGTGAGACAAATAGGGAGTGGATAACTCGAAGAAGTGAGACAAATAGGGACCATAATCCACAGGCCACACCCCCAAACGAGACCTTTTTTGGACAAGTCTCACGCCTTGTGCTGAGATAGAAATCTCAAACGTCTCATATGCTCAAGTGCGACAAAAAGGGAGTCGGCATGGCTGAAACGAATGGTCGCCTGGTGGTGAAAGACAACGCTCTTATCCGCGCCAGCTACAAGCTCACGCTCAACGAGCAGCGCCTGGTTCTGACGTGCATCGCCCGCCTTGACTCGATGCGCGGCACGCTGCCCAGGGACAACCTGTTCCAGGTCACGGTCGACGACTTTCAGGACCAGTGGGGGTTGCCTCGAAACAAGGCCTACGAAGCCTTGGCTGAGGCAACCGACTCGCTCTACGAGCGCGACATCAAGCTGCGCGACTCGACCGGCAAGGCGCGGATGCGCTGGGTCTACTACGTGAAGTACTACGACGGCGAGGGCCGCGTGGATCTCGGCTTCTCGCCGACGGTTGCGCCGTACCTGACGCAGCTTCGCCGCGAGTTCACCAGCTACGGCCTCGACTCGGTGAGTGGCCTCAAGTCGGCGTACTCGATCCGAATCTTCGAGATGCTGATGCAGTTCAAATCGACCGGCGCGTGCCGGGTCGGCATCGACGAGATGCGGACGGCGCTGGATCTTGGTGATCGCTATCCGCGCTTCACCGATTTGAAAAAGCGGGTGATCGAGCCGGCGGTCAAAGAGCTATCCCAGAAATCGAACCTCGATGTGCAGTACGACGTGCATCGGAAGGGCAACACGCCGTTCGCCGTCACGTTCTTCTTCGCCGAGAACCCACAAGGGGTGCTTGGGCTCGACACGCCACCGCAGCCGCGCCGGCGGCTGCTGACGAAGGAGAAAATGGCGGAAATGGGCCGCCCAGGCGAAAGCTGGAACGACCTGATAGCGCGGCTCAAGCGCGACGGCTTTCAGCTCGCCCCGCCGACCGAGTAGCCCTACATCGACGGCCCGGCGCTGGCCTGGTCGTCGTCCATGTCGTCCATGTCAGCCCCGGCCCGCCGCCGCATTTCCGCGCCGGCGATCATGTGCCAGTTGTGGCACTCCTCCTCGATCGCCGCGAGCGCGGCATCGCCGGCGTCCTGCACCGTCTCCATCGTCAGATGCTCGCGCAGCACCGCGATTGCCTGCTGGATTGCCTGATCTGCCTCACTCGCCTGCATCGTCCACCTCCTCTGCTCACATCGACGGCGACCGGCTCGGCCCCGTCTCGTCGTCCATGCCGATCGTCATGTCCTCGATCGGCTCCGGCTCGGGCATGTCGCCCATGTCGCTCGGCGGCTCGATCGCCGCATCGACCGCCCGGTCGATCTGCTGGTGCAGCCGCTCGATCACCGCATCGATCCACTCCTCCGGCGGCTCATCCCGCCAGAAGGCGGCCTCCTGCTGCACCTCGTAGGCCTCCTGATCGAACGCCAGTTCGGCCGCCTCGACCTCTGCCTCGGCCGCCTCGGCGTCCGCCTTCGCCTGGTTCGCCAGGCGCACCTGGTCGTTGTGGGCGGCCCGCTCTGAATCCTCGTCGCGGCGGCGCATCCCGCTGCCGCC
>JAWLBS010000447.1:0-3712 GCA_041687575.1 Phycisphaerae bacterium | reverse complement strand
CGATGGCCGATTCCAGGGAATGATTCATCGATTCCAAGGAAGAAACCGCCGATTCCCGGGAAGAAACCGTCGATTCCAGGGAATGGGCGAAGGACTGCAAGGAATCAGCCGCCGATTCCCGGGAAAAAACGGTCGATTCCCGGGAATGGACGAGAAATTCCAGGGAATGGACGAGAAATTCCAGGGAATCAACGGTCGCTTTTGGGGCAAAATCCGGCAAATCGGGCCCCGCAGGCCCCCCGCCCCCTGCGGCATCCGGTTGCTAAGGATCTGCAAACGCGGCAGTCAGGCGTTGCCCGATCCCGGGGCCGGGACCTTCCGCTCCGGACCGTGCAGCGCGGAGGTCGCGACTCGCGCGGCGGTCCGGCTTGGGGGAAAGCGGCGTCGCGGCCGCCGCAGTCCATATCGCCGCCGGACGACCCGCTTGGAATCGAGAGCGTTGGCACCGATGTGCGGCTTGAGTGAAAGCGGCGTCTGCGGCGCCGCAGGTTGTCGCCGGGTTGTCACCGGGCGCTGAAAACCGGCCAGTGATGGGCGCCTGAAAACCGGCCACTTTTGAAGCGAAGACGAGTCATCCCGTAGGCTTTTCAGCCAATTTCTGGCTGAAGGAGTCTGCGGATGGCGAATTTGCTCAAGGTGGCGGTAGTGAACACGATTGTGACATTGCGGCAGCGAGGCTGGTCCCTGCGGCGGATCGCCCGGGAACTGGGCATCCACCGCGAGACGGTAGCCCGGTATGTGCGCCTGGCGGAGGCGGCCCGGGGGCAAGACCCGCCGGACCCGCCCGCCGGGTCGGCCTCTCCAAAACCGGCCATTGCGCCCCTCGGCTCGGAGGGTCCAAACCCGGCCAATGCGCCCCTCGGGTCTGGGGGCTGCGATAGCGGCATGGTCCCGGCGGAGCCGGGGGTCGGGCCGGATGGCGGCCCGGCATTTATCGCATTGAGGCCGACGGCAGGCGATGGTAGTCTGGCCGGTGCCGCCGAGCAGGATAGGGCTCTGCTGGCAAGCAACCCGAGCGGCTCGGCGGGGCCAGACGGCACGGGCGGCATCCATCCGGATGCCGCCTGCACCCTCCCGCCGACCCGGGCCGGCCGGGGCAGCGACTGCGAGCCGTTCCGCCCGATCATCCTGTTCAAACTGGAGCAAGGCCTCACGGCCCAGCGGATCTACCAGGACCTGGTGGCCGAGCACGGCTTTGCCGGCAGTTACTACAGCGTCCGGCGGTTCGTGCGGCCGCTGAAGACCAGCGAGTTCCTGCCGTTCCGCCGGATGGAGTGCGAGCCGGGGGCCGAGGTGCAGGTCGACTTCGGCAAGGGCGCCCCGATCGTCGAGCCCAACGGGCGGCGTCGCCGGCCGCACCTGTTCCGCATCGTATTGAGCCATTCCCGCAAGGCCTACAGCGAGGTGGTCTACCGTCAGACGACGGAGAACTACCTGCGGTGCCTGGAGAACGCCTTCTGGCACTTCGGCGGCGTGCCGGCTGCGGTGGTGATCGACAACCTCAAGGCGGCCGTCACGCGGGCCGACTGGTACGACCCGGACCTGAACCCCAAGATCCAGACCTTCTGCGAGCACTACGGCACCGCGATCCTGCCGACCCGGCCGTACACGCCGCGGCACAAGGGCAAGATCGAGCGGGGCGTCGGCTACGCCCAGGACAACGCGCTCAAGGGACGTACCTTCGCCAGCCTGGCTGAACAGAACCGCTTCCTGCAGGACTGGGAGAGGAGCGTGGCCGACACCCGGATCCACGGCACGACCCACCAGCAGGTCGGCAAGATCTTCGCCGAGATCGAGCGGCCCGCCCTGCGGCCGCTGCCGGTGGGGCGATTCCCCAGCTTCAGCGAAGGCCGCCGCTCGGTGCACCGCGACGGGCATGTCGAGGTGGACAAGGCGTACTACTCGGTGCCACCGGAGTACCTGAGTCGGCAGGTCTGGGTCCGCTGGGACGGGCACCTGGTGCGGGTGTTCAACAAGCGGATGGAGCCGATCGCCACACACGTGCAGGCCGAGCAGCGCGGCCGCTTCAGCACCCAGGACGCCCACATTCATTCCCGCAAGATCAGCGGCGTGGAGCGCGGCAGTGCCTGGCTGCTCAATAAGGTCAGCTTCATCGGCTCGCAGACCACCAGCTGGGCCGAGGCGATGCTGCAGCAGCGAGGCATCCAGGGCGTGCGGGTGCTGGTGGGCCTGTTGAGCCTGACGCACCAGTACACGGCCGAATCCATCGAGCAGGCGTGCCAGACCGCACGGTCCCACGGCAGTTACCGCCTGCGGGCGATCCGGGACCTGCTGGATCGACAGGCCGACCGGCAGGAGCAGTTCGAGTTCATCCAGGAAGATCCCATCATCCGCAGCCTGGGCGAGTACGAGGATCTGGTCAAGACGGCCTTTACAAGGGAGCCATGAAGATGAACGGGGCATTGCAGACGATGTTGCGCAAGTTGCGGCTGTCGGGGGCGGCGGGTTCGCTGGACCTGCGATTGCAGGAGGCGGCCGGTCACAGCCTGACCCACGCGGAGTTCCTGGAACTGCTGCTGCAGGATGAACTGGCGGTGCGGTCCGACCGGCAGATGGCCCGGCGGGTCAAGGCGGCCGGCTTCCGGGAGCACAGGAGCCTGGAGGACTTCGACTGGTCGTTCAACCCGTCGATCAAGAAGCGGCAGATCTACGACCTGGGGACCTGCCGGTTCGTGCGGGAGCCGCGGGACGTGCTGTGGATCGGCCCGCCCGGCACGGGGAAAAGCCACCTGGTGCAGGCGATCGGCTACCAGGCGATCAAGGCTGGGCTGACGGTGCTGTACCGCTCGATCTTCGACATCGTGCGGGACTTCCAGCGGGACGAGACACTGGACGGGACGGACCAGACGCTGCCGCGGTACCTCAAGCCGGACCTTCTGATCGTGGATGACATGGGGATGAAGCAGTTGCCCAAGCGGTCGGGGGAATACCTGTTCGAGATCATCCTGCGGCGGTACGAGACGCGTTCGACGATGATGACCTCCAATCGGCCGCTGGCCGACTGGGGCAAACTGCTGGGGGACGTGCCTTCGGCCACGGCGATCCTGGACCGGTTCCTGCACCATGCGGAGGTGATCACGATCACCGGCAAGAGCTATCGGCTGAAGAACCGCCCCTCCGCCGGCGAGCCGAGCAAGGAGCCGGGCGAAGACACGGCTATCGAGGAGAAATGACTTGCCAGCACCGGATCAAGTGAGGTATACAGGGCCCAGCAAACCTGGCCGGTTATGAAGCGCCCATCGGCGGCCGGTTATCAAGCGCCCGGCGACACCGGGTGATTGGCGTGATGTCCCTTTGAAGCCCGTAGGAAAGGCAAAGCGGCGTCTTCGGCGCCGCACTCCATAGCGCCGCCGATGGTGCCTGTCGATTCGCGGGCGGGGCACCGATGGCGACTTGATCCAAAGCGGCGTCTGGCGGCGCCACACAGCGCGGTCGTTGTTGTTGTTGCCGTTATCCGCGTTTCATCCGCGTTCATCCGTGGCTGACCATGTCGTTGCTGTTGTTGTCGTTGTCGTTTCCCTTCGTGACCTTCGTACCACTAACCCGCAGCTTCTTTGAGCGCCGCAAAGATTTCCGGGGCCAGTTGTGGTTGTCCTGACTTCCGAATTGGGACACCCGGTCAGCAGATCAGGTCGTAAAGCTGCTGCTGTTCAGCATCCATTCGGAGGAGAACCCGACGAACCGCAGGGTC
>JAWLBS010000446.1:0-3713 GCA_041687575.1 Phycisphaerae bacterium | reverse complement strand
CTGTGGCGGTTCCAGAAGAAATACGCCGGCAGCGGCGCCCACGGCGACCTGAACGCCCACATCGTCGACATGGCCCGGTTCATCACCGGCGACGAGATCACCGAAGTCAGCGGGGCGATCAGCGAGACGTTCATCAAGGAGCGCCCGCTGCCCAGCCAGGGCCCGACCGGCCGGATCGCCGGTGGCACCCGCGGCAGCCGCAAGAAGGGTCGCGCCGATGTCGACGACGCCGTGCTGTTTCTCGCGCGGTTCAAGGGCGGGGCGGTCGCCAGCTTCGAGGCCACCCGCATGGCCACCGGCAACCAGAACGCCAACAACATCGAGATCAACGGCGAGAAGGGCTCGATCCGCTTCAACTTCGAAGACATGAACCTGCTGTGGCACTACGACGCCACGCGCGACCCGAAGGTGGCCGGCTGGACCCGCATCATGTGCACCGACGGCGAGAACCACCCCTACGCCGGCAACTGGTGGCCGGCCGCCCACCTCATCGGCTACGAAAACACCTTCGTGAACGAGGCGGCCGACATCCTGCGGGTGCTGGGTCGCAAGAAGCCCGAGGTGCCTCTGCCCGATTTCGCCGATGCGTACGAGACCCAGCGGGTGCTCGAGGCGGCCCTGATCTCGGCCAGCCAGCGGTGCGCCGTGAAGTTGAGCGAGGTCAAGTAGGGCGGGCTCAGCATGTAGGGCGGGCTGCGCCCGCCAAAGTGGCCAGTTGCCAGTGAACGGCAGGGATCAGGGGTCAGGAGTCAGCGATCAGTCAATGTAGGGCGGGCTCTGCCCGCCACTCGTTCGGAGTCCCGGCTTCAGCCGGCGCTTGGAGTACCTGCTTTAGCAGGCGTTTGGAGTACCGCCTTCAGGCGGCCCGAGCGAGCGAGCGCAGCGACGCGAGTGGCCGAGCCCCGAAGTAGCCAACAAAGATCCGCAACGGGAAGAACGCTGCGAAGTCATCCCGCGACTGCCTTGGCGGCTCCCCTGGATGCCGCCCGCGGGACTCTGGCACGGCCCTGCAAACAGCGAAGGACCATGGCACCCGACAAAGGAACAGAAGGCATCTCCCGCTCATCCGAGGAATTCCATGGCCGCGAACGGCGTGGCCATGGCACCCGGCACGCGGGATCAGAAGAGAAAATACGCGAAGGAGACAGAAACATGAAACTCGGCGTGATGGCAGCTGGACTCGGCGGGATGGAATGGGAAAAGGCCCTGGACTATTGCCAGCAGATCGGCCTGGAGGCGATCGAGCTGCCGGTTGGCGGCTACCCGGGCCAGCCCTTCTTCGACCCGGAGAAGGTGCTCAAGGACAAGGCCGCCCAGGAAAAGATCAAGAAAGACGTCAAGGACCGCGGCATGGTCATCAGCGCCCTGGCTGCCCACAGCAACCCGGTCCACCCGGACCCGAAGATCGCCAAGGCGGATGAAAAGGTCCTCGACACCGCCATCCAGCTCGCCCCGAAGCTCGGCACCGATATCGTGGTGACCTTCTCGGGCTGCCCCGGCGGCAGCAAGGGCGACAAGACGCCCAACTGGGTCACCTGCGCCTGGCCGCCGGACTTTGAGGCCATCATCGACTACCAGTGGAACCAGGTCCTGATCCCGTTCTGGACGAAGAAGAACGACGCCGCGAAAAAGGCCGGCGTGAGGATCGCCTTCGAGGCGCACCCGGGCTTTTGCGTGTATAACCCCGAGACGCTGCTGAAGCTCCGCAAGGCGTGCGGCAAGCAGCTCGGCGCGAACCTCGACCCGAGCCACTTCTTCTGGCAGGGCATCGACCCGGTCGACGCCGCCCGGGTCCTCGGCGACGCCAAGGCCCTGTTCTACGTCCACGCCAAGGACACCTACGTCGACCCGTGGAACACCCGTGTCAACGGCACGCTCGACGTCAAGAACTACGGCGACATCGACAATCGCAGCTGGGTCTTCCGCACGTGCGGCTACGGCCACGGCGACGAGTTCTGGAAGCCGTTTGTCAGCATGCTGCGAATCAAGGGCTACGACGGCGTTCTGTCGATCGAGCACGAGGACAGCCTCATGAGCGTCCAGGAAGGCTTCGAAAAGGCCGTCGCCTACCTCAAGAACGTGCTGGTCTACCAGAAGGCCGGCCAGGCGTGGTGGTTCTGATACATGATCACCCCCAAAGACCTGTACGCCTGGTGCAAGATCCCCTGCGACCAGCTGGAAGGGCACCCGGACCGCAAGGTGCCCTTCCGGCTGTGCGAGGATTCCGCGGAAATGGGCCGGATCATGGCCCGCGAACTGGTCGACCTGATCGAGGCGAACAACCGCTCCAACCGCCAGACCCGCGCGATCATCCCGTGCGGGCCGGGCTGCTGGTACAAGCCGTTTACGGGCCTGGTCAACGCCGAGCGGGTCAGCCTGAAGGACCTGGTCGTCTTCCACATGGACGAGTGCCTCGACTGGCAGGGCCGCGAGCTGCCCCGCAGCCACCCGTACAGCTTCCGCGGCTTCATGGAGCGGGAGTTCTACGCCCCCGTCGCCGAGGACCTGCGGACCCCCGAGGTCAACCGCCGCTGGCTGATGCCGGACAACGTCGACGAGGTGGCCCGGGACATCGCGGCCGCGCCGATCGACATCACCTACGGCGGCTGGGGGCAGGACGGCCACATCGCCTACAACCAGGCGCGGCGGCACCCGTTCAGCCACGTGACGATCGACGACGTCCGCAACTCGACCGCCCGGATCCAGGAGAACAACATCGACACGATCATGGCCCTGGCGCAGCGGACCTTCGGCAGCGCCTACCAGTTCGTCCCGCCGATGTCGGTGACGCTGGGGGTCAAGGAGTGCCTGTCCGCCCGGAAGGTCCGCCTCTTCAGCGACACCGGCGCCTGGAAGCAGACGGCTCTGCGGGTCGCTCTGTTCGGCCCGCTGACCCCGGAGTACCCGATGACGCTCCTGCAGGAGCACCCCGACGCGCTGCTGACCGCCACCGTCGAGACAGCCAAACACCCGATCAGCGAGCATCCGGAGTGGGACCTGGGGCTGTAGGGCCGGCGCCAACCGCGAAGCCGCTCGCCGGGTGTCGGCATAACAGCCTTCCGCAGATTTCGCAGATTACACAGATTGAAAAACAACCACGGAAGGCGAGTGTAAGGACATTGCACCAGAAGACGCGTCTCCATGGACCGCGGCGGCAACGACGCCGCTTTCACTCAAGCCGCCATCGGTGCCCCACCTGCGAACCAAAGGGGATCGACAACGGCGATATGGACCGCGGCGGCCGTGACGCCGCTTTCACTCAAGCCGCCATCGGTGCCCCGCCTGCGAACCAAAGGGGATCGCCAGCGGCGATATGGACTGCGGCGGCCGTGACGCCGCTTTCACTCGGGCCGGGCAGCCGGGCAAGCCCCCGGACCTCGCGTTCACCGCCGCCACACGGTATAGAGTGCAGCGGCCGCAACGCTGCGCTTGATCCCGCGGGACCGTTCCCCGGATCACCGCCACGGGCAGCAAGGCTGAGGACTGGCGAAGTGCCCAAACACCTGAACATCAACCCGACCACGCGCCCCTACCACGCCTTGATCGGCACCGGCGGCATCGGCGGCGGCTCGTTCTTCCAGCTCAAAGGCGACCACACCCTCGGCCGCGAAGAAAGCCGTGCCGGCCGGTTCCTCGACCGCCGCGACTACTGCAAGCTGCACATCATCGAGCACTACGTCCAGGTGCTGATGGGCGAACCGTTCGAGACGATC
>JAWLBS010000445.1:0-3733 GCA_041687575.1 Phycisphaerae bacterium | reverse complement strand
GCACTTGCTGCAGGTATGCGCCGTGACTCGTGTGCACCGCTTGTAACCATCTCGATTCCCGCCGCAAGCCGTCGTATCGGACGTTTCGCCTGACCGGAACGGCAACATCTGCCGGTCCGCCGACCCGGCATGGTACGTGTGCATCGGCCGGGCGAGGGGGCGGGTTGAGTTGGCGTGTGTGTTCTTTTCGGGCGGGTCAGACTTCTGAGGCGGCGGCGATTGCCGGGGGGCGACCCCAAGCCAAGCCTCCAGCCGGAACCACCGTCGGAACTTCACGGCCGCCTGGACACTTGATCAACCCCCGCCCGCCACTGATCGGCGAATGCACCCGCAGGCGCCTCAGCAGGGACATCGGCTGGTCGGCGGGGGGGCTTTCGGTTTATACTGGCGCAATGCAGGCTTGCCGCGCGGTCCGTGGCGGGCTAGAGTCGCGTGTTTGCAGTGGTGTTGACCTGGCAAGGAGGGTCCGATGGCCAAGCGTCTTGAAGGCAATCTGGTTGTCTCGCCGGACCAGCAGTTCGCGCTGGTCATCAGCCGATTCAACGAGTTTTTCACGAGCAAACTGGTCGGCGGGGCGATTGACGCGTTCAAGCGGCACGGCGCCAACGACGACCAGATCACTGAGGTCTGGGTGCCCGGGGCGTTCGAGATCCCGGTGATCGCCGGGCGGCTCGCCCAGGCGGGCAAGTACAGCGCGGTGATCTGCCTGGGGTGTGTCATCCGTGGCCACACGCCGCACTTTGATTACGTGGCCAGCCAGGCCGCCCGCGGCATCGCCCAGGTGGGCCTGCAGACGGGTGTGCCTGTGGTCTTCGGGGTCGTCACGGCCGACACCCTGGAGCAGGCGATCGAACGGGCCGGCAGCAAGGCGGGCAACCGTGGGGCGGACGCGGCCTTGACGGCCATCGAGATGGTCAACCTGCTCAAGGCGGTTGACGGGGCGGGGGCATGACGGCCAAACCGCGCGAGCATCCCCGTCGTCGGTCCCGGGTCCTGGCCATGCAGGCGCTGTACCAGTTCGACGTACGGGGCGACGAGTTCGACCGGGACCTGGACACGTTCCTGCTCGAGAATGAGATGGATTATGAGACCCGCGAGTACGCGAGGCGGCTGGCCCGGGGCGTCTGGGAGAACCGCGAGTGGCTCGACGGGCTGATCACCCAGGCCAGCACCAACTGGAATCTTGCCCGCATCGGTGCGGTCGAGCGGGCGCTGATCCGCATGGCGGCCCGCGAGATGCTGGTCCAGCCCGAGCCGCCCGCCCAGATCGCCATGAACGAGGCGATCGAACTGGCCAAGGCCTACGGCGACAAGGAGAGCGGCGGGTTCGTCAACGCGGTGCTCGACGCGATCTGGAAGCAGCACGGGGAGCTCAAGCCCTCCGGGCCGAAGGAGAAGAAGTAAGGGCTTCCGGGGGTCTGACCCCTGAGCGAGTGTGTCCGATGCAAGTCGGCGCCAGGATCTCATGGCGGCCTGGATAGGTGTTCGGGTTACTGGGGTCTGACCCCCTGGCGCGGTGGCCGGGGCGTTTCCATGGGGTCAGACCCCGGTAGATCGTTCGGGTATCGGTGCCGCCTGGGTGATTTGGGCGGCGGGCTCGGGTCCGGATGTTACGCAAGGGGTCAGACCCCGACAGGCCCGGCGGAAGGAGAAGAAGTAACGCCGTGGTCCGGCGGCCGGCCGCGTTCGTAGAGAGTCTGGGAGTTTGTGCGACAACCGTTGGTGAAACGACAGGATCCATAGTTTCATGGGCATTTTCGACAGATTCAGGAAGGGCCTGGACAAGACCCGCGCCCGGCTGATCGGCGGGATGCGGACGGTGCTGCCGTTCGGGCAGAAGATCAGCGACGAAACGCTCGACAAGTTGTGGGACGTGATGGTCCAGGGTGACGTGGGGCCGCGCCTCGCGGCGAAGCTGACCGAGGAGCTCAACCGGGCGTGGAAGGCCGGCGAGATCCTCGAAACCCAGGACGTCGTGCCGTACATGCAGAAGTACCTGATCGGCCTGTGGCCCGAGTCCAACCGCCAGCTGAACTTCGCGGCCGAAGGGCCGACCGTCGTGCTGATCGCCGGGATCAACGGTTCGGGCAAGACCACCAGCGTCGCCAAGCTCGCCTGGTACCTCCGCGAGCAGGGCAAGAGCGTGATGATCGCCGCGTGCGACACGTTCCGGGCGGCCGCGGTCGAGCAGCTGACGATCTGGTCCGACCGGCTCGGTGTGCCGATCGTCAAGCATGGCAGCGGCGCCGACCCCGCGGCGGTCGCCTTCGACGCGGCCGAGGCGGCCGTCAATCGCAAGGTCGACGTGTTGATCGTCGACACGGCCGGCCGGCTGCACACGCAGGACCACCTGATGCGGGAGCTGAACAAGATCCAGCGGGTGATCGAAAAGAAGATCCCCGGCGCGCCGCACGAGGTGATGCTGGTGCTGGATGCGACGATCGGCCAGAACGCGATCAACCAGGCGCAGATGTTCAGCGAGCACGTCAAGGTCACGGGCGTATTTCTGGCGAAGCTGGATGGCTCGGCCAAGGGCGGGGCTGTGGTCGGTATTCGCGAGCACCTCGACGTGCCGGTTAAATTCGTGGGCCTCGGCGAGACGTACGAGGACGTCGAGCCGTTCGACCCGGCGGCCTTTGTCGAGGCGCTGCTGTCGGATGGGGCGTCGGCGCCCAGCGCGGGGTAGTTGTGCCAGGGGGGGCGGCCCCCGAGTGCGAGGCAGGACTGCCTGACGGCGGTACTCCTAACGCCGGCTGATGCCGGGACTCCGAGCTTGGCGGGCATAGCCCGCCCTACATCGGCTGAAGCCGGGGCTCCGAACGCTGGAGGATGTGACGCACACGTGTCGAAGGTCGCTTTCAAACGCTGGGCATGGCTGTTTGTGCGCGTCGCGTTCTGCGCAGGGGCGCTGGCGTATGTCTTTTCCGGTACGGACCTTCACGACCAGGCATGGATCCAGGGCCGAGCCGAGCCGGTTCGCCTGCTGGAGATGGACCCGCAGGCGGTGACGGTGCAGATCGACGGTGAGCCGCGGCGCGTGCCCATCGAGCGGCTGCAGGCCGACGAGCAGGGGCAGCCGCGGATCTCGTGGGGGCTGGCGAGCCTGGTAACCCGCAGCGACAAGATGCTGCTGCTGCTGGCGGTTGCCCTGTACAGCATCCAGGTGGGGCTCCAGATCGTGCGGTTTCGCTGGATGCTCCGCCTGCAGGGCATCAAGGTCGGCTGGTCGGTCGTGGCCGCGATCAACTTCATGGGCAATTTCTACAATTATGTGATCCCGGGCACGACGGGGGGCGACCTGGTCCGGGCCGGCTACCTCATGCGGCACAAGATCAACCGTCACGGGGCGGTCGTGGCGATCGCGCTGGACCGGCTGACGGGGCTGGCGGGGCTCTTCGGCCTGGTGGCCGTCGTCGGGCTGCTGATCCCGGTGGACAACGAGATGGTCCGGTACGCCGCCTGGGTGAGCCTTGGAGCGGTCGCGTGCCTGGTGGGCGGGTTTGCGGCGCTGACCGGCTGGGATGCGGTGCGCCGCCTGCTGGGGAGGCTGCCTCTGGGCGGGCACCTCGAGCAGCTCTATGAGGCGGCGACGGTCGGCCGGCGGGGCTGGCCGGTGCTGCTGGCCGCCGCGGGTCTGACGGTGGTCCTGCAGGCCGGTTCGATGGCCGCGTTCAGTGTCGCCGCGATCGCCCTGGGCATGGAGCCGGCGTGGCAGCAGTACTTCGTGTACCTG
>JAWLBS010000444.1:0-3755 GCA_041687575.1 Phycisphaerae bacterium | reverse complement strand
TGACAGCCGGGGCACCGGCAGACCGATCCTTCCTTGCGCCGATGGCTCGGTTGGCGGCACGGGGACAGCTATGGTGCAATCTGGTCGGTTTACTTATCTGGCCTGCAGCGATAAACTTCGTACTTGTCTGCCTCCGTCGCGAACGGTTGCCGGATTGGCGACAGCCCAACCTGCGGGATGCCGATCTTGAGCAGGCATGCCGGCAGCGGTCGTCGAAGCCGTTGTCAAGGACGGGTGTCGGGGCGAAATGGGTAGCAACTGCTTTTGGTGTAAGTGCATGCGCCGGTAGCTCAGCTGGATAGAGCACGGGATTTCTAATCCCGCGGTCGAGGGTTCGAGTCCCCCCCGGCGCGTTAGCCGCATGGCTTGCCTGATCGATGCGATGCCGCGGGTTCGCGGGTGGTGTCCGATGGCCTCACCTGCAGGTGCGTCGTCAGGACGGGCTGAGGTACCGCGAGCCAAAGTCTGTGCAGGACGCTGCTCCTGAAAATCAACCCGAGCGTTTGGAGCTCGCCCTCAGCTTGACCGATCACGGGGCGGGGGCAGCGGGTCAGATACGTTACAGGACGTGCATCCGGACGCGCGGCCTGGCACCCTTCTGTTTCCCGGAGGAGGGCCCGAATGCGGCACCCCGACAAGTCGGTCAACCGCCTCTCCCCACCCGAGGCCAAGATCGTCTTGTTCCGCTCGCTCTTTCGCGGTCGGGACGACGTCTACCCGCGCCGCTTCGAGAGCCGCCGCTCCGGCAGGTCCGGCTATCAGCCCGCCTGTGGCAACGAGTGGACGCTCGGCCTGTGCGACAAGCCGGCCGTCCGCTGCGGCGAGTGCCCCAACCGGAGCTTTCTGCCCCTGACCGACGAAGTGGTCCGCATGCACCTGTCGGGCCGCGACGAAGGCGGCCGCGAGTTTGTCGCCGGCGTCTACCCGATGCTGCTGGACGAGACCTGCTTGTTTCTCGCCATTGACTTTGACAGGGGACGCTGGCGGGATGATGCGGCGGTGTTTCTGGAAACCTGCCGGCGACTCGACGTGCCGGCCGCCCTGGAGCGATCGCGCAGCGGCAACGGCGGGCACGTGTGGATGTTCTTCGAGCAGGCGATCCCGGCCGCGCTGGCGCGACGGCTCGGCTGCTATTTGCTGACCGAGACCATGGACCGTCGGCCCGATATCGGCCTCGACTCCTACGACCGGTTCTTCCCAAACCAGGACACGTTGCCGCAGGGCGGGTTCGGCAGCCTGATCGCCCTGCCCTTGCAAAGAGGCCCCCGCGACCGCGGCAACAGCGTTTTCCTGGACGACCACTTCATGCCCCATTCCGACCAGTGGGCCTTCCTTGCGGGCCTGAGCAAGGTGACCCGCCGCCATGCGGAGGATCTGGTCAGCCGCGCCGAATCGGAAGATCGCATCCTGGCCGTCCGCCAGCCGCTGGCCGAAGACGATGATCCCGCCCCCTGGACCGCGCCGCCCTCGCGCTGCCGCAAGCACCCGCCAATTGCTGACCCGCTGCCCGAGTGCCTCGCGCTTGTTCTCGGCAACGAGATCTACATTCCGCGAGAGGGCCTGCCCCCGGGCCTTCGCAACAGGCTGATTCGTCTGGCCGCGTTCCAGAACCCCGAGTTTTACCGCGCCCAGGCGATGCGGCTGCCGACCTGGGACAAGCCCCGCATCATCGCCTGCGCCGAAGACCATCCGCACCACATCGGCCTGCCCCGCGGCTGCCTGGAGGACCTGCTGCAGCTGCTTGGCGACCTGAAGATCAAGCCGGTCATCGAAGACAAACGCTACGTCGGCACGCCCCTGAACGTCACCTTCCGCGGTCAACTCCGCCCCGAGCAGCAGACAGCTGCAGACGCTCTGCTGACCCACGATATCGGAACGCTCGCCGCCACCACCGCCTTTGGCAAGACTGTCGTTGCCGCCTGGCTGATCGCGCAGCGCAAGGTCAACACCCTCGTGCTCGTCCACCGCCGGCAACTGATGGACCAGTGGATTGAGAGGCTGTCGTCCTTCCTCGGGCTGTCCGCCAGGCAGATCGGCCGGATCGGTGGCGGGCGCAGAAAGCCCACCGGCTTGCTCGATGTTGCCGTCGTTCAAAGCCTTGTCCGCAAGGGCGTGGTTGACGACCTGGTGGCGCAGTACGGCTCCCTGGTCGTCGACGAGTGCCACCACGTTTCCGCGCGAAGCTTTGAAATGGTAGCCCGTCAGGCCAAGGCGAAGTTCGTGACCGGCCTGTCCGCCACCGTCACCCGCAAGGACGGCCACCACCCGATCATCTTCATGCAGTGCGGGCCCGTGCGGCACCGGGTCGATGCCAAGGGCCAGGCTGCGCGGCATCCCTTCGAGCACAAGGTGATCGTTCGCCCCACGACGTTCCGGCCGGCCGAGGCACCCGATCCGGACGCGCGGATCCAGTTCAATGACCTCTACACGCAGCTGATCGCCGACGAGGCCCGCAACCGCCTCATCTGCCGGGACGTCGCCGAGTCGCTGCGGGACGGCCGGTCACCCATCGTCCTGACCGAGCGCAACGAGCACCTCGACTTCCTCGCCGCCGCGCTGACTGGCGGCGACCACGACGTGATCACCCTTCGAGGCGGCATGGGCAAAAAGCAGGCCGCGGCCGCCGCCGCGCGTCTTGCCGAGGATCGACCCGATCGTCGTCGCGTGGTCCTCGCGACCGGCCGGTACATCGGCGAGGGTTTCGACGATTCCCGGCTGGACACGCTGCACCTGACGCTGCCCGTTTCGTGGCGCGGCACGATCGCCCAGTACGTCGGCCGGCTGCACCGTCTGCACGAGGGCAAGAAGGAGGTCCGCGTCTATGACTATGCCGACCTGGACGTGCCGATGCTCGCCAGGATGTTCGACCGGCGGTGCCGGGGGTACCAGGCTGTCGGCTACACGATCTTGTTGCCGGGCAGCGCCGTACCGGGCTGGCCGGGCGAGGTGCCCCTGCCGGTCGACCCGCTGTGGAAGGCGGATTACGCCGCCAGCATCCGCCGCCTGGTGCGCGACGGGGTGGACCTGCCGCTGGCGCAGCTGTTCGCCAGCGCCGCGCAGGACCTGCCCGTGGGCGCCGACGGCGCCGCTCGGGCGCGGAGTGCCTCGGAGGCCTTCCTTTACCGCCGGCTGGAGACGCTGGGCGAGACCGCCGGGCGGTTCCGGCTGAACGTGGAGCTGCCGATCCCCTTCGACGGCCGGGGCTGCCTGGAGGTGGATCTGCTCTGCCGGGAGGCCCGCGTGGCGATTGAGATCGACGGCGCCCAGCATCTGGCCGACCCCGATGCCTACCGCCGCGACCGGCGCAAGGACCTGCTGCTGCAGCAGGCCGGCTACATCGTGCTCCGGTTTCTGGCCGAAGACCTCGGCAAGCGCCTCGACAGCGTCCTGGACGACATCCTGCGGGCCCTTGCGCATCAGCGCAGCAGGTGTTGACCGGTCTGCTATCGCGGGGCGCGTCAGGTCAGCGATTTGCGGGACGACAAGCAATAACCCAGGCTGTGGCTATCCTCCCGTAACAGGGGCACGCAGCACTGATTATTGAGGCCTGGATAGCCGATGAAGGAGTCGTTGCCGCTTCTTCAGCCCCGAGACAGGGGCGAGATACTATCCAGCCCTGGGCAAGCCGGCTGCGTCGTTTGCAGCCGACGCCGGGTGCGTGACAGGATCCGCGGCACTGCCCGCCCTGCACCGGTCACCGGGGTCGTACCCCTGGCGGACGCTCCCGTACCCCAACAACGACCGCATATCCTGTA
>JAWLBS010000443.1:0-3784 GCA_041687575.1 Phycisphaerae bacterium | reverse complement strand
ATGCCATCTTTGGAGTGCGGCGCCGAAGACGCCGCTTTGTATTCCGCACGGGCCTCCGCGCCTGTACCGCCCTATTTCCCTAGCAGATGCCGCAACCCTGATATCGAGTGCCGCGGCAACCGCCGCCGCTTGTGATCAAGCTCGTACGGCGCGTTTACAGCCACCATGTCGATCAGTGGGCCGAATCGGCCGTGGGAAACATCATGTGCCGGCCGCCATAAGAGCCGGCTGGGTATGGGCGCTGTACCCATCCGAACGGCGGAAAGGAAACCCTTGCTTACGCTTCGGGCTCGTTTGGGCGCACCTCAGGGCGCGGGCGCCATGCACTTGCCAGGGTTTGGCGCGACCTTACGGTCGCGGCTCCTTCCCTTCCGCTTCCGGTAGTCTTACGCATCCGCCAGGGTGACGACACCCTCGCTTGCGTTTCAGGCTCGTTTGGGCGCGGGGCGGAATATGGAGACGCTGCGCGTGTGGGGGATTCCATGGCCGCCAACAGCCCCTGCCATGGCAACCGGCACCCGATACCAGGTCCGCCCACGCCTCAATCCGGCGCGATGATCTGGCGCT
This sequence comes from Phycisphaerae bacterium, assembly GCA_041687575.1. GTDB lineage: Bacteria > Planctomycetota > Phycisphaerae > UBA1845 > JANYLN01 > JANYLN01. The sequence goes on along the minus strand of JAWLBS010000443.1, from coordinate 3,217 downwards.
GCTCCTGGAGCCGCTCGATCTTGGCCCCGAGGGTCGAGAGCTTCTCCTCGATCTTCTCGTAGCCGCGGTCGATGTGGTAGACGCGGCTGACCGTGGTCACGCCCTCGGCGACCAGCCCCGCCAGCACCAGGGCGGCCGAGGCACGCAGGTCGCTGGCCATCACCGGGGCGCCGACGAGGTTCTTGGCCCCCTCGACGATCACGGTCGCACCCTCGCGGTGCACGCGGGCGCCCATGCGGCTCAGTTCGCCGACGTGCATGAACCGGTCCGGGAAGATCCGCTCGGTGACCACGCTGTTGCCGTCGGCCAGGCACAAAAGCGCCATCATCTGGGCCTGCAGGTCGGTCGGGAAGCCCGGGTACGGCAGCGTGACGATCGGGGTCGGCTCGAGGCGCCGGCTGGAGGAGACCACCGCGTTGTGGTCGCTGCCCCGCTCGACGTTCACCCCCGTGCGCCGCAGCCGGTCGACCACCGCCAGCATGTCGTTCAAGCGGCAATTTTCGATCTCGATCTCACCGTTGGAGATCGCCGCGGCCAGCATGAACGTGCCGGTCTCGATGCGGTCGGGGATGACCTGGTATTCGCAGCCGTGCAGCTCGTCGACGCCCTCGATGATGATCCGGTGGGTGCCCTGGCCGGTGATGCGGGCCCCGCAGGCATTGAGGAAGTCGGCCAGGTCGACGATCTCCGGCTCGCAGGCGGCCGATTCGATGACCGTGGTCCCTTCGGCGAGCACGGCGGCCATCATGACGTTGGCGGTGCCCAGGACGGTGCTGCCGAACGGGCCGGCCAGGAAGAGCTCCGAGCCGGTCAGGCCCTGTTCGGCCTTGACGACGATGTCGCCGCCGACCAGTTCCACGCGGGCGCCCAGGGACTGCATGCCCAGCACGTGCAGGTCGATCGGCCGGTCGCCGATCGCGCAGCCGCCCGGCATCGAGACGCGGGCCTTGCGGCGCTTGGCCAGCAGCGGCCCCATCACGCAGACGCTCGCCCGCATCTGGCGGACCAGTTCGTATTCGGCGTGGGTGTTGGACTCGTCCTCGACCACCAGGCGGACCTCGCCCGTGCCGTCCTCGCGACAGACCCGCACGCCGAGGCGCTCCAGCAGCTTCATCATCATCCGGATGTCCGCCAGGTCCGGCACGTCCCGCAGGACGATCTCGCCCTGGCAGAGGATGCTCGCGGCCATGATCGGCAGCGCCGCGTTCTTCGACCCGCTGATCCGCACCGACCCGCGCAACCGGGTCCCGCCTTCGATTCGGAAGTAATCCACGGCTCAATCCACTTTTGCTAAGAGGTACGTCCTTGATGGCCGCTCACCACAGGCGGCCGTCCCGCCGGTTCGACCCGGGCCCGCATTATACGAGGGGAAAAGGGCATGCGATACCTCTGGCATCGGGCAATCGGCGGGGCGGACGGTCAGCCGGGTCGGGCGAACTGCAGCGTCCGCTCGATGCCGGCGAAGTCCTTCCAGCGGCCGATCACCTGCCAGCCCGCGGCGGTGAACAGATCGACCACCTTGTCCGCCTGTTTCCAGCCGACCTCGCAGAAGAGCGTGGCGTCCTTGTTCAGCAGGGGCGGGGCCTCGGCGACGGTGCGGCGGTAGAAGTCCAGACCGTCGACGCCGGCGAAAAGGGCCTCGTGCGGCTCGTGGGCCAGCACGTCGGGGCCGACGATGTCGGTCTCGGTCGTCGCGACGTACGGCGGGTTGGTGACGATCAGGTCGAACCCGCCTTCGGGCACAGTATCGTCGGGCAGGAGCATCCAGTCGGCCTCGATGACCGTCGCCCGCTCAGCGAGCCCGAGCTTTTCGAAATTCCGCTGAGCCACGGCGACGGCCTTTTCGCTGCGGTCGCAGGCGAGCAGGCGGGCGGTCGGGGCATTCTTGAGCAGGGCGGCGCCGATGCAGCCGGTGCCCGTGCCGGCCTCGAAGACCTGCCACGTTTCGCGAGGGTGTTCCCTGATCCAGCTCAGTGCCCGCTCGACGAGCAGCTCGGTCTCGGGCCGCGGGATCAGCACGCCCGGCCCGACCTCGAAATCGAGCGAGAAGAACTCCTTGTGGCCGACGATGTAGGCGACCGGCTCGTCGTCGGCCGCCCGGCGGATCATCTCGCGGAACTGGCCGCGGGCCTGGTCGTCGACCGGCTCGGTCCAGCGGGTGTACAGCGCCAGGCGAGAGGTCTTCAGGGCGCTGGCTAGGAGGATCTCGGCGCCGAGGCGGGGCTCGCCGACGTCCTTGCCGCCGAGGTAGTCGGCGGCGCTGGTGATCAGGCGTCCGATCGTCCAGGCCTGGTTTTCGCTGTGGGGGTTGCCGGTGTTCATAGGCGTCAGATCATATCAGGCGGGTCGGGCAGGTAAAGGGGGGCATCATCTGTCGTCAGGGTCAACGAAGCGGACCCGCGGGCGATTCCGCCCGCGGGTCCGCAGAGGTTCTTGTCAGAGCGTTTCCAGTGCCGGTTACTTCATGCCCAATTCGCGGCGCAGCAGCATGCCGGAATCCTGGTAGCCGATCGGGAACATGCTGGCATCGAGCGGGCTGTTCGACAAGCTGCTGCCAGCAAGCAGGGAGGTGGTTTCTGCGCCATAGTGCATCAGGTCTGCCTGGTTGCTCACGTGCACCAACCCCAGAATATGACCGAGTTCGTGGGCGCCGATCAGGCCGATCTGGTTCTGCGATTCGACGCCGGTATCGTATGGCGGCACCTGCCCGTTCAGCGTGATCACGGCGTTGAGATACCCCAGTTCTCCGCCCCATACGACCGCGAAATCGGATTTGTTGGCGTTCAGGAAATCGAGTTCGCTGGCCAATCCCAATAAGCCGGTCCATCCCGGGGAGTTCAATCCGAAGTTGGAGGTAAAGTGGATATTGGTGACGGGCACGTTCGTGGGAATCGGATCGATTCCTTCGATCAGGAAATCGATATTCAGGCCTTGGAAAATCCCGTCCATCGCATCACGGATCGCCGCTGCAGCCGTTTCAAAATTGCTGTAATTGGCATTCAGTTGTGCCGGGTAGCCCGGAAGGGCCGAATACCACTGGTTGGTGCCCTGCAGGTACCGGATGATCATGTTCAGCCAGAGCAGGAGGTTCTGGCGGTACCATCCCTCGTTACCCGGACCGCCGAAAGATTCCGGGTCCGCCGCGGCCCGTCTGTACGCCTCCTGGAGCTCGGCCACGATAGCCGGCCATATGACCGTGGGGTCTGCGCCGATATTG
>JAWLBS010000442.1:0-3813 GCA_041687575.1 Phycisphaerae bacterium | reverse complement strand
GCACCTCCGGCCGGACCCGCCGGGCCAGGTGCAGCGCCTCGGCGACGTCCATGCCCGGGACCGTGTAGTCGGACAGGATCAGCGCGTAGCCGCCCCGCTCGACGGCCTCGGCGAAGGCAGGCATCGTCTCGACCGTGTCGATGGCGACGGCCATGCCCTCGCTGCGCAGCAGGTTGCCCACCAGCTCGCTGTCGAGCGGTTCGTCCTCGAGGTGCAGGATTCGCAGTTCCGTTTGCATGCGTTTGCCTTACTTCTCCTTCGCCGGCGGCAGGCGGTTCACCATCGCCCAGAAGACACCCACCTGCCGGACCGCCTCGGAAAACTCCTGGAAATCGACCGGCTTGACCACGTAGGCATTCACGCCGAGGTCGTAGCACTGCAGCAGGTCGCGCTCTTCGGCCGAGGAGGTCAGCATCACCACCGGCAGGCACGACAATTGCGGATCGGTCTTGATCTGTCGCAGGACGTCAATGCCGCTGACCTTGGGCATCTTGATGTCCAGCAGGACGACGACGGGGTTGCCGCCGGTCCGCCCCGAACACGGGCCCCGGCGGTAGAGGTAGTCCAGTGCCGCCTCCCCGTCGTGAACCACGTCCACATCATTGGCCAGGCCGTGCTTGCTGAGCGTCCGCAGCGTCAGCGCCACGTCGTTGGGGTCGTCCTCGGCCAGCAGTACCTTTTTCATGCTGGTTGTCTCGGTCATTCGTTCGCTTCCTTTTGCGGCAGGGCGAAGTAGAACGTCGCCCCTTGGCCTACGGCCCCTTCGGCCCAGGTCCGGCCACCGTGCCGCTGGATGATCCTGCGGACGCTGGCCAGGCCGATGCCGGTGCCCTCGAACTCGCTGGCCGGGTGCAGCCGCTGGAACACGCCGAACAGCTTGTCGGCATACTTCATGTCGAAGCCGGCCCCGTTGTCTTTCACATGGCAGACCGCCTCACCGTCCTGTTGACGGCAGCCGACCTCGATCATAGCGCAATCCCGGCCGCGGGTATACTTGATGGCATTGGAAATCAAATTGACCACCGCGGCCCGCAGCAACGTCCGATCGCCGCGGACCTGCGGCAGCGGACCGATGTGCCAGTCGATGGTCCGGCCGTCCATCTCCGGCGCGAGCTCCTCGATGACCTCGTCAACCACCTGCCGCAGGTCGATGTCGTTGTGCGTCAAGGCGGCCCGGCCGATTCGGCTGAGGGTGAGCAGGTCGTCGATCAGTTGCCCCATCCGCTGGCCAGCCTTGGAGATGATGTCGAGGTAGCGGCGTGCCTGCTCGTCGAGGCTGGGCCCGGCGTGCTCGCTGAGCACCTCGACGAAGCCGGTGATGTGGCGCAGGGGCGCCCGCAGGTCGTGCGAGACGGTGTAGCCGAAGGCCTCCAGCTCCCGGTTGGCGGCGGCGAGTTCGGCGGTGCGTTCCTGGACATGGGCCTCCAGCTGGTCCTTCCAACGGCGGAGTTCCTCTTCGGCCTGCTTGCGTTCGGTGACGTCCTGGGCAAAGCCGTAGACCCGCACCACTTCACCGGCGGTATCCTGAACGTACTGCCCGCGGGCCCGGACCGTCCGCACCTGGCCGTCATCCAGCCGCACGATGCGGTGTTCCATTTCATACGGGGCGGTGCCGGTTCGCACGTTCTCCATTGCACGGTCGATCGCCTCCCGGTCGTCGGGGTGGGCGACTGAAAGCAGCTCCTCCTGGGTCAGCATCTGCTTGGGGCAACCGTGGATCGCCAGCCACTCGTCGGAGAATGACCAGCGGTCACTCGTCAGGTCCCATTCCCACGCCCCGGTGTGCGAGAGTTTCTCGGCCTCCGACAACAGGCTCCGGCTGCGCCGCACCTGCTCTTCGGCCTGCTTGCGCTGCGTCACGTCCAGGATCACGCCGGGCATCCGGACCGCTCGACCCTGCCCGTCGCGTTCGATCCTGCCGCGGGCCAGCACCCAGCGCATCTTCCCGTCCGCCCCGGTGACGCGGTACTCGGCACGATACGTGCTTTGGGTGGTGCCCAGAGCGGTCTCGATGACTTTCGCTGCCTCGTCGCGGTCGTCGGGGTGAATCGACCGCAGGTACGCACTGAGGGAACCACCGTGGCCTTCGGCCGGGCTGACGCCGAAGAATGCCCGCAGGTTCCTGTCGGCGAAGATGCGGTCGCCGTTGATATCCCACACCCACGTGGCCACGTCGCCGGCCGCCAACGCCGTCTCGAGGCGCTCCCGCGTCGATGCCAGATCCTGCTCCATCGACTTGCGTTCGGTGATGTCCTGAACGATGCCGGCCATTCCGCGTACCCGGCCGGTCTCGTCGGTCCGATGGCCCCCGGCAGCCCGGATCCAGCGGATCTCGCCGTCGGCGCGGCGGATGCGGCACTCGAACGTCCAGTCGCCCTGCGTGTCTGTCGCATGATGGAATGCCGCGTCGACCCTCTCGCGGTCTTCCGGCAGCACGTGGTTCAGGAATATCTCGTACGTCCACTCGTTCAGCGGCTCCGGATAGCCGAAGATGCGGTCGTGCTCCGGCGAGCGGAAGGCTGTGTGGTCCACCAGGTCCAGGTCCCAGGCGCCGGTGTTGCTCGTTTCGAGGGCCAAGCGCAGCCGCTGCTCGCTTTCGCGCAGTGCCCGTTCGGCGGCCAGCCGATCGGTTACGTCCAGTTCGGCGACCACGCCGGCGATGATGTTGCCGGCCGGGTCCCTGACCGGGGCGGCGTTGTTGAGGTAGAACCGCCGCTGCTTCGTGTCGAACCTCTCGCACTCGACCAGTTCGTTCGTGACGATCTCCCCGCTGTGCAAGGCACGAGCCATCGCCCACTCGTGGGCCTGGATCCGCCGGCCGGTTTCCGGCCAGTAGCCGACCCATTCGCCGTACTGCTCCCAACTCGTCGTCTCGGGCGGTACGCCCCACAGCTCGTTGTTGGCGGCGTTGACGTGAAGGATCTTTCCGTTGCTGCCGGCTATGACCACGCCGACCGGCAGGGCATCGAGCACAGCCCTGAGCGTCGCTTCGCTTTCTCGCAGTCGCCGGGCCTGCGCTTCGGCCCGGCGGGCCTCGTCGCTGGCACGTTGCCGGGCAGCCCGAAGCCGGCCCGCCAGCAAGCTGACGCCCGCATTGATCCCGAGGAATACGCTCAGTGCTACAGCCCCGGCCGCCGCGTTGATCTTGAGCACCCCGACCGGGTCAAGAAACAGGATGCCCGCAGCCATCGTAGCCAGCACGGTCGCCACCATGCCCGGCCCGGTCCCGTAAAAGACCGCGACGAGCATCACCGTAGGATAGAACGTGATAAACGCCGGCATCTCGCCGACGGTCACTTCCAAGGCCTTGCCGGCTACGGCTGCCAGCGCCACGGCGAGAATGGCAACGGCGTATCCGACGAACTCTCTGTCATACTTCGATTTGCCTGGCAACGCTGCACCACCGAACGTAGGGACAAACGTACCCGACAGCTCTCTCCGCATATGAATGGTGACGGGTCCCATGCATAGCGAAGTCTGTGCGGCCCAAAGAAGTCGCGGCAAGGTTGCCGGACCGAGACGATCTGGCAGCCTCCACGTGCATACGGAGACTCGCTGCGGCAACTCTCGCCTGTCGATGATAATAGGCGTTTGCACTCCTTTATTTCCAGACAATCCGGGTCCGTCCGGGCCGGCCCTGCTTTGGCGCGGGATCGGGCGAATCGGCCCGATGGAGGTGCGGCCGGCGCATCACCGGTTGACGTCGCCGGAAGCCCCCTCGTATACTGGCAGTTACGCTCGCGAGCGGGTGGCCGGTCGGCGTGGCGAGAACCAGGCGCTGTGCAAGACAGGAGTTCTCCCGATGATCCAGTT
>JAWLBS010000441.1:0-3829 GCA_041687575.1 Phycisphaerae bacterium | reverse complement strand
GCCCGATGATCCGCCCTCGGACCCGCCGGATCTGCACGAGGTGCAACGCGAGGCGCTCGCCGCCTATGACCGCGCCGGAGCGGCCCGGCGCGATCTGCGAAACCTTCACCTTGCGGGCTCCCAGCAGGAGTACGCCTGGGTAGAACCGCTGGGCGACTGGGTGCCGACGCCGTCGCGCAGCCGGTACTGGCTCTGGTGCGAGCAGGTCGACAGCGGAGCCATGCGGGTCGATCATGATCCACGGGTATATCCTTGGTTTGACAGTGCGCGGCCGTACGAGCCCAGGAGCAGCGCCATGGCCTGGGACGGCAATGATCGCTTCCAGGTCTACTATGGGGAGAATGATGGCATCTACACACCACATTACCACCGCTGGAAGGCGGCGGAACGGTGGGACTCTTCCATTCCACGGCAGGCAAGGACCAGCCTGATGTTGCTGCCAAGGCCGCTGCGGGAGATGGAGAATGGCCGGCTCGAGACGGCCGACTTCACCTACATCTGGAGAATCATCGAAAACTCGCCAGCCGGCGGCGTCCAGACGAAGTGGATCGACTACGCGGGCACACGGCTGATCGAGCTGTATGCTTCGCAGCAGGTGGGTGCGGAGATGACGCCGGAGTCCTGGCTGCGGGTGTGGCTCGACCCGCAGCGCGGCTACTTCCCAATCCGCGTTGAGTCCAACCTTGTTGGCGGCCGTATATACCGCCTGCTGGAGGTCAGCGAGCTCAAGCCGCTGGCCGATGACCTCTGGCTGCCGACCGCCTGGACGTGGCGGGAGCGGGACAATGACAAGCAGCAACGGTCCGCCTGGACGTGGCGGGACAATGACCTCCAGCAGCGGTGCCGGGTCGACACCGTGGGGTTCTACCGCAGTGCCGACGCACAGCGCATCTTCCAGCTTCAGGACATCGATAAAGATGCACGTTATATCGAGCTGCCGCACGGACCGCAGATGCCGGGCGTCCGGGCGCCTGCCGGCCAGCAGCAGGCGAAGCAAACTGAGCCTACCGGTCCCGTGCCCCCGCTGGGTGGCACCGTCACGTGGCAGCCCGGCACCGACGGGCGGTACATCGACTTCGACACCGGCCGGACCTTCACCTGCCCCGCCAATCTGGCGCAGGGGGATCCCTCCGGCTTCAGCGCCTGGCTTGGCAAGAACGGCATCGACGCCTTCTGGCAGCCCGGCCGATTTGTCGCCGGCCCCCACTGCCTCGTCCTGCTGAATGTCGCTTTCGAGATGCCTTCGAACAGCGACTGGTTCACCATGGGCGCGCAAGATGTGCGGGATGCCGTTGCCGGTGCCACCGTTTCCGCCGAACGTCGGGTCCTGCCTCTCACGCAGGAACAGCTGCCCGCCCTGTTTTACATCAAGACCGCACAAGGCGGCATGGCGGCTGTACGAGTTTTGTGGGACGAAGGGGCCGCCAATCCGATCGATGTCCAGTACCGCACGGTCGGCGGAGCCCCGGGCATGACGCAGCAGGCGGCAGCCACTGGGCCCTTGCCTGTGCCGGAGAGCGACGATGCCGTCCGCTTGACGTTCGAACCCTTCCCGGCCGGCTTCGCCGAGTACTTCAGCATCCAGGGCACGCCGCCGGCCAGCAGTCCCCAGACCCGGCCGGCCTTCCTGAAGTCGCCCCAGCCGCTGCTTGTCCACACGCCCAAGGGCATGATTGTTTCGCCGCTGTTGTTCGACCAGTCGGCTGGCGAGGGATCATACGACACGCTGTACGTCGATGCGGCCGGCGACGGCAGCTTCAAGGATGCACGCGTTTACAAGGCCCAGCCGTACGACGGCAAGTCGCCCGACGGCGCGACGGCCGTCGCCTGGTTCCCGGATGTGCTGGTCAAGCGGTCCGGGGCGTCGACCGCGGCGACGCACGTGCAGGTCTTCCTGAAAGAAGGTCCCTCCAAATACCTGACCCCGGGCCAACTGCCCTACGGCGTGACGATGATCCCCGCCCGCTGGGCGCGGGGCGAGATTCACATCAACGGTCAGACCTTCGCGGCCGCCCTGGTCGACCGCAACTGGAACGGCTCGTGTATCGATCCGGGCAGCATAAACCTGACCGATCCGCTGAACGAGTTGCCGAGCGGCGATTACCTGATCGTCGAGCCCACTCCGGGCAAACCGCTTGAGGCGGGCAAGCGCAAGCACGTTCTCTGGGTGCTCGAAGGCGAGGGCGGTTCGCTGAAACTGATCCTTACGCGGTATCTGCAGGTGGGGACGGACATACGCGAAGTCCGGGCGCGGCAAGACGAAGACGGCGTGCTGCTTGAATTGGCGCCGGTGGACGTCCCGACGGGCACGCTGCGGCTTCGGCCCCGGGCGCACGACAACGAGCCGCTGCGGCTGATCGGCAGGCAGACCATGGTCCTGCTGCCAAGCGTGCCCGAGTCGGTCCGCGTCCCGGCCGATGTCTACAACTGTTTCGGTTTCGGTGGGCCTACGGGCATGAGCGCAGATCTGGTGGAGGTGCGGCCCGGCCGCACGAGTACCGGTTCACGGTATTGGCGATGAGCGGGAAGGGGTGTCTTTCAGGGTGTCTTCCGGACACTCATCGCCGATCCCATTCCTCGCGGAGTGCCCGGAAGTCCGGGAGATCGTCCCGGGCTTTCCAGATTCCGGCGGCCTTCTTGAGCAAGGCCCTGCGCTGCTCGCCGCGGGACCTTTCGGTCCATCAAGGACAGGGCGTGCGGTCCTGGTGGCTACCAAGGGGCGGAACACTTGCCGCGACATTACATCGCCCGCCGCCGGTAGATTTTCGCTCCCCTGTTTACGAATGAATTAAAAATTCTCCTTGACTCGCTGCCGTTGCCGGTGTACATTACTAATGAATTCGAAGGCTGGCAGGGCGGCTTACGGAGGTCGAGACGACATGGCCAGACCCGCTTCGTCCCATCCGACCGAACTGGAGATGGAGATCCTCAAGGTCCTCTGGCGCGACGGACCCGCTACGGTCCGTCACGTTCGCGAGTCGCTGGCGGGCTTCCGGGACCTGGCCCACACCTCCGTCTCGACCATCATGAACATCATGGTCGACAAGAACTACCTGCGGCGCAGCCGGCACGGGCTGCGCTACGTCTACGAGGCGGAGGTCTCGCGCCAGGCGACCACCGGCGGCATGCTGGCCGACCTGGTCGAGCGGGCGTTCGATGGCTCGGCGGCGGCGGCGATGGTCAACCTGCTCGAGACGTCGGACCTCGACGCCGATTCCCTCCGGCAACTCCGCGAACTGATCAACCGCAAGGCCAAGGAGAGCAAATCATGACTTCTCTTGCCGATGTGCCTCTGCTGGATTCCGCTTCGTGCATGCGGGTCGCCCTGGTCCTGCTGCATTTCCTCTGGCAGGGCGCGGCCGTCTGTCTGCTGGTGTTGCCGGCGGTGCTGCTGCTGAGGCGTGCCCGGCCGGAGGTCCGCTACCACGTGTGGCTGGTCGCGCTGCTGCTGATGGCGGTCTGCCCGCTGGCGACGTACCTGTACATCGATGTCGTGCCGTCCGGCGGGCCCGTCACGTATGGCCTGGAAACGGCTTTGCCAGCCGATGCGATGGCGCCAGGGTCGCCGTTGCCTGCGTTCGCCCCGTCTGAGGTCGTGACCACGGCTGACTTGCTTGGTCCCGGCGATATGCGGGATGTCACCACCCCCGCCACTCCGCCTTCCGGTGTCGAAACGCTTCCGCCGCCGAGTCTGCTGGAGCGTCTGCGCGAGGTCTCCCAGCAATACGCCTCGCACATCGTGCTGTTGTACCTGGCGGGCGTGACGCTCGTGCTGCTCCGGCTGACTGCGGGCCTGATCGGCGGCGGCCGGCTGCGCCGCCGCGCGGAG
>JAWLBS010000440.1:0-3895 GCA_041687575.1 Phycisphaerae bacterium | reverse complement strand
CGGATTCTTAATCCGCGGGTCGTAGGTTCGAGCCCTACGCGACGCAGTCATAAGCCCCCGCAGGGCACAGCGATTGCGGGGGCTTTTCCGTTGGAGCGCCGTTGTTGGCGTAACGAACGGGGCTCCGTCCCCTACTCGCCCCTTCCGTCACCGCCGGGGGGCGGCTCGGCGTTGGCGCTGTCGAGCACCTTGCTGAACTGCTGCTCGAAGAGGGTCGCGTACAGGCCGCTGCGGGTGAGCAGGTCCTCGTGCCGGCCGAGTTCGACCACCCGGCCCTTGTCGAGCACCACGATCCGGTCGGAGCTGAGGATCGTCGAGAGGCGATGGGCGATGATCAGCGAGGTGCGGCCCTGGAGCAGCTTCTCCATCGCCTCCTGGATCAGGTACTCCGAGGTGGCGTCGAGGTTGCTGGTCGCCTCGTCGAGGATGAGGATCCTGGGGTCCTTGAGCACGGCGCGGGCGATCGAGATCCGCTGCTTTTCGCCGCCGGAGAGGCGGAAGCCCCGCTCGCCGACGATCGTCTCGTAGCCTTCCGGCAGGCCGATGATGAAGTCGTGGATGTTGGCCGCGCGGCATGCGGCCTCGAGCTGCTGCTGCGAGGCGGACGGGTTAGCGTAGAGCAGGTTTTCACGAACGGTCGCGTGGAACAGGAACGTCTCCTGGGTGACCATCGCGACGTGGTGCCGCAGGTCGTCAAGGCGGACGTCCCGCAGGTCGCAGCCGTCGAGAAGGATCCGCCCTTCGTTCGGGTCGTAGAACCGCGGCACGAGGTAGGTGATCGTCGTTTTGCCCGCCCCGCTGGGACCGACCAGGGCGACCCGCTCGCCGGGGGCGATCTCGAAGGAGACGTCGCGCAGGGCGAAGGCCTCGGCCGGGGTCGCCGGGACGTCGTCCTGGCCATTCCGTCCGTCCTGCTGGCCTTTCTTCTCATCCTTGCGCTGCGACAGCGCGATCGGCGCCGGGTAGGCGAACGCCACGTTGTCGAAGACGATGTGACCCTTCGTCAGGCGGCACGCCCGCGGCTGCTCGCCGTCGCGGACATCCGGCTGCATGTCGAGGTATTCGAAGATCCGCTCGAAGACGGCGAAGGAGGCCTGTACGTCAACGTAGACCGTCGCCAGCTGCACCAGCGGGCGGTAGAGGAGCGTCAACAGGGCGACGAACGCCACCAGTTGCCCGATCGTCAGATCTCCACGAACCACCTGCAGGCCGCCGTACCAGTAGACCAGCGCCGGACCGGCCGCGCTGAAGATGCTGAGGACCATGAACAGCCACCGCCCGACAACCTGCTGCTTGACGTTCAGGTCGCGGACGACGCTGCTCTGCTGCTGGAAGGTGCGGGCATCGGCGCGGGCCTGGCCGAAGATCTGGGTCAACAGCGCCCCCGACACGTGCAGCCGCTCGTTCATGAAGCCCAGCAGGACGGCCTGACTCTCCTGCGTCTCGGCCGAGAGCCGCCGCCGCACCCGCCCCACGATGGCCGACGGGAGGTAGAACAGCGGCACCACGGTCACCGCCAGCAGGGCGAGCCGCCAGTTCATACTGAGCAGGGCGATGGAAGTCGCCACGAGGGTGGCCAGGTTGCTGGCGATCATCGTGAGGGTGCCGGTCGCGACGCGCTGCACGGCGTTGACGTCGTTGTTGAGCCGCGAGACGATCTCTCCCGAGCGGGTCGAGGTGTAAAAGTGCAGGCCCATCTCCTGCAGGTGACAGAACAGTTCGTTGCGGACATCGAACAGCAGTCCCTGTCCCGCCCGCGCGGTCAGCGACTGCTGCAGCACGCCGATCAGGCCCGAACCCAGCGCCAGGCCCACGATCGCCGCCGCGTACAGCCAGATCTGTGAACCGTCGCCGGCGACCGCCAGGTCGATGATGTATCGCGTGCAGAACGGCGGCAGGACATTGATCCCCGCGGCCGCGGCGATGCAGACGAAGACCACCAGCCACAGCCGCCAATAGGGTTTGAAGTAACGGAGGATGCGTTTGAGGATCGCCTGGCTGATCTCGGGAGGCGGGCCCTCCAGGCCGCCCTTCTGGAAGTGCCGGCGCAGACCGTAGGTCCGCGTCAGACCGCCCATGGTACCTGCTGCCCCCATCCAGCCGCCGCGCATCAGGGCCTCCCCTTGCGCCGGTGCCGCAACTCCCGCCGCAGTTTCGTAAGCAACCCGACCAGCGTCTTTTTCTCGGCCGGTTCCAGGCAGTCTGTCAGCTCCGCCAGCAGACGCGTGTGATGAGGCAGGACGCCCTGGAGCAATTTCCGACCCGCGGGGGTGATCCGCACAGCCGTCGCCCGGCGGTCCTCCAGGCTGGACCGGCTGACGAGCCCCTGCTTCTCCAGCCGATCGACCAGGCCGGTCACGTTGGACTTGGTGACCACCAGGCGCTCGCCGATCTCGCCCATGAGCAGCCCCTCGCGGCCCGCGTTGTGCAGCACCAGCAGGGCGTTGAGCTGGGTGGCCGTCAGTCGCTGCGCCCGCAATTCCGCGTCCAGGAAGGGCGCCAGGTAGTTGTGCGTCCGCAAGAGGTTGTAGACCAGCATCACGTCGAGGTCGCCCCCGAGCCGGGTGCCGAGATAGGCCAGATCATCGTGGGCATCTGTTTGCGTCATGCGTGCCACCGGTTAGTTGACATGTGAACTATCCACTGGTTAACTTATAGCACGAAGGGGTGAATGTCAACGCGACACACCATGCCGACAACGATGGGCAATGAAGGGCAGGTACCAACGCGTGCGGTGGCCAACGACTTGCGAGCGATTGATTCTGATAACCACGGCGACGGTCTTGCTGACCGGCTGCACGCCGCGGCAGTACCGGCACCAGGCCGACGACGTTGCCGAGAAAATCGTCGAACGCAAGGAGGCGGAGCTGTTCGGGGCGTCCGATCCGTTCCGCGTTCGCCCGCCGGCCGAGGACCTCCGCAAGATCCTGCTGCTCGATCAGAACCTGCCCGTCTCGTTCGCCGGCTCGTACGGCACGCGCAGTATCGACCAGATCCCTCAGCTCAAGGGAACCACCTACCTGGCGGAAGATCCCTGCCCCCAGCCCGAACCCCTGGCGCCCTGGCTGATGCCGCAGGCCGCGCCGGTGCGGATCACGCTCGATGAGGCGCTGCAGATCGGCGCCCGCAACAGCCGACAGTACCAGACCCAGAAAGAGGACGTCTACATTTCGGCGCTGGCGCTGGATCTGCGGCAGAACGACTTTCGCAACATCTGGGCCAGTTTCGTCCGTTACCAGGGCAGCACCGACCTGAGCGGGGAGGAGGCGTTCGGGGGCACCGACGCCGACGCGCAGCTGGGGCTGAGCCGCCTGTTCAAGACCGGCGCGCTGGTCACAGCCAACATCGGCCTGAATGTCGCCCGCCTGCTGACCGGCACGGGCGGCTCGGCGATGGGCCTGTTCGGCGACGCGAGCATCAACGTGCCCCTGTTGCGGGGGGCCGGCGAATTCGTGGTCACCGAGCCGCTCAAACAGGCCGAACGAAACGTCATCTACGCGTTGTACACGTTCGCCCGGTTCCGGCGGACGTTCGCCGTCGAGGTGGCCAGCGATTACCTGTCCGTCCTCGAACAGCTCGACCGCGTCCGCAATGCCGAGGAGAACTATCGCGGCCTGATCGCCTCCACGCGGCGGGCCCGGCGACTGGCGGACATGGGCCGACTGCCGGAGATCCAGGTCGACCAGGCGGTGCAGGACGAGCTGCGGGCCCGGGACCGCTGGATCGGCGCGATCCAGGCGTACGAGCGTGGACTGGACTCGTTCAAGCTCCTGCTCGGCCTGCCGACGGACGCGCAGGTCGTCCTGGACCCCGATGAACTCGAACGGCTCGCCGCGATGGCCGAGGATCTCATGGCCGAGAAGGATCGAACATCGACCGCCCAGGCCGAGTCGCT
>JAWLBS010000439.1:0-3919 GCA_041687575.1 Phycisphaerae bacterium | reverse complement strand
AAAACCAATCGGGGGGGTGGGGCGGGCCTCCCCCCCCCCCCCCCGCACAGATCCGTACTTGAAGTGTTACCTCATACGGCTCCTACCGCGGGTTCGTTAACACCAGTCGCTGGTTGGGATAGGGGTGCAGGACTCTGGCCGCTGGAATCCACGTGGCGATCAGTCGCTTCATGCGAGCCCAGTTCAGCTTCTGTCCTTTCTGGCTGCGACGCCGCAACGCACGCAGCCAGGCGCAGTTCACCAGGGTGCGGAAGGCGTTCAACGCGGCGCGGTTGCCCGGAACGGCGTGGTAGTTGAAGAAGCCCTGTACGACCGAGCGCAGCCAGCGGCCCTGTTCGGCCACCGGCTTGTGTCGGTTGCGCATCAGCAGCTCTCGCACTTCCTTCGCCTTCCGACGCAGCCGCTCGCGGAGGGTCTTCCGCAGAACCGTATAGCCGCCGTCGCTCTTGCGCCTCGCGCAGATGTGCGTGAAGCCCAGGAACGCGAACGTCTCCGGCTTGCCCTCGCCCCGCGCGGCCCGGTTGTCGGCGGCGTACCGCCCGAACTCGATGAGGCGAGTCTTCCCCGGGTGCAACTCCAGCCCGTGCTCCGACATCCGCACGCGCAGCTCCGACAGGAACCGCTCCGCCTCCAGGCGGTGCTGGAAGCCCAGGACGACATCATCCGCGTAGCGGACGACGATCACGTCGCCGCATCCCGGCCGACGCCGCCACTGCGCCACCCACTGGTCAAAGACGTAGTGCAGGTACACGTTCGCCAGCAGCGGCGAGATCACCGCTCCCTGCGGCGTGCCCCGGTCCGTCCTGGACCACTGCCCGTCCTCCGAGACGCCCGCCCGAAGCCACTTGGCAATCAGGCGCAGCATCCGGCGGTCGGCGACGCGAACCTCCAACAGCCTCATCAGGCACTCGTGGTCGATGGTGTCGAAGAAGCTCCGGATGTCCACGTCCAGCACCCAGTTCACCTTCCGTTGCGTGATGCCCACCCAGACCGCATCCAGCGCGTTGTGCTGGCTGCGCCCCGGCCGGAAGCCGTAGCTGAACCCCAGGAAGTCCTGCTCGTAAATCGCGCTGAGGACCTGCACCGCCGCCTGCTGGACGATCTTGTCCTCCAGGCATGCGATGCCCAGCGGCCGCTGGCGGCCGTCCGGCTTGGGGATCCAACTCCGCTTCGAGGGCTGCGCACGGTACCGGCCGCTTTGGACCCGGTCGTGAAGGTCCGCCAGCCGGGCCTCCAAGGTGCCCCGGCCCGTGCGGCTGGGGGGGCTCGTCCGCTGGCCCCGGCCGGCCATCGACGCGTGGATTGCCCAGGGTTGTCCGCCCGTTATCGAACCCTCCCGGCGGCGAACGTAGCGGGGTTCGACGGAACCGTGCGCTAACCAGGAATTGCCTTGAGGCTCCCGGCGAATTGCCGCTCAGTGTCGCTGCGGGCGATGCGATGCCCGCGGAAGGAACGATGTACCCATGGCTGCCGTCTACAAGAAGATGGACCGCACGGCCTCGATGCCCCGCGACCCGCAGGACCCCAAGTCCCTCCCCCTGGCGGCGCGGACGGTGAACGTGCACCGGGCGGCCATCCTGGCGATGTGCAACTGGTGCGTCACCGAGCGGCGGCTGACGACGAACCCCCTTACCGGGCTGCCCAAGGCCGAGGAGGTCGAGCCCGCCCGCAAGCGGCGGGCCCTGACGGAGGAGGAGATCGTGCGGCTGCTGGCGGCGGCGAAGGAGCGGCTGCTGACCGAGGCCCTGACGGTCCGGCGGGGCAAGAACCGCGGCAAGCCCCTGGCGAACGTGCGGGAGGAGGTGAGGGAGCATCTGCGGCGGCTGGGCCGCGAGCGGGCGCTGCTGTACCGCTTCATGATCATGACCGGGCTGCGGAAGGGGGAGGTGGCGACCCTGCCGGTCTCGGGCCTGGACCTCGACGGCGAGCATCCCTGCGTGCACATCGAGGGCCGCCATGCCAAGAGCGGCCGCAGCGCCGTGCTCCCGCTCCGCCGCGACCTCGCCGAGGCGCTGCGTCGCCACCTGGGGGACCTGGACGACGATGCGGGGGAGTTCGTCTTTGACGTACCGTCCAACTTCACCCGCGTCTTCGACGCCGACCTCGCCGCGGCGGGCATCCCGAAGACGGACCGCCAGGGGCGCACGCTGGACGTGCACTGCCTGCGGCACACGTTCGCGACCCTCCTGGCCCGCAGCGGCGTCTCACCCAGCGTCGCCCAGAAGCTCATGCGCCACAGCGATATCCGGCTGACGATGAACATCTACACCCACCTCGACCTCTCCGATACCGCCGGCGCCGTGGCGGCCCTGCCGGCGGTGTGAGGGGGCGGGCTCAGCGTGGGCGGTCGGCTGGGCCCGGGGGGCGGGGGGTTTGATGAAAGATCTGCGCGCTGGTGTAAGCCTGGCAGGTGTTCCACACGCGGGGAATAGTGGCGCCCTTAGCGGGCCACAGATCATTAGCTGCAGCTGTGGCGGCAAAGACTACAACAGCACAGATGATGGCTGAGCAGCCACTCTTTGCAGAAGTGTTCGTCATAGGTTTTCTCCACTGCATAGGTCTAGCGGCTGGGATCAACGGGTACCTGTTCTGTGCTGACAAGCGAACCACTCAGATCAACAGTAACGAGAGCGAATGCCTTACTCCCGGCAGTATCTGGGCGACACAAGACGGAGATCCGATCCTTGCTGGCGTGAAGCACCGACACAACCTCTCCCACGTCCCCTTGCCGCCCGGCGGCGCCAAGGTCCAATACTCTGAGGGATGAGTCCGTTGCCGTCAACAGGACGCCAACGCGGCACCCTCTCAGGGGAAGGGCAAGTACAGAGCCGTCGGCCGAGATGGTGATCCTGTTGCCCATGACGGGCACTCCGTGCTCCTTCGGCACGGCGAATTCCTTCAGATGGCCTTCTTTCGGACTCCACAGCATCACTGTCCCCGCCTCCAGCGGATCCTCCAAAGCAAAGAAGGCCACCAAGGTTGCCTGTTCACTTGCCACGGCACCGTGGATTCCCTTCTTCCCGAGTTCCGGCTCACACCGGTACATCGGCTGCCCCTGGTTGTTGAGGATAGATAGGAACTGCTTTCTTGTCTGAGGGGCGGATCCCCACACGACAGGGAGTCCATCCGGGGAGAAATTGCACGATGTAGGGTCTGTGTCGTAGTCTGCCAGGACCTTGCCGGCCAAGTTGACAAGCCGTACCCGGCGCGGCGGCGGACCATGAACCGCTTGCGGGGACAATGCAATGACTTGACCGTCGTCAGAAAGGCTCACCACTCTTGAGGAAGTGTCGATATCGACCTTGCCCACAAGGCGGCCGCCGCTGCTGTAGACGGCGACGGGCCCGCCCACATTGACGGACCGGCTGACGACCGCAACGGCAAGCCCCCGGGGGGAGGCAGTCACCTGCTGCCCCTTGACATCGAGTGTGGCGGCGACGTTGGCATCGGCAGCACGGCTACCGTAGAACCTGGCTTGGCCTTCGCTGATGAGGATCCTTCGGCCATCGGACGTCAGGATCTGACTGTGCGAACATAATCGTGATACTGGTAGGTCTGTGCGGCTGCTGGCACAACCACCGAGACCACGGCGAACACGATCAACAGGTACGGGAGGATCTTGAACCTTTCTGGTAGCATTGCGGGTCCTTTCATCACTGTCCTGTCGGTCCTACACTACGGGAATACAAGTAGGTATTACTCGCATCGGTTGCGGGCGAAAGCCACTCGCCCTCGCCCGGCCGGCATCGGATCTGGATGCCAGCCCGCGTTTCCCATTCTGAAGGCGGCCTTGCCTCCGCCCGGGAAGCTGAGAACGATGCTAGTCGTTAAACAAGCGAACGCCCAGGCCCGTTTCGCGGCTGTCAGCGGGCGAGGCGGCGGCGCGGAGCGGGCTTGGCCGCCGCCGTCGGCGGTCGCT
>JAWLBS010000438.1:0-3988 GCA_041687575.1 Phycisphaerae bacterium | reverse complement strand
AGCCTCGAACACGCCCGCGCCGAAGGCGCCCGCGTCCGCGTGGTGACCTCCGCGCTGGATGCCCTGAAGCTCGCCAAAGCCGAGCCCGACACCCAGGTCGTCTTCGCCGCCGTCGGCTTCGAGACCACCACGCCGCCGACGGCGCATCTGCTGCTGAGCGCCCGGCGCGAGAACATCGACAACCTCTCGGTCCTGGCGGCGCACAAGCTGGTCGTGCCCGCCATGCTCGCCCTGCTGGCCAGCGAGGTGGTCCAGATCGACGGCTTCCTGTGCCCGGGACACGTCAGCGTGATCATCGGCAGCGAGGCGTACCGCCCGGTCGTCGAGCAGTACGCCCGGCCCTGCGTCGTGGCGGGGTTCGAACCCATCCAGATGCTGGCAGGCCTGACCGAGATCGTAGAGCAGGTGGCGGGCGGGCGGGCCGAACTCGGCAACGTCTACGGCGCGGCCGTCAGTCCCGAAGGGAACCCCGCGGCCCGCCGGCTGGTCGAGCAGGTCTTTGCGGTGGGTGATGCCGACTGGCGGTCCATCGGCGTGATCCCCGGCAGCGGGCTGGTGCTCAACGACCAGTACAGCGGGTACGACGCGGCAGCGCGGCTCGGGGTGACATTCGGCCCGGACACCGCCACACCCGGCTGCAAGTGCGGCGACGTGATCCGGGGAATGATGGACCCGCCTGGCTGCCCGCTGTTCGGCAAGGCCTGCACCCCGCAGAGCCCCATCGGCCCCTGCATGGTCAGCAGCGAAGGCAGCTGCCAGGCGTATTACAAGTATCATCGCTTCCGGTAGCAGCGCCGACGGACCATCGCAGGCATACCGCGACCTGCCGGTCGCGGCTCTTTCCCAAGGCAGCGGAACGTCTCGCACATGCGCACAAAACGGCACCCCCGCTGGCGCTGTGAGGCCTCCCGGGAGTCGCGGCGTTTTCCAGGGGTTTGACCCCGAAGCGCACGTTTCCCGGCGGATCTACCCCGGGGTTTTCATGGCCGCCGGATGCCCGTGCACCTCACCGGGGTCAGCCCCATGGAATCCGGAGCGATCTGACCATTCAACCGGGAGATATCCCTTCGCAGATGTGGAAATATCTCCGCACAGTCGATATCCTTGTCTGTCGACGACGTCGGGCGCTCCATATCTCTTGTTCTGGCGGCCCCTTGCTTTGTTTTCGGCCGGACTGGCGCGAGATGGCGGTACAACGCACAAGAATTCAGATCGACAAAGACCTGGCCCAGGCTGATGCCGAGCTGTCGGCGTTGGATCCCGCCGGTCGGCTGGTCAACGTCCGGCGCCTGCTGCAGAACCTGGCGGCACAGGCGACGGGCCAGACGCCTGATCCGTTTCAGCTCCTCGCCGACCACAGCCGGGACATCATCTTGTTCGTGAACCGCGGCGACGGGCGGATCCTCGAGGCCAACAGCGCCGCGATCCACGCCTACGGCTACAGCCGCGACGAGCTGTTGAACCTGACGATCCATGACCTTCGGGCGGCCGAAACCCGTGGCGAGACGGATGGCCTGATGGCCCGGGCCGATGCCGAGGGCCTTGTCTTCGAGGCCCTTCATCAGCGCAAAGACGGCACCACTTTTCCGGTCGAGGTCTGCGCGCAGGGGGCGACCGTTGACGATACCCGCGCGCTGATCAGCGTGATCCGCGACATCACCAGGCGCAAGCAGACCGAACAGGCACTCCAGCAGGAACGGGCCATCCTCCAGACCATCATGAACTCCACGGACGTGCTGCTGGTCTATCTCGACCGGGACTTCCGCTTCGTGACGGTCAACCCCTCCTATGCCGCCACCTGCCGCAAGTCGCCGGAGGACCTGATCGGCAAGAGCCACTTCGACATATACCCCGACGAGGAGAACGAGGCCATCTTCCGGCAGGTCCGCGAAACCGGCCAGGCCATCTTCTACAAGGACAAGTCGTTCGAATTCCCCGATCAGCCCGAGCGGGGCGTCACCTATTGGGACTGGAGCCTCGTGCCGGTCAAGGATCAGGACGATCATGTGGTCGGCCTGGTCTTATCGCTCCGCGAGACCACCCGATATAGACAGGCCCAACTGGCGCTGGAGGAGAGCCAGCAACGGTATCAGACCCTCGCGGACGCAACCTTCGAGGGAATCGCCGTCACCGAGGGCGGCAGGTGCATCGACGTCAACGACCAGCTGCTGACCATACTCGGCTACTCGCGCGAGCAGATGCTCGGAAAGGACATCTCCCCCATCATCGCCCCGGAGGATATGGACCGGGTCATGGACAACATCCGCCACGGCCGGGAAGCCCGGATCGAGCACGGGGCGATCCGCGGAGACGGCCGACGAATCATCGTCGAGGCCCACAGCAAGAATGTTACGCAGCAGGGGCGCAACGTCCGCCTCACAGCGATCCGCGACATCACCCACCGCAAACAGGCCGAAGAGGCCCTGCGCCGCAGCGAGCGGGAGCTCCGCCAGTTCATCGAGACCGCCCCGGCCGCCATTGCCGTATTCGACAACCAGATGCGGTACCTCGCCGCCAGCCGCCGGTGGCTGACCGACTACGGCCTGGAAGGGCAGGAGCTGATCGGCCGCAGTCACTACGAGGTATTCCCGGAGATCCCCGAGCGGTGGAAGCAGATCCACCGCCGCTGCCTGGCCGGGGTGACCGAACAGACAGAAGAGGACCCTTTCGTACGCGCCGACGGCAGCGTGCAGTGGCTGCGATGGGAGGTCCGCCCCTGGCGGGACGCCAGCGGCGCGATCGGCGGGCTGGTCATATTCACGGAAGACATCACCGCCCGCAAGCACGCCGAGCAGGAGCTCCGCCAACTCAACGAGAACCTGGAAACACGGGTCGCCGAGCGGACCGCCGAGGCCGAGCAGCGAGCAAGGCAGCTGCAGCGGATGGCCGTCCAGCTGACCCGTGCCGAACACCACGAACGCAAACGCCTCGCCCAGGTCCTGCACGACCACCTGCAGCAGCTGCTGGTCGGGGCGAGGCTCAACCTCGGTCGGGCCCGCAATCAGCCGCTGACCGAGCCCGTCGGGGAGGCGCTCGGCCAGACCAACGAGCTGCTGGAAGATGCCTTGTCGATGTCACGGTCGCTGACGGCCGAACTGTCCCCGATGATCCTGCAGGAAGGCAGCATGCCCGACGTGCTCGCCTGGCTGACCCGGTGGGCCCGGCAGAAGTACGACATGGACGTCCGGCTGCGCATCAGCCCCGGGGTCGACGGGGAGGCCGCCGAAGTGCGCGCCATCACCTTTGAGATCGTCCGCGAGCTGGTGCTCAACATCGTCAAGCATGCCGGCGTCAGACAGGCCGGCATCGCCATGCGCGGCATGGGCGACCAACGCGTCTGCTTGAGCGTCGTCGACCGCGGCGCCGGCTTCGACACCTCGAAGGCGCATCCCCGCGAATCCGGCGGGTCCGGCCTGTTCAGCATCCAGGAGCGCCTCGACCTGCTCGGCGGTCGATCCCGCGTAACCAGCAAGCCCGGCAAGGGGACCCGCGTCAGCCTGGTGGTCCCGCGCCGGCTGCAGTCCGAGGCCTTCGCCGGCCCTGCCAGAGCCGCGCCTGCTGGAGCACCGCCAGCCGAACCCGCAACAAGGCCCCCGCCCGAACCGGGTCGGCCTATCCGCGTCGTGCTGGCCGACGACCACGCCCTCGTCCGCGACGGGCTCGCCAACCTGCTGACGCTCGACCCGGCCATCGAGGTGATCGGCCAGGCTTCCGACGGTCAGCAGGCGATCGACCTGGCCGCCGAGTTGCGGCCCGACGTGGTCCTGATGGACGTGTCGATGCCGCGGGTAGGCGGCATCGAGGCCACACGACAGATCGCCCGCCAGGCCCCCCAGACCAGTGTCATAGGCCTCTCGATGTTCGTTCAGGAGGATATCGCCGAGCAGATGACCCGCGCCGGGGCCGTCGGCTATCTGACCAAGACCGCCGCCCCCGAGGCCGTGATCGCCGCCATCTACAGAGGCATCGGCCGGGCAGCGCCGAGCGA
>JAWLBS010000437.1:0-4016 GCA_041687575.1 Phycisphaerae bacterium | reverse complement strand
GCAGGACCGGGGCACCCGGCTGTCCATTGCCAGGTCTACCGCTCCCTCACGGTCGCGGCTCGTTTCTGCCCAGGTGCGGCGCTTCTTTACAGCGGCGGGCGGCGAGGTAACATGGGACCGTTTGTCAGTGGTGGTGGCTGAAACTGGTCTTCGACAGGAGCGAAAGAGCTGTGAAACGCACATGGATGATGGCGGCAGCGGTGGTGGCGATGCTGGGGCTCGGTATGGGTTGCCAGAAGAAGACGACCGAGCCGGTCGAGACGGGTTTCGACCAGGATGCGCATCTGGGTGACGTGGCGCCGGGGCGGGACTCGGGCGATTTCAGCACGGGCGGCGACGTGATGATCAGCCCGCCGGCGCAGCCCGCGCCCAGTCTTGGCGGGGCGACCGGCGCGGGGCGGATCCACGTGGTGCAGCGCGGCGACACGCTCTATTCGCTGGCCCGGCAGTACTACAACGATAATAGCCAATGGCGAAGAATCTACGAAGCGAATCGCAACCAGATCGGCGACCCGAACGTGCTGAAGACGGGGCAGAAGCTCATCATCCCGTAAAGGCGCGGGCGGAGGCGGACGAGTCGGCGGGGGGCGAGTCCGCGCGCGGGGCGGAGGTGTCCCGGCTGGGGCTGGACGACTCCGTGCGCTTCATGAAGGGGGTCGGGCCGCACCGGGCGGGGTCGCTGGCGAGCCTGGGGGTCGAGACCCTTCGCGACCTGGTCCACTACTTTCCCATGCGGCACGAGCAGCACGGGCCGACCGTCGCGATCGAGGACCTGCAGCTCGATCAGACCCAGGCCGTCGTCGGAAAGGTGCTGCGGGCGAAACTGATCGGCGTGGGGCGGGCCAGCCGGATTCAGGCGGCCATCGGCGATCAGACCGGCCGGATGCATGTCACGTGGTTCAGCGCGCCGTGGATGCTGGAGAAGCTGACCGGCGGGGCGTGGGTGAAGATCCGCGGCAAGGTGAAGCTCTACGCCGACTGGCCGCAGATGGTCAATCCCGAGATCGAGTTCCTTTCCACGCCGATTCCGACCGAGGCGGCCGAGCAGCAGCGGCTGCTGCCGGTCTACCGGGCGACCGAGGGGATCACCAGCAAACAGATCGACCAGATCGTGCGGCGTGGCTGGAAGATGGCCGCCCCGCAGATCGAGGAGTGGTACGACGCGCCGTACCGCACGCAGCGGAAGCTGCTGCCGCGCCGGCTGGCGATGCAGCGGCTGCACTGGCCGGACACGCCGACGCAGCTGGCCGAGGCGCGTCACCGGCTGGCGTACGACGAGCTGCTGCTGTTGCAGCTGGCGGTGGCGATCCGGCGGTGGCACGTTCGCGAGGGCCGGCAGGCGCCGGCGATGCCGCTGAGTGCGACGATCGACGAGCGGATCCGGCGGCGTTTTCCCTTCAAGTTCACCGCGGCGCAGGACCGGGCGGTCCGCGAGATCGTCGGCGACATGGGCAAGTCCGTGGCGATGAACCGGCTGCTGGAGGGCGACGTCGGCAGCGGTAAGACAGCCGTGGCGCTGTACGCCTCGCTGTTGGCGATCGCGCACCGCTGGCAGGTAACGGTGATCGCCCCGACGGAGATCCTGGCCGAGCAGCACTACAACCGGATCTGCGAGTACCTGAAAGGATCGCGGGTACGGCACGGGCTGCTGACCGGCTCGACCGGGGCGAAGGTGCGACGGGGGCTGCTGAAGGCGGCGGCGTCGGGGGAACTGGATATCCTGGTGGGCACGCACGCGCTGCTGGAGCAGGATGTGGAGTTTGCCCGGCTGGGGCTGGTGATCGTTGATGAGCAGCACCGATTCGGCGTGCGGCAGCGGGCGACGCTTCGCGGCAAGGGGCACGCCCCACACTACATGGTGATGACCGCCACGCCGATCCCGCGGACGCTGGCGATGACGCTGTTCGGCGACCTGGACATCTCGGTGATCGACAAGATGCCGCCGGGCCGCCAGCCGGTCCGCACCCGGCTGATGGCGCGTGGCGACGAGCCGGCGGCGTTCCGATTCGTCAAGACGCGAATCGAGGCGGGCGAGCAGGCGTTCGTGGTGTATCCGCTGATCAATGAGGCCGAGGATCTGCCGCTGCGGGCGGCGACGGAGGAGTTCGAGCGGCTCAAGAAGTTCTACTTCGCCGACACGCCGATAGGGCTGCTTCACGGGCGGATGCCCGCGGCGGAGAAGCAGAAGGTGATGGACGCGTTTGTGGCTGGGCGGACGAAGGTGCTGGTGGCGACGACGGTGGTGGAGGTGGGGATCGATGTTCCGCGGGCGACGGTGATGCTGGTGCAGCATGCCGAGCGGTACGGGTTGGCGCAGATCCACCAGTTGCGGGGGCGGGTGGGGCGGCGGAACCTGCCCGGGCACTGCGTGCTGCTGGCGGACACGTCCAGCGAGCAGGCGCTGGAGCGGCTGCGGGTGCTGACCTCGACGACGGATGGGTTCGCGGTGGCGGAGGCGGATTTGCGGATGCGGGGGCCGGGTGAGCTGATCGGCTTGCGTCAGCACGGGTTGCCGGAGCTGCAGGTGGCGGATTTGTCCAAGGATATGGAATTGCTGATGGAGGCGCGGCGGGATGCGCAGGCGCTGGTGGCGCGGGATCCGCGGCTGCGAAGCCCGGCGCTGGCGGCGATTCGGGAAGAGCTGCGCCGGCGGGTCGGGCAGGTGATTGGGTTGATTGATGTGGCGTGAGGTCCTGGTGTCGGGTGTTGGGTGCCATGGCCGCGCTGTTGGCGGCCATGGAATCCTTTGGATGAGCAGCGATCTCACAAGCAAGCGGGAAGGAGCCGTGACCGTGAGGTCGCGGTAAACCTGCGGATTGGCGCGACATTCGTTTTGTAGGGTTGTGCCTGTACGCAACGTCTTTGGTGGGCACAGCCCGGGCACAGCCCGCCCTACATTTCGAGGGACACATGGCGATGCGAAAGTGGAAGCCCAGGCCGCTGGAGATCACCCCGGTCGAGACGCTGGAGCAGCTGCGGGCGGCGAGGTATGTGTGTACGGCCGGGTTTGGCAGCGTCGAGGCGGCGGAGGGCCTGGACCTGAGCCGCACCCGGCTGCGGGACCGGTCGCCGCTGGACGGGGGCGGGCACCTGTGCCGGCTGGGGTGGTGGGGCGAGCGGGTGGTGGGGCACGTCGGGGTGGTCCGCCTGGGGCTGCGGATCGGGCGGGCCCGGCTGGAATTGGCGGGGATCGCCGGGGTGTGTGCCGACCCGCGGGCCCGCAACGGCGGGGTGGCCTCGGCGCTGATGCGGGATGCGCTGAAGGCGTCGAAGGAGGCGGGGATCGCTTTTTCGCTGCTGTTCGGGATTCGCGACTACTACCACCGTTTCGGCTTCGTGCCGGCCTTTGCTCGTCGCACGGTGACGGTCCGGACGAAGGAGTTGCCCGAGGGGCCGCGCTGGCGGGTTCGCAAGGCGAGGTCGGCAGATGCGGGCACCATCCTCGAGCAGTACGATCGGCTGTACGGGGCGATGGACCTGACGATCAATCGTGATCCGGCGATCTTCGCGCGGCGCAACCGGGATATCCGGGAGATGTACGTACTGCAGGGCAAGAGCAAGGGCCAGTGGGCGTACGTGTCGCTGCGGCCGGGCAAGGTGGGCGACGAAGACGTCCTGCTGGTCCGGGAGGCCGGCGGCAGCGGTGAGGGGTGGCCCGGGGCGGTGCTGGCACTGGCGGCGCGGCAGGCGAAGCGGGAGGGCAGGGAGAAGGTGGTCTTCTACCTGCCGGCCGCGCATCCGGTCAGCGGGCAGCTGGTGTTCGGCGATGCGACGGCCACGACCGAGTACCGGCGCAACAGCGCGGCGATGGCGTGCGTGCTGGATTTTGCGGGGTTGGCGCGGCAGATGGCGCCGGAGTGGTGTGCGAGGGTTGCGGCGACTGGTGCGGTCGTGCCCAAGGGCGGTCTGACGGTGCGGTTCCGCGAGGAGTGTTACCGGTGGTGGCCGGACCGGGGGGATGGCCGGACCGAGCTGCTGAGCGGGGCGTCGCGGGTGGACCTGGAATTCAATGACGC
>JAWLBS010000436.1:0-4033 GCA_041687575.1 Phycisphaerae bacterium | reverse complement strand
TCCTGCGGGAACTCCGGGTCGGCCGAGAGCAGCAGCACCGACGAGACCACCGTCGGCTCGCGGACGAGCAGGTTCTTGAGGTAGCGATACTCGAAGCGGGCCTGGTCCTCGACGTAGAGCACGCGGACGCGGGCATCGACCGCTTCGATGGCGACTTGGGCACTGTTGTTGCGAGAGTTCGCCTCGGCCAGCGGGCCTTCCGCCTCGAGCGTCACGTGCGAGGTGCCCGCCTCGGTCGGCTGGTAGATCAGGGTGAAGGGGTGGCCGTCGGCGGATTGCTCGCCGGCGGGGATCTCGATCGTCTGCCGGGCGATGATCTGGTTGGACGAGTCGTCCCGCAGCTGCACGGTCGCCGTGACGTCATCGGCGAGCCCTACGGCAACGAGTCGGCCGCGGACGGCGACCGGTTCGCCGACGAAACCCCGCAGCGGGCTCTGGACGTCGTCGATGCGGAGGTCCGCCAGCGGTTGATCGCTGCCGATCGGTACGGCGATCGCCGGGCAGCGGATGGCCTGCAGATCGTCGGCGGTCGCGTGCAGGGGCGGGCCGCTGTTGCGCCGCCCGTCGCTGAGCAGGACAAGCCCCGCGGCGGTGCGGTCCGGGTCGAGCGTGGCGATGGCCTGCCGAATGCCGCCGGCCAGATCGGTCTCGGAATCCTCGGCGCGCAGGTTGCGCAGCCACGCGATCGCCTCGGGCACCTGCTCGGCCTCATCCACGGTCATCTGCGCGTCGAGGCCCGCGCCGACCGCGCAGAGCCGCAGGCGGTAGGAGCCCGCCAGGTCCCGCAGCAGTTGTCCGTCGTCGGCCGTCAACCGCTCGACGATCGCCGCCAGCCGACCGGTCGGCTCATCGGAGTCGCCTGCGGTCACGTCCTGCCGCGCCATGCTCGCGGAGGTGTCGATCGCCACGGCGAGCGTCGGCGGGGGTGTGCGCTGGTGCGAGAGGATCAGCGTCGGCCGGGCCAGCAGCAGAACCAGGGCGAGCCCCGCCAGGGTCCGCAGGATGGTCACCGCCCGGGCGCGGGGCGTCCGCCGGCCGGCGAGCCGGTGGGTCCAGCCGACTGCAACGATGACGAGCCCGCCGACCAGGGCGATCAACCACGCCGGCCAGGCGGCGTCCAGGGCGGCGCTGACGGCGAGGGTGGCGGTTGTTGCGGTCGTGCCGATCATGGCCGCCTCGCTTTCGCGAACCAGCCGGTCAGCAGCAGTTCGGCCAGCAGGATCCCCAGCAGGACGTACGCCAGCGGACCGGTCCACTCCTCGCCCGGCCCGGCCAGGGCGGGTCCGATCTCGTCGGGGTCGGTCATCTTCACGCCGGTTCGGGTCAGACGGTCGCGCTGCCGGGCGGGCACCTCCGCCAGGTCGCCGGCCAGGCTGTCGGGGTTGGCGAAGACCATGCGGTCGTTGCCGCCGGCCTGGAGCTGGTAGGCACCCGGCATGGCCGCCAGCGGCAGCACCGCCTCGAGCCGCCCCTTGGCCAGCGAGATCCGCACCGGCGCGGACCCGCCGTCCGGCAGGATCCACTGGCCCATGTTATCGGGCGTCCCGCCGGGCATGGGCAACCGGATCGGCTGGCCGCAGGCGACCTGCAGGTCCGGCGAACTGGCGGTCAGCACCTGCCGGACGAGCCCCAGCACCAGTGCGGGAAACGCCGGCCGGCCGGGCATTGTGCTCCATGCCAGATCGGGCGACGTGGCGACCAGGGCGACGCCGGCCCGTTCCGACCGCCGCAGCAGAATCAGGGGCTGACCGGCCGAAGTCGTTGCCAGGACCGTCGCGTCGGCGGCCGGGTCGACCTCGACCAGTTGCCGGACCGAGCCGAGCAGGTCCTGTCCGGCGGAGGTGCCCTCGGTCAGAGCAGCAAAGGCGGGGGCGACGGGCTCGGTGAGCTGGACCGACCAGTCGCTACCATTATCCGCCCCGACGACCGATTTCGCCCGCGCCGGCAGCAGGTTGCCTTCTTTGGTGTCCGGGTAGCCGACCGCCACGGTGCGCGGGCCCATCCAGGCGAGAAGGCCGCAGCCGGCGCCCACCTGCCGCGCCAGCTGTTGCCAGCCCGCGGCATCGATCCCGGCTGCATCGCACAGCAGCACGGCGTCCGCCGGTTCTTCCAGCGCCGCGGCAACCTGCGCGGGGGCGATCTGCTTGATGCGGATCGGCACGTGCGACTGCTCGGCCGCCGATCGCAGGGCGGCGGTGACGAACAGCGACGCCCGGTCCGCCGGCGGGGCGAGCGGGGCCGGCTCGACGACGACAACCCGCAGGTCCCGCGGGCGGTCGAGCGGTGCCCACCGCTGGTTGTCGGCGTCGATCGCGTCGTCAGTCGCAGCCAATCGGACCTCGACGTTGTGCAGGCCGCCGCCGAGGGCGGGCAGGTCGGCCAGCAAGGTCCGGCTCGCCCCGGCCGCGATCTGGCCGGTCTCGTCGCGGCGGACCTCCCGGCCGTCAACGCTCCAGACCAGGGCGGTCGGGGTGACGGGGTCGGTGCCGCGATTGACGATGGTGGCGGCGGCGCGGGCGGGCAGATCGCCGCCGGCGAAGGCAGTTTCGACGGCCAGGTCGGTGACAGTAAGGTTCTGCCGCTTTGCAGGCTGGACGTTGACCAACAGTACGCGGGCGGCATCGGCGACGAGGGCATTCGCGGGCTCGTTCGGGTCGCCCGAATCGGGCCAGTTGCCGCGCGTCAGGCTCGTCAGCAGCAGGACGGTGCGGCGCTCGGCGGCGATGCCCGAGGCGGGCAGGGCCCGCGCGGCAGCGTCCAGCACGGCGGGCCAGTCGGCGCGGCCGGCGGTGGCGGGCAGGGCACTGAGGGCGGTTTCGGCCAGGTCGGCCCGCGCGAGCCAGGCGGTTTCGGGTCCGCAGGTTGGCAGGATCGCCACGGGGCCGTTCCAGCCGGCGACGACGGGCGCAGCGGCATCGATCGCCTGCTGCATCAGCGTGCGTCCCTCCTCGTCCGACGGGGCCTGCATCGCCAGCCCGTTATCCACCACGACCAGCAGGGCGCCGGGCTTGGCGAAACCCATCGCCGCGCCGAGCCCGGTCCCGATCGGCCGGGCGACCAGCAGGGCGAGCAGCACCAGCAACGTTGTCCGCACGAGGATCAGCAGCCAGCGCTCCAGCCGCAGCCGGCTGCGCGACTCGGCGGCGGCGGCCAGCAGGAACTGCATCGCCGCCCAAGGGACCGGCTGGTGCCGCCGGCGGCGCAGCAGGTGCGCGGCGATCACCGCGGCGGCGATCGGCAGGGCGGCCAGGGCTAGCCACGGCTGGGCGAACATTCAGTAGACCCTCGCGCTGCGGCGGGCGAGCACGCGGGCCAGGCCCGGGTGCAGCGGCCGCGACGTATCGAACAACTCATAGTCCGCCTGCATTGCCGCGCAGGTGCCGCCGACCCGCTGGACGAAGGCGTCGACCTGCTCGCGGTAGGCGCGGCGCACGGCGGCGGGGTCGGCCTCCAGGCGGACATCCGACTCCATGTCCTCGAACCGTGCCGGCCCGTCGACGCCCAGGTCGATCTCGGCCGGGTCCATCACGTGGAGCATCATCAGTTCCCGCCCGCCGCGGCTCATCCACCCCATGTTGTGCAGGATCGCCTCGGTCGGGCCCAGCAGGTCGCTGATCAGCACGACCAGGGCGGGATGCCGCAGCCGGTCGGACAGTTGCCGCAGGTCGGCGGCGATGTCGCCGGGGGCGGCCGGCTCGGCGGTCGCCAGCACGCGGGTCAGGGCGTGCCACTGGCCCGGCCGGCTGGACGGTTCGACCAGACGGTCGAGGCCGTCACCGAGAAGCGCCAGGCCGATGGCGTCCTGCTGCCTGGTCGCCAGGTACCCCAGGGCTCCCGCCAGGTCGCAGGCGGCATGGTATTTGCTCATGCGGGCGGGGCGGGAGGCGAAGGCCATCGAGGCGGTGGCGTCGACGGCGAGGATCACGCGGAGGTTCTTCTCCTGCTGGTACTGGCGGACGACGAGCCGGTCGGTCCGGCCGAAGAGCTTCCAGTCGACGTAGCGGAGCTCGTCGCCGGGTGTATAGTCGCGGTG
>JAWLBS010000435.1:0-4044 GCA_041687575.1 Phycisphaerae bacterium | reverse complement strand
CCGCAATGTGAGGAGGGCCGAACTGATGAAGATCTAACCCGACTCGACAAAACGACTTGCCGGCGGCAGTGCCATTCGGGTCAGACCCCCGGCACGTGCGGCGCTTCCAGGGGTCTGACCCCGAGTCGCACGTTTCCCAGCGGAACCAGTGCCGAAGCTTCCTGGCGGCCCGCATGTCTGTGCACGTCACCGGGGTCTGACCCCGTGGGGCGGCGGGTCAGCGTTGTGTGGCGTTTGCCGGCTGACCTGCCGTTCGGATCGATGCCAGCAGGACTTCCGGAGGCGTGCTCTTGGGCAGATAGTCGACGGCGCCGGCCTGGCGCATCTTTCTGCCCATGTCAGCATTCGCGTGCATCGACAGGCCCACGATCCGCACGTTCGGCCACTCGTTGTGGATCTGGTGGGTGGCCTCGATGCCCGAGAGCCGGGGCATGCTGATGTCCATCACGATCACGTCCGGCTGGAGGGCCCGTGTCAGGCTCACCGCCTCCTCGCCGTCGGAGGCCTGGGCGACGACCTCGATATCGGGCTGAGTCCGCAGCAGCCGGGCCAGCCCGTCGCGGACCACGGCGTGGTCGTCGGCCAGAAGCACGCGAATCCGCTTGCCGGCAGCCGGCGAGGCCCCGGCAGGCTGTGCAGGGGCGGCGGCGTGTCCCGTCGGCTCGTCTGCCTGCTCGCCGGGCGCCCGGGGCGGGCCCAGCGGCGCGATCAGTGTCATCCGTGTTCCCTCGCCCGGGGCGCTGTCGATTTCCAGGTGGCCGCCGAGCAGCTCCAGCCGCTCTTCGACGGCGAACAGCCCCAGGCCGCTGCCGCCGCTGGAGGGGCCGCGTGTCGTCGGTTCGAAGCCCGGGCCTTCGTCGGCGATGGTGATACGGACCTGGTCATTCTCGCCCGGCAGCATTTGCACCGT
The DNA here is from genome assembly GCA_041687575.1 of Phycisphaerae bacterium. Lineage (GTDB taxonomy): Bacteria > Planctomycetota > Phycisphaerae > UBA1845 > JANYLN01 > JANYLN01. The sequence continues at coordinate 3,134 of JAWLBS010000435.1, read as the reverse complement.
AGCCCGGGACACCTTCGCGTGCTTGACCACGTTGAACAGCAGCTCGCGGACCGACTGGAACAGCAGCACCCGGACCTGCTCGGCCGACGGGTCGAGCCGCTCGTCCGCCTCGACCGCGATCTGCAGCCCGTGCTTGTCGCGCATCCACTCGGCCAGCCACTCGAGCGCCTGGGCGAAGGTGCCCTTGTAGAGCACCGGCGGGCTCAGTTCGGCCGTGAGCGAACGAGAGGCCGCGATCGACTCGTCGAGCAGGTCGTCCACCTGCTGGACCATCTCGCGGACCGGATGGTCGGACAGCTCGCTTCTCATGATGCTCAGGTTGAACTTCGCGCCGACGAGCAGCTGCTGCAGGTGATCGTGCAGGATCGTCGCGAGGCGCTGGCGTTCCTTCTGTTCGGCCTGGGTCAGCTGCCCGGCGAGGGCCTGGAGCTGGTTGGCCCGGCGGCGGACTTCGGCGGTCTGCTCGGCGACCCGCTGTTCGAGTGTGACGTTGAGGTGTTTTAGCTGTGCCTCGGTCTGCTTGATCTCGTGAATGTTGGCCGCCACGCCGAACCAGCGGACGACACGGCCCGACGGGTCGCGGATCGGCCGTGCGATGGCCTTGAACCACTCGTACACCCCGTCGTGGCGCCGCACGCGATACTCGAGGTCATAGCCGGCGCGTCCCTCGACGGCATCGCGCCACGCGGCATAGGCCCGCGGGCGGTCATCGGGATGGAGCAGTTCGTTCCAGCCGGTCCCGAGGTGTTCGCTCATCGGCACGCCGGTGTAATCGATCCACTGCTGACTCTGATAGTCGCAGTAGCCGTCCGGGCGGGTGGTGAAGACCATGCCGGGGATCGACTCGAGCATCTGGCGGTGGAACAGCTCGCTGTCGCGCAGCGATTCCTCCGCTTGCTTGCGATCGGTCATATCGACCGCGGACGGGATCAGGTGCGTCACCTCCCCGGCTGCATTGCGCGCCGGGGCCAGCATGAAGTCGATCGGCATCCGGCTGTCATTGGCCATCCGCACAGGAACGTCATACCGCACGACCTGGCCCCTGGCGGCCGTTGCAGTCGCCTCACGCAGCTGCTGCTGCACCCGCGGATCGTAGTTCCACCAGTGGCAATCCCAGAACTTGCGCCCCACAACGTCTTCTCGCGTCAGTCCGCCCGCCCGCAGGGCCGTAGCATTCGCCTCCACCAGCGTGCCATCCAGCGTCATCACGCCGACGAACGCCAATGTGTTGTCGATGATCCGCCGGGCATCCTCCTCGCTCTCGCGCAGGGCCTGCTCAGCCCGCTTGCGATCGGTGATATCCGCGATGGCTCCGACGGCCCCGCGGATGGTCCCATCGGGCGTGAACAGCGGCGCGGCGTTGATCAGGATGGTCTTGCGCGTCCCGTCGCGATGCACCACCTCCAGTTCGACGTCGGTCACCATGGTCCCAGTCGCGGCCGCTTTCTGCATCGGCAGGTCCGCCCCCGACACTTCCTGCCCCTGATGGTAGACGCCGAAGTAGGGGGACTCGTCGCCCTCCGGCGGGGTGGCCGAGATGTTCTGCTGTGGCGGCACGCCCAACAGTTCGTGCGCGGGTCCGTTGCCGGTGATGACCTTGCACTGCGGGTCGTGAGCGACCAGGATGCCGCCGGGCGCGGCGTCCATGATCGCTTGCAGTTCGGCCGCGGCGATGCGATGCCGCTCCTCGCTTTGGCGCAGGGCCTCCTCGGCCTGCTTGGGGCCGCTGATGTCCTCGATGATGGCGACCTCGTAGTGCGGCTGGCCCTGTTCGTCACGGACGAGCGAGAGCGTCAGCCGGGCCCAGACGTGGTGGCCCTGCTTGTGGATGAAGCGTTTTTCGATCGTGTAGCTGTTGATTTCTCCGGCTGCCATGCGGCGAAACGGGACCAGGTCGAGGTCGACGTCCTCGGGGTGGGTGATCTGTGGCCAGGGTGTCGCGAGCATCTCGTCGCACGAGTAGCCGAGCATATGGCAGAAGGCGTCGTTCACATCGATCCAGCGGGCGTCGCTGAAGCGGACCCGCCCCATGCCGATGGCAGCCTGCTCGAAGACGGAGCGGAATTTCCGCTCGCTCTCGCGCATCGCCTCCTCGGTGCGCACGCGTTCGCTGATGTCCTGCACGATGCCGATGGCGTACATCGGCTGGCCCGCCTCGTCCCGCTGCAGGCTTCGCGTTACGAGTGTCCAGACGGGCTGACCGTCGCCACGGATGTAGCGTTTCTCGACGGCGTAGCTGCTCAGTTCGCCGCGCCACAACGCCTCGAACTGCGAAGCGTCGGTTTCGCGGTCGTCCGGGTGGGTCAGGTCGAGGAACGACCGGTCGCGCAGCTCTTCGCACGGGCGGCCAAGGATCCCGCGGAGTTTTTCGTTCACACGGACGTAGCGCCCGTCGGCATCGAGGTTGCTGATGCCGACCGCCGCGTTCTCGAAGGTCCCGCGGAATCGCGCCTCGCTGTCGCGCAGTGCCTGCCCGGCCTGCCTGCTGGCGCTGACGTCGCGGGTCGAGCCGATCATTCGCACCGCACGGCGCTGTGGCCCTTGGCCCTCGAACTCCACCTGTCCCCAGGCCTTCAGCCAGCGGTACGTCCCGTCGGGTTGGCGGATGCGGTACTCGCAGCGGTAGCGGCCGTCGCCGGCTGGGTCGGCGGCCTCGTGGACGCACGCCCACATCTGCGCGACGTCCTCAGGATGGACGATGTCGCGGAGCGTGTCGTCGTCGTGCGGGATGACGGGGCCGCTCGCGTTGTAGAGTTCCCGGGCTCGCTCATCGAGTTCCCACCGGTGGTCGGCGAAGGTGTAGGTCCAGGTGCCTAGATCGGCCGCGCTCAGGGCGACGCGGAGCTTCTTGTCGCTCTCGCGCAGCGCCTGTTCGGCGGCCCTGCGTCGCGCCTGCTCGCGGCTCTCATCCAGCGCCCGCCGGATCGCCGGGACCAGCCGGGCCATCCGCTGCTTGAGCACGTAATCGCTGGCGCCGGCCTTGAGCATCTCGACGCCCACGCCATCTTCCAGCGTGCCCGAGAGGAACACGAACGGCACCTCCGGCCGGACCCGCCGGGCCAGGTGCAGCGCCTCGGCGACGTCCATGCCCGGGACCGTGTAGTCGGACAGGATCAGCGCGTAGCCGCCCCGCT
>JAWLBS010000434.1:0-4052 GCA_041687575.1 Phycisphaerae bacterium | reverse complement strand
CCCGCCCACCGGCACGTATCCGCTCTCGGCGACCACCGCCTGGCCCTCGTCCGTCAGCAGCCAGTCCCGCAGCCGCCGGGCCGGCGAATCGGTCGGCTCGTCCTGGCGGATCACCGCGTACACCTTCGTCACGTACGGGTACCGCCCCGACTGGATCGTCTCGTACGTCGGCCGCACGCCGTCGACGCCCAGCCTCCGCGTGTACGGGCTGGCCGCCATGAAGTGCTCGTAGTAGTAGACCGAATAGGCGATCCCGTTGATGTCTTCCGTCAGACGATAGAACGGCCCGCCCATGGTCTCGACGACCACCGGTTCAAAACGGCTGTTGCCCAGCGCCTGCCCCTTGAGAAACACCGTCTCCATCAGTTCCTGGCTGCCGGAATTCCTCTCGCGGCTGTACGGGTGAATCGGCCTGTCTTCGCCGCCGACCTGCGACCAGTTCGCGATCCGGCCGGCGTAGATGTCCTTGATCTGTTCGGTCGACAGGTTGGTGACCGCGTTTTGGCGGCTGACGAGAAAGACGAAGGCGTCCAGGGCGACCGGTTGCACATCCAGCGGCACCGGGTTCGCGGGGCCGGCCATCTCCGCGGGGGGCGGCGCCGTCGTCGGCAGCATCGCCGGCGCGGCCGGGGCGGCGCGGTCCGCGCCCGCCGGCGTCGTTCCGGCCGCCCGCTTTCGTTCATCCGGCGAAGGCTCCCGCGCGACCAGGATGAAATCCGTCTTCCCGTCGATCAGGTTGACGTACGCCTGGTGCGTGCCGTTGTGCCGGACGAGCACCTCGTTGATCAGCCGCCCCAGCCGCCGGCGGTCCTGCGACGACGTGTCCGCCGTCAGCCAGTACTGCACGAGGAACCTGTCGCTGTCCGAGGGTCCCGATCGCGCAAAGGGCACACCCGGCCGCCCGTACAACTCCTCGGACCGGGGCCGCAGCTGCGCCCAGCGCGTCCACGTATAAGGCGCCTCCAGCAGCCGGCACGCGATCAGCATCTCCAGCGGCAGCGCCGACGTCGAGCCATCCACCCGCGGATAGGACAGCACGGCAAGGCCGATCTCCCGCCCCTGCACGACCTCTGCCCGCGCCTTTCGCGCCAGTTCCCCCTGCCGCCTCCCATAGATGCGGGCATTGAGCGTGTCGATCTCGCTCCGCATCGCTGTCCGGGCCTCGCCTGCTTCGTGTTGCAGCTTGCCGATCTCCTCCTGCAAGGCCATGGACCGCTTGTGCGCACGCACCATCTGCGATGATGGGGAGGCGAAACCGCCTCGCCCGGCGTCCGCGGGCTCAGGCCCGCCAAGCACGGCGCCGCCCACCCGGGACAACTCCGTCATCTCCGCGTGCAGCACCCGCAGCTGCTCTTGAATACGGACGTACCGATCCCAGGCCGGCGCGGCCACGCGATCGGGCACCTCCCCCGACCCTGCCGGCGGTCCCTCGGCCAGATGCACCTCCACCCGCTCTGCAGACACCGGCTGCAAGGCGACCTGCTCCCCCGCCGAACCCGCCAGAATCGCCATCACACAGACAGACGCCTTGCCGATCATGACCAGCCTCCTCGGATGAAGTCCCGTCCCTGCAATCTGTGACCTGCCCGGCTGCACACGGGCAAACACAATCTGCTGTATTATGTTTCATCCCCGGCCCGTACGCCATCCTCCGCCTGTAACGGCGTTGTAATAGCCAGCTCGAAGGAGTCGTTTGTGCCCACGCAGACGACTGCTACAATTCCCCTGTGCGGCCGGACAGCATCGGGCTGCAACCGTGAGAATTGCCGGTACCCGTTGAGGATTGCCCCATGATGCCCCCGACGATCCAACCGATCCACCGCCCCGAGATCCCCGCCGACCTGCTCGACTCTGCCATCCCGGCCGGCCACCTCGACGCTGCCGCCCTGCTGCAGTGGCGAACCCTGGAAGTAGGCGGGCGGCTGGAGTGCGGCGCCGAAGACGCCGCTTTCAATAACGGCCACTATCGGTGCCACGTTTTTGAACCGCAAGGGACAGTCAGCGGCGACCATGCAATGCGGCAGCCCCGATGCTGCTTCGAATGCGATGTCAGCAAGAAACCAACCGCCGATTCACCACCAATTGACCGCACCCGCTGCCAGGGCTACTCTGGCCCCCGTTGCCGAAGAACCGATTCCAGGCGTGAGGTGGATCATGACAAGGCGTATCTGCGGATATCTGCTGTGCCTGTTGGGCTTGCTTTTGCCGGCCTGCGCGGCGAGTCGGCCGGCGATCGACGTTCCTTTCGAGATCCGCACGGTCGATCGACAGGCCGGCCCGTCGGTCTGGCCCGTCGAGGGCGGCATCCCCCTGGCCCGCGGCGTCGCCCGCGATACGCGCGAGCTGCAGATCGTCAGGGACGGTGTCGCCGTCCCCGCGCAGTTCGAGGTGACCTCCCGCTGGTATGCCGATGACGATTCCATCCGCTGGGTGACCGCACGGTTCCTCTCCGACGGCAAAGGCGACTACCGCCTGGTCCGACGCACCCGCATCAAGGCCGCGGCCGCGCCGGCCGCGCCAACCGTCCGCGTCGAGGAAACCGACGACCGCGTCGTCGTCTCGACCGGCCGGCTGGAATTCACCGTCCGCAAGGACCGGTTCTCCTTCCTCGACGAGCTGAGCCTTGACGGCCAGCCCGTTCTGTCCAAGCCGGCGGAGCTGACGGCCGAGGTGATCGGCTCGCGCTACACCCGCGACGAGCGGACCATGAAGCACACCTCCCTGCGCGGCGGGGACGGCTACAAGGTCGTCGTCGAGCAGGCTGGCCCGGTCTGCGCGATCATCCGCGTCGAGGGCAAACTGCTCGGCCGCAACGGCGGCTGGTACTACAGCCAGTCCAACCCGTACATCCTGCGGATTTACGCCTATGCGGGCCAGCCCTGGCTGAAGCTCGACTACCGCTGGATCTGGGACCTGGCGCCGGAGCTGTCGGCACTGAAGTCGCTGGGGCTGGTCCTGCACACCCGCTTCACCAGCCCCGACGGCTCGCCGGAGCTGCACATCATGGATAACGACGACCCGCCCCGCTGGCGGATGTTCGACCAGTACGACCCGCGCTACCGCATCTACCGCGACGGCAGCGATCCGGTCGAGGTCGCCAGGGAGCGCAACTGGGCGTCGATCGATGCCGATGGCGGCGGCGTCCTCTCGATCGTCCGCGATGCATCGAAGCTCTACCCCAAGGGCTTTGCCATCGACCCGGCCGCCGGCACGTTCACCACGTGGCTCTACCCGCCGCTGCCGTCGGGCAAGCTCCTGGACCTGCGAGGCATCGAGGGCCGCCATCCGATCGGACTGGATGAGTATCTCTGCTCCTCGGAAGGGCAGCGCGACCTGCCGCCCGAGGCCCCGGCCGGCATTCCGGAGACCTCCTCCGGCCTGGGCGTGTCGCGCCTGCACACGATCTGGATCATGCCCTACGCCGGCAAGCCCGACGCGGCGACGGTGGCCGGCATGAGCGCGGTCGCCAACGATCCGTACATGATCGTCCCGTCGCCGCAGTACATGTGCGCCACCGAGGCGGCCGGCGGGCTGATGTACCCGTCCATCCAGCCCATGCCGGTGCGGACCTCGAGCGAGAAGCGCCCCGAGTACTACGACTGCCGCCTGGCCGACCAGGTCGAGTGGCTCGACCGGCACCGGACCGACTGGTTCCGCTGGTACGGCTTCCTCGAGCACGGCAACACGCAGCGCTACTTCGGGGTGATCCCCTGGTTCGACAAGCTGGCCGACCCGGACAAGTGGTGGAACTACCGCACGAAGTGGGGCTGGATCAACGGCGAGCACTTCGTGGTCAAGGGGCTCTGGCAGCAGTTCGCCCGCACGGGCGATCCGAAGGTCTTCCGCTTTGCCGAATTGTACTCCAAGAATATAGAGGACGTGGTCACCGTCTGGGCCGGCGACCACAAGGGCTGGCAGCACCGCCACTCGCCGGACATCTACGGCGACTACAGCGCGCCGGATCACACCTACTCGTCCGGGCGGACGCTGCACTACGTCTTCTCCGGCGACCCCAGCGCCAAAGACGGCATCATCATGACGGCCGAGACGGT
>JAWLBS010000433.1:0-4055 GCA_041687575.1 Phycisphaerae bacterium | reverse complement strand
CGGATGCGGGGCCTGCCGGCTCGCAAGCCAATGCCTGCCCCTGGCCCTGAAGGGCGCCGGCAACGAAACGCTGGAACGGCTTGTCCAGCAGACGCCCCTGTTGGAAAAGGGGCGAATGCTGCACCAGCGTGGCGCCCCCTTCGAGAATCTGTACGTGGTTCAGGTCGGGGCATTGAAGGGCATCATCGAGGACACCGACGGATCCGAGGCGATCGCTCGCTTCTACCTTCCCGGTGAGATCGTCGGGCTCGATGCCATTTCCCGGGGCCGCGTCGGTCTGAACATCGTCGCCCTCGAGACATCGGCCCTGTGCCGCATTCCCTATGACGTCCTTCAGCATCACGCGGGCTCAAGTCCGGCCCTGATGCACTGGCTGCTCTGCCGCATCAGCGCCGAGATCCTCGCCGAGCAGGAAACCCGTATGGCCTTCACCTCCGGCAACGCCGCGCAGGTCCTCGCCCGTGCGCTGATCGACCTGGGGCGGCGATTCGCTGCCGCAGGGCTTTCCCCGACCCGCCTGCGCCTGCCGATGAACCGATGCGAACTGGGCAGCTATCTCGGGCTTACTCCGGAAACCATGAGCCGGCTGTTTCAGCGCTTCATGCGGCAGGGATTGATCGCCGCCGTGCGGCGCGAGATCGAATTGTTGGACACCGATGGCCTGCGCCGACTGGCCGAACGTCGAGCCGCGCGCATCCCGGCACCCCATCCCGAGCCGGCCTACGCTGCCGGTCAAGCATGAGCAAGAGCCCAGTCAGGCCATGCCCGGGCAGCCCATCCGTCCCAACCATCGGCTGGGGCTGATCGCCCGTGCAGTCACGGCCGCACCGAGCAACCACCATCCGCCATACCCAGCAGAAAACAACAATAGGCGACAAGGAGAAGAGATGAGAGGAAACACGATAAAGGCGGCCCTGATCGCGGGCCTGCTGACGGTCGGCGCCAGCGCCGCCGCGGACGAGATGGCATCGGCTGAGTTACTGGCCTTCCAGTGTGCCGGTTGCCACGGCTTCAACGGTCACAGCGTCGGTCCGGCCACCCCGTCCATCGCCGGGATCTCGAAGGAGTACTTCGTGCAGGCGATGCTGGATTACAAGGAAGGCAACCGCTACGCCACCATCATGGACCGCATCGCCTGGGGCTACAGCGAGGCGGAAATCGAGGCCATGGCCGAGTTCTTCGCCGCCCAGCCGTACCGGCCCGCGCCACAGGACTTCGATGCCGAGCTCGCCGCGCGCGGGGCCGCCATCCACGACAGCAATTGCAACAACTGCCATTCGGAGGGCGGTACCTATCCCGAGTACGACAGCGCCCAGCTTGCCGGACAGTGGGTTCCCTACCTGGAGGACGCCTTCCAGGACTTCATCGAGCACGGACGCCCGCAGCCGCGCGGCATGCAGCGCCGACTGGCCGACTTCTCCGATGCCGACGTCCAGGCCCTGATCCACTACTACGCCAGCCAGCAGGATCCCGCGGCATACGTCCACGCAGACTGAGGAGCAGACACCATGGCACAGATCAATCGAAGAAGATTCCTGCAGCTGGCCGGCCTGGGCGGCCTCGCCGCGGGGTTCCCCTACGCCGCCACCTGGGGCAGCCAGACCAAGGCCCGCGTGGTCATCGTCGGCGGCGGCACCGGCGGCGCCATCGCCGCGCGCTATGTGAAGGCCCTGGACCCGGCCATCGACGTGACCATCATCGAGGCCATCCCGCAGCACACCACCTGCTACATGAGCAACTGGGTGCTGGCCGAGATGCGCGACCTCGACAGCCTGACCCACAGCTACGACAACGTAAAGAAGCGTGGCATCAACGTGATCATCGACCGCGCCGAGCGCATCGACACCGAGGCCCAGAAGGTCCTGACCGCCGGGGGCCAGAGCGTCCCCTATGACCGCCTGATCCTCGCCCCGGGCATCGATTTTCGCTGGAACGCCATCGAGGGTTACGACGCGGCCGCCGCCGAGGTCCTGCCCCATGCCTGGAAGGCCGGCCCGCAGACCGTGCTGCTGCAGGAACAGATCACGGCCATGGCCGATGGCGGCGTGGTCGCGATCGTCGCCCCGCCGAATCCCTATCGCTGCCCGCCCGGGCCCTACGAGCGTGCGGCATTGATCGCCCACTACCTGCAGCGGCACAAGCCGAAGTCCAAGGTGGTGATCTACGACACCAAGGATGCCTTCTCCAAACAGGGCCTGTTCCAGGCCGGCTGGGAACGCCACTACCCCGGCATGATCGAGTGGGTCGGCGGCTACCAGACCGGCGGCGGCATCAAGCGGGTGGATGTCGCAGGCCGCTCGATGCACACCGACTTCGACGACTTCCGCGCCGATGTGGTCAACGTCATTCCACCGCAGATGGCCGGCAGGGTCGCGGTCGACTCCGGGCTCACCGATGACTCCGGCTGGTGCCCGGTGGACTTCCGTGACCTCGAGTCCACCCTGGCGAAGAACGTGCACATCATCGGCGATGCCATCGTCAGCAGCGCCCTGCCCAAATCGGCATACATCGCCGCCTCCACCGCCAAGGTGGCGGCAGTGGCCGTGGTCGATCACCTCAATGGCCGCGAACCCGGCAAGCCGGCCTACTTCAACACCTGCTACAGCCTGCTGACCCCGGAGCACAGCATCTCGGTCTCCGGCGTCTACGAGCCGGTGGCGGACGCGGAAGGGCAGCAGTCCGTGGTTGGCGTCGGCAACTCCGTCGCCGTGTCGCCGGCGGACGCCGATGACCGGTTCCAGACCCGCGAGGCCCGCTACGCCGCGAGCTGGTACGACAACCTGACCGACCAGGGCTTCGGCTGACACCTTCATGCCCCCCTACCCCGCCACCGTTTCCTTGCGGTGGCGGGGTAGGGGGGCATCCAAACGTTGCGACGCGTCGAACATCCAATGACGCTGCGCCAAGTGTTTGTTCACGCCCTCGCGCCATCACGGAGACGCCGCCCGGCGATGTCCCGCGAGGATCATTCCGCCGTTTCGCCTGCACTGTCCCGGGGCGACAGGCCACGACGCCGCTGCATCGCCACTCCCAGACGCTGCAATTGGCCGTGATCAAGCACATGGGCGGCCACAGGAAGGATCAACTCGTCCTCGACCGCCATGTGCGCACGATAGTCTCGTACGAGAGCCTCGGTGCTCAGCGTCGCGGTGTGTTCCCCCCTGGCCAGACTCGCCAGCGACGGCCGGATCTGGGCCCAACGCCGGGCCAGCCGTTCGTGTTCCGCCGTGAGTTGCTCGAGTGCCGCTGGCACGGCATCGTCCCACCCCTGTCGCCCCTTGGCCCGGCGAAGCATGGGGAACAGATCCGCCTCCTCGTCCTCATGATGATTCCCCGCAGCACGGTCAAAGTAATTCAGAACGCGTTGGGCGGCCGACTGGGCGGAGGCATCGGCGCCGTGCAATTCCACGTATTCCGGCAACCGCTCCAGTAGATCCAGGCGCTCCGCAATCCGGCGGTGGCAGGCACGCAGCACACCGAGTGGGTCGTCGAAACCCGGGGTGACTCCTTCCATTCGGACCATGGTCGATCTCCGGAACAGGGTACGGCCCTCACCGCGGGTTTTCGGGGATCGCCCGCAGCGGCCACCGCGGTTGGGGGCCACGTCTCGGACGGATCCTCGGGCCGCCGGTTGATCGGGTAACTGTCCGCGGGGCCCGCAAGGATTGTGCGAACACCATTGCTCAAAAGGGCTTTTGAACCATAGGCCGGGCACGCCAGGCCGGTCAAGTGCAGGGCCGCACATCGCGACGACTTCAGGAAGGCGAAGGGGGCTCGATGCCTTGGGCGGTCACGGCCAGATAGCGGCCGATCCATCGGCCCAGATCCGTCTGGCACCAGGCATCGTGGGCCGCAGGAGCCGGATCGTGCTCCGTGTCATCCGGCAATGCATCCCGCTGACGCCGCTCTGCGGCTCTGATAGCGCCATTAGACGTGTGACAGGACACTAGTGGGCCGTGCGGAAAGTTCGGTACCAGATCGCTTCGCCAGAAGCGCCGGCGCTGCGTTGGGCAAGTTTGAAATAGGCCCACTATTCCTGCACTTGCCCGCCTTGC
>JAWLBS010000432.1:0-4057 GCA_041687575.1 Phycisphaerae bacterium | reverse complement strand
CCTTCGTCCAGCCAGTGGCTGCTGTCGTCCCACAGGGCGCCGACCGCACCGTCCCACGTGTAGACCGCAGCCGGGGAGGCCGAGGCAAGAACCGCTACCGCTACCACGACCGCAGCCGCACACACTCTTTTCGCAGATACCATTGATCCTTCTCCTTCCTCTCTGTGCCTGCTGGCCTGGACCGATCCGGGTTGCAACCCGTGCCGGCCTTGGCACTGCACGCAGGCGAACCGTTGCGCGCCGAAACTGCGATTGGACATGCGCGCGAAACCATTGCTTAAGATCTTCCGGCAAGAAGCACGCCGGGAAGTGACATATGACAACACTCTCAGCGAACGAAGGAATCGCATGGCTATATCCCCCAGTTCATGGCCAACGTCAGCAGATCGATCGCGTTGACGCTGCCGTCGTCGTTGAAGTCTGCCCGGGGATCATAATGGCGGTCCGTGCCGCAGATGGTGCCAAAGCTGTTCGCCATGCGAAGCAGATCCACTACATTGACGTGGCCGTCGCCGTTGATGTCGCCGGCGACCTCCGCCGGCACATCCGAAATGACCAGCCGGGGACGAAATGCCCCGTTGCCTGAATCACCTGAGTAGAAGCGGTCCTGGTTGTGCAGGTTCTCGTTGGTGCAGCGGACCACCCAGCCATAGTTGGCGCTGCCGGACAGCCACGCCTGCACGCGATCGGTCGCATCGAAATCGTACCAGACATCGACGACCCCCTGCTTGGGGCTGGTCCCATCCGGAGTCGACAACGTGTCGCCGCCCTGCGCGGTCCACGACGACCCATTAGCGGCCTCGAACCAGTCCACCTGGCCCTCGTTCCAATTGCGGGTCAGGGGGTAGATGCCGTAGAAGCCCGTACTCCCCCTTCGGCCCGCCGCGTCCCAGGCGTACAGCGACAGCGTGGCCTCGCGGACCACCATGCCTGTCGGAACGCCCGCCAGGTCAAAGCGGACGAGGCTGCGCTGAATGTTGCCCGTTCCATAGTCCGCGTAGCCCGTCACCACGAGCCGGTCGGTGTTATACGTTGAGCTCTTGCCGCCAATGATGTAGGCGTCCCGGGTACCGCTATAGCCGCCCACGCCTTGCTGCAGCACGATCTCGCCATACATCGACGAGCGGGCGGAGGCACAGTTGGAGATCTCCGATTCGTTCGGCGGTGCCGCCCCGTCGCGGGCCTTGATTGCGAAGTAGTAGGCGCTATCGCCGGCCGGCATGGTGACCGTGATGGCCTCCGCCTGGCCCGGCGCCTTGGGTACAGGCAACCCGCTAACCGGGGTGGCCGCCGCAAAGGCAGCGTCATCCGCGATCGGGTTCGTGCTGTAACGCAGATCGTAGCTGACGCAGGCAAGCGGGCCGCTGCCGCCGGCGCCGTAGTCCGCCGGCGCCGTCCAAGTGAGATCGACGCTCATGGCAGTGTTGCTGCGGCGGCCCTGCAGATCGCCGATCCACTGCGGCCGGATGATATCCGCATCGATGGTCGTAATCGTAATCACGTTGGACAGCGGCGATGCCGTTCCGGCTGCATCGACGGCCTTGATCGCCACGTGGTAGGTCGTAGCCGGTTGCAGCCCGGTCAGCAGGAAGGATTCCTCCTGGCCGGCCGGTTTCGGGTTCGGTTCGCCCTCGGACTGTGACGCCGCATCGAAGGACGCATTGTCCGTAATCGGGGCCGTGCTGTAACGCACGTCATAGGATGCAGCCACAGGGGCGCTGCCGCCATCGATGGCAGTCCAGGTCAACTGCACGTCAATCGAGCCCACCACGCCGGCGGCCAGATCGGTGATGCCAACAGCCGCGGTGGTCGTCGCCGTGATTACGTTGCTCAACGGCGTCGGCTGGCCATTGCCGTCGATGGCCTTGATAGCGAAGTAGTAGGTCGTTTCCGGCTGCAGGTAGCCGACCGTGAAACCCTCCGTGCTGCCGGCAAGGCTGGGCGCAGGCACATTTGAGACCTGCGTGGCCGCCTCGAAGGAGGCATCATCCGTAATGGGGTCCGTGCTGTAGCGCAGGTCATAGGCGGCCATAAAGCCCGTGCTGCCGTCGTCAACGGCAGTCCAGGTCAGCGGGACACGGGCCGAGCCGGGTGTGCCGGCGGCCAGCGTATCGATCCGCTCGGGTTGTGCGGTCGTCGCAACGGCCACGTTCGACAAAGGCGACCTGTTGCCGGCGAGATCCACAGCCTTGATCGCAAAGTAGTACGTGGTCTGCGGCGAAAGGCCATTGACACTGAAACTTTCCGCACTGCCTCCCATCTTGGGACCTGGCAGACCCGCCGCCAGCGTAGCGGCATGGAAGGAAGCATCATCCGTGATGGGGCTGCTGCTGTAGCGCAGCTCGTAGCTGACGCAGACGAACGGGCCGGTGCCGTTGGCGCCGAAGTCCAGCGGGGCTGTCCACGTCAGCGGTACCCGGCTGGACGAGGGCAGGCCGGCGGCCAGGTCGTTGATCCGGTCGGGTGCAACCGGATCGTACTGAGCCGACGAAGCCTCCAAGGCATAGCTCTTGCGGAGCCGCAGGATGCGTGCGTTGCCCAGGTCGCCGACGTAGATGTAGTCCTCGGACACGCCCACGCTGTTGGGGTAGCACATCGGCACGTCGATCGTCGGAACCAGCTCGCCCGGCAGGCCGCCCTTGCTGTCGATGTTCCCGTACGTGCCGAATGTCAATATCTCGTTGCCCTCATTGTCCATCACCGAACAGGTCTGCGCCAGCGGTGTCGGGTAGTACAGCGTCCCGTACCCGTCGATGTCGAACCGCGAGGTCCGCGTGACGCACTCCGACTGCGTCGCTCCGCTGTTGACGTTGTAGACCTTGGTGGGCCCCGACGGATTCGTCGGATACAGGCTCCCGCTCTCCATCGTGCCGGTCGCGCTGTACTTGTAGATGTCGGCGGCCGTGCTGGCGAACAGCGAGTCCGACTCGAAGCCCGCCGGGACCACCGGATTCTCCGACCGCTGCCCCACGTACAGGTTGCCTTTCAGGTCGAACCGGATGCAGCCGGGCCGGCTCAGCGGCGCGATCGAGCGGCGGGCCCAGGGAACGCCGGCCTCCTCGCCGTCGAGGAACCAGATGTCCCTGCCCGAGATCTGCGACACGCTGATGCCGCCCAGCACCGCCAGGTTCCCGTTCGACGCCACCGCCAGCCCCAGGTCGCTGGTGCCCTGATTGATGCACCAGTTGTAGAAGAACAGGTCCGCCGTAAAGACGTTGGTCGTCGTGCCCGCCGCATTGGCCGGCTGCAACGTGTCGATGTCGATCCGGTCAATCGTGCCCCTGCTCTTGTTTCCCGCCCGCACGTACATGTGCCGGTTCCGGGCGTCGATCGCACTGTCGCCGGCCAAGATCAACGGCTGGTACGCAAACGAAGGATCGCTCCAGTCCTCCACCGAGAACGTTTTGTGGAAGCCGGTATGGACGTACACCTTGTCCGTCCGCGGATCCACCTGCATGTGGTTGATGCTCAGGCATGTCTGCCCGCTGATCTGGTTGAAGTCCTTCAGCAGCGCCAGGCTCGAGCCGGTGTCCCGGTAGATCCGCACGGCCATGTCCTTGTAGCCGACCCACACGTCCGTGTGGCCGGTGCTCTCGTTGACCCTCACGAACGACCGGTGCTGACGATGGTACGACTGGTTCACCGCCGAGAGCACCATCTGGATGCTCGGGGTCGTCTCGGTCCGCCAGTCGGCGAACTTGAGCAACTGCACACCCGTCGAACGCGGGTCGGTCTGGCTGCCGATGCGGGTCACGACGTACACGGCCCCGCCGGAACTGACGGCGACCGAGTCGGGGTAGTCCACCGGCAACGCGCCCAGCACGTCGCCGTCCGGCGAGAGGATCACGATCTGGTGGTTCAGCCGGTCGCAGATGAACACGTTGTCATCGGCGTCGACGGCCACCCCGTGCACCTGCGAGAAACTCGACTGCGGCTCGCCGACGCCCGCGGCCTCGCGCTCGGCGGCGGTGACCAGCACCGTACCCTGGTCGTAGAAGATCGTGGCGGTGCGGGTGGCCGTATCGACCTTGTAGACGCGTCCGTCCACCCAGAACCC
>JAWLBS010000431.1:0-4079 GCA_041687575.1 Phycisphaerae bacterium | reverse complement strand
ACAAGGTGAAACGGCAGGGGACAGGTTACAGGGCATAGGGGACAGCAACCGCGGTGCCACGGCCCTGCATCCTCGCCACGGCACGTCCATGGACTGCGGTGCCAACGACGCCGCTTTCACTCAAGCCGACAGGCGGTGCAAGCCCCCGAATCCCGGAAAGAACCGTGTCACGTTGTCACGTTGTCACGTTGTCACGTTGTCACCTTGCCACCCCATCACCTTGTCATCTTCCCCCGTTTGCGGTATGTAAGCCTCCAAACGCGTAACCCCCGAAACCGGAGCGAACCATGAGCCGCAAACAGTGGCAGCCGCTGCCTAAAGAGCAGGTCGTACGGGCCGTCGAGCGCAAGGGCCCCAGCCGCATCCCCCTCGTCCGCGCCAAGTGGTGGGGCGAAGGCCTCGAAGAGCAGTACGGCGACCGCCTCCGCGAGTTCGACCGCTACCCCGAAGACGCCGCCATGCTCTGGATCCCCTGCGTCGAACCGGCGAAGATGAACCTCTCCTGGCAGATCCGGGCCGGCGCCGGCCACGACTCCAACGTCGTCATCGACGAGTGGTCCAAGCTCGACGAGTTCGTCGAAAAACTCCCCGACCCGGAGGCCGACCCCCGCTTCGACGACCTGGCTCGCCAGGCGGAGAAGATCCGCGCCGAGGACCGCTACCTGACGTTCGGCTGGTGGACGCTCTTCTTCGAAAAGCCCTGGATGCTCCGCGGCATGGAAAACCTCATGATCGACTACCACGAAAGCCCGGAGATGGTCCACAAACTCCACGACGCCCTGGCCGCCCAGTACCAGCGGTACATCCGCCGGGCCCTGCGCGACCTGAAGCCCGACGGCTTCTGGACCAGCGACGACCTCGGCCACCAGACCCAGTCGATGATGAGCCCCCGCATCTTCCACGAGCTGATCAAGCCTTACTACGACCGCATCGGCCAGACGCTCCGCCAGGGGCGGGTCCACTGGTGGCTGCACTCCTGCGGCAACAACACCCCGCTGATGGACGACCTGATCGACGCCGGCGTGGACGTGTTCCACCCCGTCCAGAAGCACACCATGGACGAGCGCGAGATCGCCCGCAAGTACGGCGGGAAGATCACCTTTCTGGCCGGCATCGACGTGCAGCACACCCTGCAGGAAAAGGACCCCGCCGGCGTCCGCGAGGAGGTCCGCTTCCTGATCGACACCTTCGACGCCCCGGCCGGCGGCATGTGCATCGCCGCCGGCAACGGCATCGTCAGCGGCACGCCGTTCGAGAACATCGAGGCGTTCCTCGACGAGGCGGTCGAATACGGCCAGGCTCACCGGCAACAATGCGCAGGCTGAACAGATTTGTCATCTGGGACGAAGCGTAGGGCGGGCTGCGCCCGCCGTGGTTGTCATCCTGAACGCAGTGAAGGATCTCTACCAAGCGGAGCGCTGTCCGCTTGCGTTTGGTGCGCTCCGTCCGTCAGAGACCCTTCGCCGCGCACAGCCCCGCTACCGGCCGCGCCCCCCCGGCGAGACCGACCGGCCGACCGGGCCCGCGCTGCGAACACCAGGCCCCGATCGCGAGATCCCCGCGCGCGGGACCGAAGTCGGGGCGCTGCGCGTCATCGAGCGCTGCGGCACGCCCACCCGGTTGATCGACGACGCAGCCGACTGTGAGCCGCGCGGCTGCATCTGCATCGAACGCGGGGTGCTTATCGCGGCCCCGCCCTGCCGGATGGCCGGTGTGCCTGCACGGTAGCTCCGCAGGATGTCGCCAGTCGCCGCCTGCCCCCGCGGGCCATAGACGCGCGGGACATCAGCCCGGTTGATGCCGCGGGCCTCGGGGCTGATCACCGACGCCCGCAGGGCACTGTGGCGCGGCACGACCCGGGCCGCCGAATTGCCCAGCCGCGGACCGAGAGGCTGGCGAGCAACCGCCCGGCCGTCGCTGCCCAGTCCAACCGACCGGCGGTTCACGTCGCCCCTGGACATCGCCCCCAGGGACCGGGCCGCCCCACTGAGGTCCACCCGCGACCGGTCGATCCCCAGCAGGTGGAAGCGGTCCCCCACCCGTGCGAACTGCAGCGGCCCCAGCCGCCACAGCTGCGGGTTGACCACAACCGCCCCGACCGTCTGCCGCGGATAGATGCCCGGCCCGTACGGGAACCAGTGGTACCACCACCAGAAGTCGTCCAGCGGGTAGGCCGTTTCATACTCCGGCACCACCGGTGGGTACTCGATGAAGCCCGGAATCTGCGGATACCACGTCGAGGCCAGGCCTCCGTCCTCGTAGATGCCCGGCGTCCGGTACAGCGGCCCGGCGCGCGGCTGCGCGTCCTCGACACCGCCGCCGTAGTACGGCTGCGCCGGACGCGTCGGCGGCTCGCCCTGTCCCGCCTCGGCAATGCGAGTCAAAACGCGGTCGGCCTGGTCGTAGGCTGCAGCAAAGGTCGGCTGACCCTGCAGCTGCTCGCGGATGTCGGCCACGGCATCGGCCAGCGAATCGCTCACCGGCGGGCTCTGCTTGTCGTACCACGCCAGCAGCTCACCCGCCAGTGCCTGCACGAACGGGTCGTTCGGACTCCGGCCGACCGCCTGCACCAGGTCGGAAACCGCCTGCACCAGCCGGCCATTCTGCGCGGCGGTGTAGCTCAGCACCGCCCAAGCGGTGCCGTTGCCGCGGTTCTGCTCGGTGAGCGTGCGGGCCTGGTGATACGCCATCTCCGGCCGCCCCAGCTCCACCATCCGCTGGACGTACGCCGCCAGCAGTTGCGGGGACTCGCCCCCGGCCGAGATGCCTCGGCTGAATGCAGCGACGACCGCCGACGGGTCCTGCGCCTGCTCGATCGCCTGCAGGTGCGTCTCAAGCCGGTTGGACGGTTGGGTCGCCGGCGGCGGCCCAGCCGCTCGATCGGCCTGCTGCGCAGCAGCCGACGGCAGCAGCAGGCCCAGGGCGATCGCACCGCCCAGGAGCCATGAATACGAATACATCGTGCCACTCCTTCTGCAGAAGATTACAAGACACCGCCTGTCCACTACTTGATTATAGATGTTATCGATCGCGGCCGGGGGTCTGCCCCCCTGGTAGCACGCCCGCATTCGAACCCACGGTCCGATCCCCTTGGGGGCAACGATACCTGAAAGATCCAGCGGGGTCTGCCCCCCTGGAAAACACCCCCGGCCCCCTGCGCGGGGGGTTAACCCCCGAAAGATCGGCACGATGGACGCAACACCCGGCTCGACCTAATATGTTGCCGCGCGACGGGTTGATGACGCGACCCGCACCGCCCGCCGCCGTGCCGCCCGTCCGCGGCCGGAGCCAGTGCCGCCAAACCAGGAACATTGGCCGATGCCGTCGATCGACATGCCGCTAGAGCAGTTGCGCCAGTACAAGCCCGCCCTGACCCGCCAGCCGGACTTCGAGCCGTACTGGAAGGCCACCATCGCCGAGGCCCTCGACCAGCCTGCGAACCATCCGCAGGCGTCCGCAGCTCGGAGCGAGAACGGCCTTCCGCAGATTTCGCAGATTACACAGATTGAAAACAACGACGACTGCGGCGGCGGCAACGACACCCCTTTCACTCAAGCCCGAGATCGGCGTCAAGGCTCCAAATCCCAAGCGGATCGTGCGGCGGCAATGTGGACTGCGGCGGCAACGACGCCGCTTTCACTCAATGCCGCCGACCTGAACGCGCTCCGAATCCCGGCGAGAACGCTTCTGCGTCGGGTGCGGTCCTGCGGTCGTTTGCAGGGCCGTGCCAATCGAAAGAGAAGCCACTCCCCGCATCCTGCGCCGTGCCCGGACGAGCCCATGTAGGGCGGGCTGTGCCCGCCACCCTGCTCCGAACGTACACTCCCCGCATCCTGCACCGCGCCCAGACGAGCCCGAAACGTAAGTGAGGGTATCCTTTCCGCCGTCGATGTTTCAGCGCCCCATGTGCCCCCCAGTAAGCACATCACCCCCTGTACCGAACCGCCCGCAGCGCCTTGCCAAGACGCAACAGGGCGACCACCAGCAACACCAAGGGAACCCCGAATCCCAACACGACCGCGACCGTCGTCACATCGACCGACCCGACCACCGGCACGCTGACCACCGCGGACCGCGAC
>JAWLBS010000430.1:0-4091 GCA_041687575.1 Phycisphaerae bacterium | reverse complement strand
ATGCCCAGGGCGTCCTGAATGGCCTGCTTTTCGGTCTCGACCACCTCCACCGTGTTGCGGATGCTGTTCTTGGAGATGATGGCGAACTCCATCTCGCCGATCTTGATGTAGGTCGCCTTGAACTTCAGGTGCGGATACGGGCCGGGATACGAGGTACTCGGCGGCCGGTCGGAGACACCCATTCCTATGAGCATCTCCGGACCCTTGGCGGTCGACACCTGGTGCACCAGGCTTGGCAGCTGGTAGCGGTACACGCCGATGTCCGTCAGGTCGAACTGGTGGTATACCTTGTTGATCATCATCTCCAGCATCGTGTACGGATCGTCCTGGGAGATCGGCTTGGGGCACTCGTTCGGCGAGTCGGCCACAGTGTCCAGCGACTCGGTGTCGTGCTGGATGTAGAACGCCGGGTCCTCGTTGACCCGCACCCGGAACCGTGCGTCAGTCGCCACGTTGATGTTCGGGTTGGTGTCCATCACCCACTGGATCTGGCGGGCCGGGCCCGGGGCGATGCTGGCGGCGTGGCCGATGCAGTGCGCCCGGTTGATCTGCCAGGTCCGCCCGCGGTCCAGCGAGACCTCCAGCCACGTCCAGACCTCCGGAAACGCGCTGGTCACGTCGTAGGTCACCTTGCCCGTCCAGGTCTTGCCGTAGGAGGTGCTCGTCGAGCTGATGTCCGAGACCGTCACGTCGGTGACATAGAACAGCCCGCCGGCCTCGGTGGTGCCGGAGACGACGTTGGACAGGGCCGAGGTGTTGGGCACCTCGTCGGCCGCCTTGATCGCGAACCAGAAGGTCGTCTCGGCCGGCAGGCCGCTGACGGTGAAGGTCTGGGCCGTGCCCGCTGGCAGCGGCAGCGGCTCGCCGGTGACCTGCGTGGCGGCGGCCCAGTTGCCGTCGTTGATCGCGGCGGTCGCGTAGCGGATGTCGTAGGCGGTAGCCGTGCCGGTATTGCCGTCGTCGCCGGGGGCGGTCCAGGTCAGCTCCACGCTGTGCGGGCCGATCTGCCCGACCGCCAGGTCAGCGATCGCGGCGGGGGGTGTCACATCCGGCGGCAGCGTCTCGCCCGAGACGACGTTGGACAGGGCCGAGGTGTTGGGCACTTCATCAGAGGCCTTGATGGCGAACCACCAGGTTGTGCCGGGGGTCAGGCCGGTAACGTCAAAGGTCTCGGTCGAGCCGGCGGCCTGCGGAGCGGGGATGCCCGTAGCCGGCGTGGCGGCGGCGAAGTCGGCGTCATCGACGATCGCGGCGGTCGCATAGCGGATATCGTAGCTGGCGGCGGTGCCGGTGGCGCCATCGTCGCCGGTGGCCGTCCAGGTCAGCGTGATGCGATCGGAATCGACGCCGGCGACCGCCAGGTCATCGATCGCGGCCGGCGGGGTGAGGTCGGGATCCTCGGTGGTGCCGAATGCGACATTCGACAGCGGCGAGACGTTGCTGCTGCCATCGGCGCTCTTGACGGCGAAGTAGTAGGTCGTGCTCGCAGCCAGGCCATCAACGGTGAAGGTCTGGGTCTGGCCGGGGCTCGCGGGGTTCGGCTCGCCGGCCGCCTGCGTGGCGGCATCCCAGTTGCCCGCATCGATCGCGCTGGTCGAATAGCGGACGTCGTATGAGCCGACCGCCCCGCCGGCGCCCTCGTCGTCGGCCGGCGCGGTCCAGGCGAGCATCACCTGCGTGGTCGTCTGCCCGGTCACCTGCAGGTCGGTCACGGCCGCCGGGGGCGTGAGGTCTGGGGCGCCGCTGACCAGGTCCAGGCCGTTGATCGCCCCGGTCGCCCCGCCGATGCCGTCGATGGTGATCGACAGGATGCCGGCCGCCGAGATCGTCACGGGGATCGTCTTGTCGTGCTCGCCGAGGTTGTTCTTGATGGTGATGGTGGTGTCGGCTGCGCCGTCGTTATCGACGTCGATGGCGAAGCTGGTCTGCTTGTCGGGGAACTGCGGATCGGTGCAGTAGATCTTCAGGTCGTACGAGCCGGGCACGATGCCGGTCATGCGGAAGGTCTCGGCGGGCGCACTGCTCGACCAGTTGAGAAAATCGCGGGTCAGCTCGTTGGGGTAACCCGAGCGGTTGGACGTGCCGCCCTGGAACCAGTCGGTCCAGCCGCCCTGCACCCCGCCGCCGAGGTCGACGGCCGTGCCGTTGTCCATGCGGTTGGTGCTGGTGACCTGGACGTAGCCGGCGGCGGTGGTCGCCCCGATCGGCTGGAAGTCGACGTGGACCTCGGACAGGCCATAGGCGGCCGCACTGCTGACCAGGACCGCGAACGACACGACAAGCATTAGTGGACGACGCATCATATTCCCTCTCCTGCTCCTGAAACCCGGGCGCACAGGCAACAGCATTGCCTGGTCGTGAGCCACGACATCTCGCGCGTGTCGGCACCCCGACATCTGCGTATTCCATTCTTACCCCGAGTATAACCAGGGTACATTTGGGATACAATGCTTTTTTGCGGTCCAGTGCTGGATGCGGGGCGCCTTTTGCGTTATAGGATGTAGCATTCCTGACGATGATCGTCCCGCGGAGCCCTGAGCCATGCGCGCCCCTTTCCAGGTCCTGGTGATCCCCTATCGCCGCACGCCGGCCGGGGTGGAGTATGCGGTGCTGCGGCGGAGCGACGCCGGGTGGTGGCAGTTCGTCGCCGGCGGGGGGGAGGACGACGAGGCGCCGCCCCAAGCCGCCCTGCGCGAGACGTGCGAGGAGATCGGCGTCGGCGGGACGCTCATGCGCCTCGACAGCATGACGACGATTCCGAAGTCACACTTCGCCGCGGCCGCTGCGTGGGGCCGGGATGTGTACGTGATCCCGGAGCACAGCTTCGCTCTCGATGTCGGGGATGCGGACATCCGGCTGTCGCGTGAGCACAGCCACGTGCGGTGGGTCTCGTACGAACAGGCCCGCGTGCTGCTGCAGTGGGACAGCAACCGCACGGCGCTGTGGGAGCTGGTCCAGCGGTTGAAGCAAGCCCGCGCCGCGACGTGCTCACGCCCCTGCGGCTGCAGCGAGGCCCGCGCGGCGACCGGTCGCCTCCGCATCACGAGCGTCGAGGTCACGACCCGTCCCGCAACCGCCGGCGACAAAGCCCTGGCGCGGGCGCTGCACCACGCAGCCTATCGCGACGTGGTGACGCGCCAGTTCGGCTCATGGGACGAGACCGTGCAGGACGGGTTCTTCGACAAGGGCTGGGACCCGTCAGACTACCGGATCATCCTGGCTGACGGCGAGCCGTGCGGCTTTACCGCGATCATCGAACACCCGGACCACGTGCAGGTCCGCGAGCTGGTCGTCCACCCGGACTGGCAGAACCGGGGGATCGGCAGCCGGTTGCTGGGAAAGGCCATCGAGACGGCGAAGGCCAGACACGTCCCGGTGCGCCTCCGCGTACTGCACGAAAATCGGGCAATCCGGCTGTACGAGCGATTCGGGTTCCGACGTACGGGTGGAACTGAGACGCATGTCGAGATGGAGCGGCCAGCGGATGCATAGGCGACAACACTTCCCGGATGACCGGCAGCGGGAAATACAATAGAATGGCAGCCCAAGTGGCGTCGAGGAGGTCGACATATGAAATTTCTACGTCCAGTGGCAATCCTGGTGCTTGGCGCGCTGATGACGGGCATTGTCTGCGCGGCCGTCGGTGCCACTGTTTACCCTGACATGCGAAGCCTGCAGCTCGCGTCCATCGGCCTGCTGATCGGGACCGTCGCCGGGCTGATCCTGTTCGCCCCGCTGGCTGCGGGCGAAGCGACCCGTCCGGGATTCATCGTCCGCCATGCCGGCCGGCTGGATCGCTGGTCAGCGTTCCTTCTGGCGATGGGCCTGGGATACTGGCTGTTCGACAGCATGGGCGAGTTCGGGGGCGTCGCGGCTCTCACGATCATCTTCATCTGCGCAGGCGTTCGTGTTTACCTGGCGAACGGGATCAGGCAGACCGGTGCATAATCGGAGTTGATACGGATGGTGGGTTACCGGGTAGAGCTGGACAAGATCAGCAGCGGCTTGGACGCCCACAGGTTCTGGGCACAGGCGCGGGGCGGGGTGATCCCCGGGCACGACGGAAAGCCGCCGGTCGTTGTCGTCACGGC